>JBAZRX010000001.1:0-75202 GCA_041662725.1 Minisyncoccota bacterium
AAACCATGTTTCAACGCGCCGTGACAATTGCGGCAGTCGATTTTGTAGTGTCCAGACACAGTATACAAGAATCGCAAATCACAGAAAACCGTTATCCACAGTTACTGCTTGCAGGTTTTTATCGGTAACATAGATATGGCTACAGAGGATAATCGTCGTAAAGATGCTTATTTGTTAACCAAAGGCTACCGATAATGGTGGCTTTTTTTATACTTAAACAAGGATTAATCAAAACGCAAAAGAAAAATAGCTCGTAACCTCATAGAATTGACTATGCAAAATCTCGCCAGCATTGGTGTGATAGATCAAATCAAAATCGTCTATACCTTTTTTCTCCATAACCATAAGCAGTGCAATGATCGATGGTGGCGAATCTACATATGCACTATTTAAATTAATTATTTTTTCATAATCCTTAGCTCTCATAAGTTTCAGTGTGATCTCATCATTTATTTCAGCCTGACTTTTATCTTGATAATGAGAAAAATCCATTGAAGCCAATATCACCGTCTTTTTATTTATTCTTGGAACAAGAGTTTCGACCATATTTTTTATTTGTTCCATTTCAAGATTTCCTGAAAGAATTATTGGAACAACTTTAGCATCAGGAATATAATATTTTATGAATGGCACAATACTTCCAATGGAATGCTCCTTATCAAGTACTTCTTCGTCAAGATAAAGTATTTTCTTATCATTTAATTCTCTAACAAACTCAATATCCGGCTCAACAATCCCAAAAGGAGTTTCCCAGCCAGAAGTACTAGATAAAATCGGTTCTTCACCAAGTTCATAATGGTTAGGACCAATAAGAATTATTGTCTCTGGTTTTTGTTTCGCCAAATTTTTGAAAAAATCAGCAATAATGAAACTCGGCAACAAATGATGAGGAACTACCCCACCGATAATCGGCTTGGGGTAGTTTTTATCACTATATTTAACTTTCTCAATCGCATCTGTAAAAGTTGAAGAATCGAAGAAATAAGCTTGATGGGTAGATGAGGCAATAGATTTATTAAGATTTTCTTCCTTAAACTTAACCTCTGTTGTTGGATAGACTACAAATATAAAAATAATGCAGATCAAAATACTAAATAGTATTTTATACGCGAGATGATATTTTTTTATATTTATCATATCCATGTGTTATACCAGCAATAATCAACATTAACAGAATAATATATCCCATAACTCTATATTTTGTCTGCATATCACTTACACCTGTTTGATCTCCCTGATTAAATACCGACTTTGATTTCTGTCCCGTAATAGTAACAACATCTGTTCCTGTACGACCGTTGATCTCTGGTTCGTACATGAGACTAGCACGTGCTGGTGGAACATTGAATGTCCCCCTAGACACAACTCTCGCCTGATAAGTTAAATCCATAGTACTATTGTGGACATAAGAGAACGATGCAATAATTCCATTTTTTGTATATTCTCTATCACCTCCCCAGTAATAATACGAGGAAGGATTGTAAGCAGAAGATGATCTTTCGTTCTCAAAACTCTTATTTATCGGGACAAGTCCTGCTGGTAGTTCATCTTCAATCACAAGATATCGACTTTCAGGAGGAATATTCAAAACCCGAATATTAATATCAACAACATCCCCTATCCCAAAACTACTACTATAAGTTCTCGTAATATCCAGACCGTTATTTTTAGAAGCCGAATCTTTACCAGTTCTAAATTGATCAAATACAAATGTTGAATAGATTTGATTATCATTCAATGGTTCAATACGAAGTCTTGCACCATGTGTAAGAAGGTTTGGATCAATAGAAATTGTTTTAGTATCAAATACTCCCTGAAGTGTTCCGCTGTCTATCATTTTTTCGCCAATCAAAACTTTGTAAGATGTACTACTTCCTTTACTATACTTTTTAGTAAATTCAAGAAGAGCGTCTATAGTTTGTGACGTAGCAAAAGTATTATGCCAATAATCAGATTTCCTTTCAGAAACAAGATATCTAGCGGCCCCAATCGTCATTTCTTCCGATGCACCAGCCTCAAGCAAAGCTCTCAGAGCCAAAGCTGTGGAAGCTTCACGAGACCCAAAGAATTTCCAAGTTCCAGCATTCCAATACTTCTTACCATTTTCTTCATATGCAGTTTCCTGTAGAAGATCATAGCCATTGGTACTTCGATCTGTAAAACCGTTTCGAATATTAGACAATAACCCTAAAGCTATTATATCTGGTGTTGAAGTACCAAAGTTTTTTATTTCTTCCTTTCCAAGTGGAGAATCGAGAAGTGACAAGGTATAAATGTAGCCAATACGTGTTATAGGATCACTAATCTTCGGTAACTCATTTTCAAATCGTGTTTTTGTTGATTCATACAAATCTCTTGGAACAACTGCACCTATTTTCTCAGCTCTCTTCAGATATTCGATAACATAACCAGTGATAAATGGGTTAACTTCTCCATACCACCATCCCCAACCACCTCGGCCATCTTTCAGAATGGATAACCTATCTATTCCAGTTTTCATAAAACCCTGCAAATCCTTATCGCCAATTATTTTTCTGAAGATAGATTCATTTTCTTTGATAATCACCGCCGGCACAAAACGACTCGTGGTTTGTTCCACACATCCATATGGATATTGCAACAAATAATCAATAGCTGGAGGTAAAGTACCAAACAATGAGGCTGACAGATATAGATTGGCTTTTGATGATGAAGCATTCGTATCTGGGAATCGAATCGTATCGTAAATCACATTACCCTCTCCAACAAACGAAGTCCTCTCATTAAAACCAAATTCTTGTACAGGAATCTTTACACTCACAATATCTTTTTCTTCAGGATTATTATTGGACTGTAAACTTGTTTTAACTTCAGCAATTCCAGGTTTAAGAACATTCAATTTCCATAAAGTTTCAACGAAACTATTATTATCAATAATAAGAGATACTGTTTTATTACCAATCACACTGCCTCCCATGAAAGACAGAGCATTTTCGAATTGTTTACTTGATCCAGTAAAGTTATGAGAGAGAGTGGATATAGTCACATCATCTCCAATTCTCAGAATATTAGGAAGGATCGGACGAACTATTACGGATTTTGTTACAAGCAAATCAGTAGCATTTTCACCGACTTTAGTATCGTAAGTCACGGCCAAACCTTGGACTAACCAAGTAGTCAAATTGTCTGGTAATACAAATCTTACAACGGCATTACCATTTGCATCTGTTTGTATTTGAGGATTCCAATATGCTACATCAGCGAAACTATCCCTTACACTTCCCCCATCACCTTTTTGGTTGTGAACATATATGTTACCAGCAAAATATGTTGCCTTGTTTTCTACTGTGAGATTATAAACCGCTGTTTTACCAGCTTGCCACTCGATTGAATTTACTTTTACTTCTTTGTTATTTTTATCAATCAATAAATCACCAATCTGGATATTCCCCACATCTTTCCAGCTATTATTAACCCACACACGATGCTCTGGAGTAACTTTTATATTGCCATTCAATATCAAATAACCATCCGTAATTATTGAATGAACTTTTTTTACAGTAGCTTTTACTAATGTTGGATCAATTTCACTCCTTCTGGTCAAAACCTGATCGCCAACTTTAATATCTTTTATCTGTTTTAGACCATTTGGTGTAAGTATCAAAGTTTCTCCAACAAAACATCCTTTTTCAGCTCCGCCACTTGATGTAATCCCTTCAAATGAATTTTTATAGCTTGTAGAATTATATCTCTTACCCCAAAACACATCTATAATTTTGGCCCTCTGTTCGCTTATAAGCTCATAGAGTGATTTATCAACAGCCCATACAGCAACTTCAGAAGAGATTGGCAAACCGGAAGAATCAGTAGTTTTTATCCGAAGCTCCACAGTTTCTCCTGGAGCATACTTTTTAGCACCTGGAATAATAGATACATTTATTTCTTTACTACTCTTACTGAGAGTTACTGCTTTTGATGAGGAATTGAATAAATGATTTCCTTTAGTTGTAAAAGTAGAGGCAGATACAAAAACATTTGGCAGATCAGTATTGAATGTAGGGACATAGATTGTACTTGTATATCCAGGAACTGATGTTACAAAATATCTTCTGACCCTATCACGTTCAATAGTTATTAAGACATCCTTATTAGGATCTCCTAGAGAGATGTTTACAGGAACATTCTCGCCAGGAGAAAATTCTCTATCCTGTGCTTTCAACGTAACAACTCCAGAACTGTTCTCGGTGTAATAAGGCACATTCTCTTTTGTAATCCATAAAGATAATTTCTTTTCATAAATATTACCTTGTCGATCAGAAACTTTAAGATACAAACTATGACTACCTGTTTTCTGAGGAACGTACACTACTACCGCTTCACCTTTGTCATTTGTAGTAACAGAAAAGTTTGGTAGGTTTTCCTCAACAAAATGATAATTATAATAACCTTGTGAATTTAAAAGATTTTTATCATCTCTTAACCACTCTCCACGAATTGGAAACACAGAAATATTTACATTAGAAACTGGAGCATCAGAGTGAGATAGAAGCGTTAGTGGTATTGATATTGATTGCTCAGCTTTTGCATAATATTCGTAGTTACCAGCACGGATACTATATTCATTTCCTCGTAGCAAAATATTTTTACTAGCTCTAACAGGATTACCACTCTGATCTTGATAACTCGCTTCCACAGAAATAATAGAAAAGGCATCTCTAGGAAGCATATACGTACCAAAAACAATTTCAGCTTCACCTTTATCATTCAATTCAATCTCTTCATTTTTGATTTCATTTTTTCCGTAATAATACCCGCTATAACCATATTTTTTGTAATATTCTAAATTCTCCTCTGTGTAATATTGATTCGCAGAATATTTGACTGAATATTTAACTTTTCCACCAGAGATTGCTTGACCAGAAAAATACTTACCAGAAAAATGAAGTGAGACGTTTTCTCCTTGTAAAAATTCATCTTTTTCTACATTAATGTCTAAATTATATTCAGGTTTTCGATAATATTCGACATTAAAATCTGTAACTGTACGTAAATACCATTCCCTATCAGATGTTTCGCCTATATTTACTGATATTTGGTAGGTTCCAGGACGTGCAGTATTTTCAAGACTGTATTCACCAGATATTGTCCCATTAGCAGAAATTGGATATTTCTTCTCAAATAACAGATTCGTCGAATTGTAATCCTTATACACCTTTACTGTAACCAATCCAGTAGGAATACTATACTCCGCATTGTCATCATTTCGAATAATTGCTTTAAAATAAACTTTATCACCGGGAGTATAGAGAGGTCGATCTGTAAAAAGTAAGTACTTTGTATTTACCTTGGAAGTACTGAAGTTTTGGTAATTATAATAATCACTCGGTAGATTCAATATTATCAACGTCTGACCTTCTGATGAATTTACAAACCCAACATCGGCATTTACTGATTGTAATGTTTTTGCAATCCCGTCTGAATCTATTGGCGAACTAGAAAGATAAGTAGGTTTATCTTTGAGACTAAATATTTCAATGCTTCCAGAATTAACTTTTTTCCCTGTAACTATGTTTTGAGTCCATAAAATAATTTCCTTATTACCTTCTCTGGCCATAGTACCGATCGATGTACGTACCACAGCTGAAAATGTTTGTTCACCATCTGAACTGTATGCCCGCAAAAGCCAAAAACCAACTCCTTCTATCGGTAACAATGTTTTTTCTCCTATCCCCTTAGTATCAATTGTCACAATTTTTTTCAACTTAGAAACATCCGGAACATTCGCTATGTACTTTTCACTATTATCAACCTTATATGTCAAAAAATTCAAAAATTCATCTTTTGAAAAATTATAAACATCTATTTTTACATCTCGTTTAACATCATCATAAGCAGAAATCTTTATTGATGGCTCTTGATGTGTCCCCCATACAATCAATCTGCGACTTGAATATTGACCTTCAACAGCATCAACAATACCAATTTTTCTATAAGTATTATCTGCTGAAACATAATGACTAGAATTTAACAACACCACTATTGCAGTTGTAATCAATAAAACCACCGCAATAACTTTTGAAAGTCTATTCAAATTCACATTTTTGGGCATAAAAATAATTTATCGTCTAGTAATATAGGCATTATACAACAAAGAAACAAGAAGAGTTTTGCGAATCAGAGATAAATTCCCTGTGGTAACTTACCTCACCAACGATAAATCACCGTTAACAATTACAGGTTTCATTCCTATAATTTCTTGTTTATAAGTAAGTTCTGATGATATTGAATTTAATATGTATATTTTCTTCCTGAGATAAAAAGCAACACCAATCTCAATCAAAGTGTTACCACCAACATATCCGCTAATACCTCTTTTATCGGGATTGATAACCAAGATCCCATCACACCAATCAATCTTCTCGTAATGATCTCTGATAGCCCCTTCTTTGAGATCCCAGATCTTGTGTCCTATCGGAAATCCGTCAATACCGCCATTCTGTTCGATATATTGACCAAAATAGACTTTTTTACCACCACCAAATTCTGGCGGAACTTCTAAAGCAAGTTCAGGTATTTTCACTTCAAAACCACGTTTGACTAACTCATCCCTAGCTTGTTCCATTTCTTTATAAAAACCAATACTGCCACAAATTGTTATTTTCATAATTTTATTTATTAGATTATCTTTAATTCTTTTAACCAATCATACCAGACCGGCTCCAAACCTGGCGACTCTTCCCACTCATTTTGCTTGATATCTCCACTAAGATATCTTTCGGTTTTATCTGCAAGTAATTTCAAATCATCAGATGAATAAAATCCCGCTTGCTTCGTTTCATCTTCGCTCCTTTTTACCTCTCCGCTAGTTTCAACTTTATATATTTTCCAATAATGCCAACTACCACCTTCCCGACGACACGGATTTTCTTTTCGACCTTCAATCAATAATTCAATATTTTTTGAATCTAATCCAACTTCTTCTTTGAGCTCACGTTCTGCGGAATGTTCAAAGGAACTATCTAGATCGAGATGACCAGCTGGAGGTGCAAAACCAAATGGCGGTCTTTTTCTTTCGATCAGCAGTAACTTCCCATCTTTCCAGACCAACATCCCGACGCTCTTGTTGTCACATTTATTTGTCATGTTATTTTAATTTCTTTACAAATTCTACTGGTGAAGAAATAATTTCCCTGAAAAGAATGTAACTGCACAATAGCTGTTTTCATGATTGATAATTATACTACATCGATATAATAAATAACCCTAGACTTATGGCCTTTTTATTACACAACTTTTCTTATTTTTTTTGAAGATGATTTTCTAACCTTTACACTTTCGATTGCTTTCAATGCAACTTCATCAAAATCGACATCTTGTTTGGCTTCTATCTGTTTATATTCATCAAACTTTTTCTCTGCAATTTCCTTCATTAATTCATGAGAAATTCTACCAGCTGACTGCAAAATATCTCTCCCATTCAACTTCAAGAAACCATCCAGCTTTTCTATCCAATTTTTCATAGTCATAGGTATTCTACGACGAGCTTGTTCGGTAGCGAAAATCAGATACTGTTCAACAAGAGCGTTGAGTTGTGTTAATTCCTCAATATTATAATAATTTTTAGCAATTATAACTTCTTCTTTTGTCGGTTTGGCTCCCCTCCAATTAGTAAGTCCTAAATTATTTTTACCACTATCAATCCTACCAACAACAATTTCCGCCGCAGTGTTCCCTGTAACCGCATAATGTACTTTATTTTGTACTGTTTTAAAAAATAAAAGACTTTGATCATCTGTTGGATCATAATCAACACTGGTTGCGTATATATCAGTAATCTTCCTGTAAAATCGCTTCTCAGAAGAGCGGATATCAGCAATCCTCTGTGTTAATTCTTCAAAATAATCAAATGGCAAGTCGGGATTTTTCAGGCGCTCATCATCCAGAACAAAGCCTTTGACTACATACTCACTAAGCCTAGCTGTTGCCCATTGGCGAAAAGCAGTAGCGACAGAACTTTTGACACGATAGCCTACAGAAATAATCATATCTAAATTATAGTACTCAACATCCCTAGAAACCGCTCTACTACCTTCTTTTTGAACTGTAAAGAATTTCTTTACAGTTGAATCTTCTGATAATTCTTTCTCCTCAATTACATTTTTTATATGCTGACCAATGTTTTGCTTCGTTGTTTGGAATAAGTCAGCTAAAGCATTTTGTGTCAACCACACCGTATCACCATCAAAACGAACATCGATTTTGACGTTTCCTTTTTGATCTTTATATATAACGATTTGTGAGTTGGAAGCTTTCATCCCTATCATATTACTCTGATTTATTTATTTTTCATCTTTACAATCTTGTCTAATCCAACTCAAATACAAAACCATTCCTACTCCAAAACCAAAGTGGTGGATGCATGTCGATAGATTGTTATCAATCCTCATATTTTACGACAAGTGTTTTGAAACCAACTTTGTCATTTCAAACATATTGACTACATCCTTACCTCCGAACACCTTCTTCAATGCTTCATCAGCATTAATATTGCGCTTATTCTTTGGATCCTGAAGATTCTTACCTTTAATGTATACCCAGATTTTCTTAACAACTTCCGATCTTGGCATAGGTCCAGGACCAATTACAACAGCCAAATCGGCGCTGATATTTAATGGCTTCATAAACGCAGAATTCTCTTTTGTCATATTATTTAAAAAATTATTATTAAACTTTACCTAATAAACTATATCCTAACTAATACTAAACTCCTAATAGGCTTATTTCGTTATTTTGAAGAAATAAATTTTCTATTAAGGTACGGATCATTGGCGGAGAGGGCGGGATTCGAACCCGCGAAGCCGTTTAACGGGCTTACCTCGTTAGCAGTGAGGCGCTTTCGACCAGCTCAGCCACCTCTCCCCGATAGATTCATTCTTGCATAAAAACATTTATATTTCTAGTATAATAAACTTATGACCATTTCTATTACCTCCCCGATCAGCGAACGTTTCCGTATTACACCAATACAAAAAATTGCTTTGAAGCGTTTAGGGATAGAAACTATTGAAGATCTTCTCTACCACTTCCCTGTACGTTATGGCGATACTGCTGAAGCTAAAAATATTGATTCTCTGCAAGCTGGAGATACTGCTGTAATCTTCGGTAAAATTACAGGTCTTAAAACTAGCAAGGGTTGGAAATCAAAAGTTCCTATGGCCGATGGTTATGTTGAAGATGAGACTGGTCGTATTCATTGTGTTTGGTTCAATCAACCTTATGTTGCGAAAATGTTTACAGATAACATGTTAGTAAGAATTGAAGGAAAAATTTCACAAAAAAGAATTTCTAAAGATCTGACTTCCACACCACAAACAGAGATCAAAAGAGAAATTCTATATTTCTCTAATCCCAAGATAGAAGTAGTCAATTCACTACCTACAGGAGTTGGCGATTCCCTTTTCGGTAACGGTAATGAAGCTCATACTTTATACCCAATCTACCCAGAATCACGCGGTATTTCTTCTACTTGGATATATCATGCTCTGCAAAAAATATTTAGAAGCGGAGTATTGGAAACATTAGAAGATCCTATCCCTGAAGATATTCTAGAAAAATACCATTTACCAGGAATAAAAACTGCTTTTATTTGGATTCACGCACCAATAAATCGTGATCATGCTCTTTCGGCACGTAAGAGATTTTCATTTGAAGAAGTATTCGTTATTCAACTTGGTAAAAAAAGAGCTAGAAAAGAATATGAGACTTATCCTTCATTTCTCGTAGAAACAAGCAAGAAAAATGTTCAGGAATTCGTTAAACGCTTTCCATTTCAAGCTACTAACGCACAAAACCGTGCTATTGAGAATATTATTTCTGATATGAAGCGTGAATACGCCATGTCACGATTACTTGAAGGAGATGTTGGCTCCGGTAAAACCGCCGTAGCCGCCGCTAGTGCATATGCAGTAATAGTCTCTAAATTACAAACTGCTTATATGTGCCCTACGGAAATATTAGCTACTCAACACTTTGAATCTTTCATTAAATACTTTTCTTTTATGCCAATACAAATCGGTCTTATCACCGGTTCTGGTTGTCGTAAGTTTCCTTCTAAAGTAAATCCAAAAGGCTGGACAGATATTTCACGTGCACAATTATTGAAATGGGTCGCTAATGGAGAAATTGCTGTTCTCATCGGTACCCACGCACTAATTCAAAAGTCTGTTGAATTCAAAAACCTTGCTTATGTAATTATTGATGAACAACATCGATTCGGCACAGCCCAAAGAGCAAAACTGGTAAAAAAGAATAATATCGCTCCTCACTTACTTTCCATGACAGCCACACCAATCCCTCGAACACTAGCTCTCACTATGTATGGAGACCTTGATCTTACTTTACTTGATGAATCCCCGGCTGGAAGAAAACCTATTATCACAGAATTAGTTTTACCAGGTAAACGTGAAGAAGTGTACGAAAAAATTCGTAAAGAATTACAAACTGGTCGACAAATGTATGTAATCTGCCCACGCATTAATGAACCTGATCCGGAAAAAGAAGCCGCCATTATTGCCAAATCAGTCAAAGAAGAAGCTAAACGTCTGAAAAAAGAAATTTTTCCTGAATACGAAATCGGTATTCTCCACGGCAAAATGAGACCGAGTGAGAAAAATTCTGTAATGCGACAATTTAACAATGGAACAATCAAAATACTATGCGCGACTTCAGTGGTAGAAGTAGGTGTAAATGTACCAAATGCTACTGTAATAATTATTGAGGGTGCAGAGAGATTCGGTTTAGCACAACTTCATCAACTTCGTGGTCGTGTCATGAGAAGTACTGATCAAGCGTATTGCTATGCTTTTACAGAAACTAATTCTGCAAAATCTATAGATCGTCTTAAAGCTTTGCAGACAGCCAAGAACGGATTTGAATTAGCGGAACTTGATCTTGCTCAGCGTGGAGCAGGTCAACTGTCTGGAAATCAACAATGGGGTGTTTCTGATATTGCTATGGAAGCCTTACAAAATTTGAAAATGGTAGAAGCGGCAAGAACAGAGGCAGTGAGACTTATCAATGAGGATCCTGCTCTTACAAAATATCCTATATTGAATAAAAAAATTACTCTACATTCGAAAGATGCTCACTTTGAATAATGCAAATAAAGAGATCTGGTTATATAATTAAAACAGCAGTTCTATAGCTTATAAACTAAATTAAAAGCTATGACTATACTATTAGTCGTAATTATTTTTGTAGTAGGTTACGTAGCCGGTTTCGTTAGCGCTATAAGATTATTCTAATGCTAAGTCTCTGCAAATGTATGTCCGCCCCCTAGGATTCGAACCTAGGACCCTCGAGGTATAAGCTCGATGCTCTAACCAACTGAGCTAGGGGCGGATAAACCCTATATTAGAGCATAACTCCCTTTTGATCAATTAGATCATCTTTCTTTTTCATTACAATCCCCTGCGCAATTAATATTGCTTCATATTCTTCACGTTCTATAGTTTCCTTTTCAATAAGACGATGAGCAATAGCATCAAAAGCTTTTTTATTAGCTGAGATAGTTTTCTTAGCAAGTTCACGACCATCAGTCATAATACGAGAAACTTCAGAATCAACTTCTGCGGCAACTTTCTCAGAATATTCACGGTCTGATACACCCATACCAAACAGAACCTTTCCTTGTGGACTCTCTAATGCGATAGGACCAATTTTATCTGACATCCCATAGAGCGTAACCATATCTCTAGCCAAAGCTGTAGCTACTTGAAGATCATTAGAAGCACCAGTTGTAAGATCTCCAAAGACCATCATTTCAGCAACATAACCTCCTAATGAAACTGCAATATCATCAAGAAACTCTTTTCGAGATTGAAGTCTGCGTTCTTCGAAAGGTAATTTCAAAGTGTAACCAGCGGCACGACCGCGAGAAATAATAGAAATTTTATGAACAGGGTCAGCATGAGGTAAGATTGAAGAAATTAAAGCATGGCCAGATTCATGATATGCCGTAATTTCTTTTTCTTTAATTGAAAGAATATGACTCCTACGCTCTGGACCAAGCATAACTTTTTCTATAGAACGAATAAGATCAAACTGCCCTATCTTGGTACGGTCTTCGCGAGCCGCAAGAATAGCCGCTTCATTCATCAGCGATGCTAGATCTGCTCCAGAAAAACCAGGCGTACGCTCAGCAACAACTTGCATGTTTACATCTTCAGCTAACTGCTTCTTTGCAGAATGTATAGCAAGAATAGCCTCACGATCACTACGATCTGGAACATCAATAACCACACGACGATCAAATCTTCCTGGTCGCAAAAGTGCTGGATCTAGAACATCAGGACGATTCGTTGCCGCCATGACAATAACTTTTTCATTAGGCTCAAATCCGTCCATCTCTACAAGAATCTGATTCAAAGTTTGCTCACGTTCATCGTTACCACCACCCATACCAGAACCACGAGCACGTCCAACAGCATCTATCTCATCAACGAAAACAATAGCTGGAGCTACATCCTTAGCCATCTTGAAAAGATCACGAACACGTGACGCTCCTACTCCGACGAACATTTCTACGAATTCGGAACCAGAAATAGAAAAGAAAGCTACTCCAGCCTCACCAGCAACAGCACGGGCAAGCAAAGTTTTACCTGTTCCAGGAGCACCCATGAGAATAACTCCCTTAGGAATTTCTGCACCAATTTCAATAAATTTCTTAGGATTTTTTAGAAAATCAACAATCTCCATTAATTCCTGTTTAGCTTCTTTAGCCCCCGCAACATCTTTGAAAGTGACCTTCTGTTTTATATCTGAAGGTAATGTTATACGAGCTTTTGATTGACCGAAAGCCATAGCCTGCATTCCTGCCCCGCGCATTTGTCTTGAAATAAGCCAAACAAAAAATATCAAGAATATAATCGGAGCTAAAAATGGTGCAAGTTCACCAACCCAATACCAAAAACCACTTGGCTGTCCAACTGTGATAGTGGTGGAAGCTAATTTTGATGACATTACCCCCAGACGAGTTAGCGATTCTGTTAAAGAAGAATCGTATTCTTTTTGTGCTATTTTTTTAGTTTTATCGGCATAAGTAGCTACAACATTATTTCCAGAAAGATTCAACGACATGATTCCGCCATTTTGAATATCAAAAGCAATTTTTGAAAGAGGTACTGGAGTAGCTAAATCAGTTTTTATGGAATATTGAGAGTAAATAGCAGAGATAATCAAGAACACCAAGATAATCGTGGATATTATGTTCAAAAAGCTCATGCGTGGTTGGAACATACCTTTAGGAGCTTTATTGCCGTTATTCTGGTTATTTATACCGCTATTTGCCATATTTAGTTGATTATACAGAAAAACGCTGTAAATGAAAGAAAAAAGACGCCGAAGCGTCTGTGTCCTAATCTGAAAAAATTATCTCCTTAATGGAGAACAATATTTTTATGTTTAGTAAAATTTGTAATAGGATGACTGTAACCCGTGAGACCAGCTTCTCTGGACAAGTCATCCTTGCGTTCAAAATCACCCTTTCGAAACGTACGTTTCATCCAAAGAGCCGCTCTCGATATAAAACGTGTAGTACCCCTAAAACCAAGTGATCCACAATTTTTACAACGAGAATATTTGTAAGTATCATAGAACATACCAGTTCTTGATACATGAGAAACATTCGGACTCGGATTCATGTAGAAGTAATGTTTCATGAACACGCAACCGCATATCTTGCACCTTTCTTGAATCATTCTCTTCACACGATGTGCTACAAACCAAAAAATGGTAACGACAATCGCAGTGATAACGATAATCGATACGATCGATGTTGTCGTCAATGTCATAAAACCTCCATTAATCTAATTATTTATTTCTTATCAATTCCTTATACAAATTACCACGTATTGATGTCTTTGACAAATTTATGGAATTGGTTGTCCTTCTGATTGCCAAACCTTAACTGACTCTATTGGATGAAATAACATTATTACATTTAAAGTTAAATTATCTCTAACCCAAAAGAGACAACCGAGTTCAAGAATAATTATCAATAATATTGCAAACCATATTTTTGATATCTTGGCGATAAGAAAACCTAACGACATCATAAGAATATCAGAAAGTGAATTTAAGACACTATCACCAAAATACCCTAGTGCAATAGTTGCTTCTCTATAACGATTAATAATAAAGGAAGAATTTTCAAAAAGTTCCCATGCGCCTTCTAAAATAAGTGCGATTAAAAAACGATATTTTATTGGCAATCTCTTAGCTACAAGTGACAAAAATGCAAAAAATAAAATCCCATGAATAATATGAGAGAAAGAATAAATATCTGCAACACGTTGAGAAGTCTCATTACCCCAAATATTATTATCCCAAAATGCAAACTTCCCATCAGGGCCTAATACGGAACGACCAAAATATAATTCAATAACCGCAACTGCGCTAAGTACAATAATTGTACTAAGTATAATAAAACGGTGCTCCTTTAAAAAAGAAATTATTTTTTGAAACATTTTAGAAGTTTATATGTGATCCTGTATAGTTTACTATAAACAAAACTTATCTGCATATTAATCAACTTTTTTAGACAGAAACACCTTAAGATATTTCTACCATCTCACATTATTTCTAAAAAAAGCGGTAAATGATCGGAGACTTCGTGATTTAATACTTTAAAATCAACTTCTTTTAAATTCTTTGATAAAAATATGTAATCAGCAAACTTATCTTTTTTATTATAAAACGAGCTTCTAGTAGATTGAATATCATATTTTTTAACCAAATTTAACATTCCAGTTGATTCCAAGATTTTTACACTTTCAGTATCTGGCAGAAGATTAAAATCCCCACAGAGAACGTACTCCCCTTTAAGAGAATTCGTAAACTTAACAATATTCTTTGATTGATTTATTCTGTCATCACAATCAGTCTTCCCTTTTCCATTCCATAATCCATGAAAATTTATAATAGTTAGTGGTTCTTGATCTATCATAACCGTAACATACTGAATATTTCTAGCGTGATTCCCAATATCTCCATTTGGAATATGTCCTTTCTCTAGATAAACAAATAATTCTCCCTCAGCTATTACATTTAATTTCTTACTTACCATCATTAATAATCCATAATTGTTCAAAAAATGAGGACGAAAATATGCTGTATGTTCAGAGAGCGTATTTGATATATCCTGCATACCACTAGTCATGATCCTACTTTGATCAATTGCTAAGCCACCTGCACTATGACCATTATAATCGTCATATGGCGCTGACCATATTTCCTGAAGACAAAATATATCTACACTATCTTTGTGCTCATTAAAAAAATTAATTAGGCTATCTTTTCCAGCCCTACCACCCCATGTGTTTAGAGTAATTATTTTCATGTCAAAATCATAACTCTAAATTCACAAATCGACTAGACCGATCTGGGAATATTAATAATAATTTCTTTTGGCTTTATAACAGTGCAATTATATGTGCTTGCACTGCGCAGCTCCGATAGAAGCGAATGCGTGTGCTTGCACTGCGTAGCTCGCGATTAGCGAGCGAAGCAGTGGAGATGGGCGGAATCGAACCGCCGTGCAACTGATATGATTCGAACGATTCTACGGTGGTAGAAAACTTTATATTTAATGCTCTTACTGAAAAGGTTTTCAAAACATAAGAGCACGATCTCTAGATTTCGGTAAATAAGGTGAGAAGTCCTATTTACCTACATTCAAGTTATAACACTCGGTCCTCGAGTTAGAATCCCCCGAGGCGAGCGCGCCCTTTAAACAAAGGCGAATGCAAAGTCCTTTTGTCCGAAATACGGAGAAACGGTTGTTTTAGCATTTAGAATTTCCATCAGATTTACGAGTTAATGGTGCTCGCACCGCACGAACGAACATGATCGATTGTCTATGCCGATCATCCCCTCATTTTTGGTATTGCAAAAATGAGATCGGAAGATTTTTCATGGCGAAGCCGTGAAAAATTTCCGATCAAACTTCGATTTTAATACATCAAAATCGAAGTCAAATCTTTACAATTACACTTTTTCAACGATCTCTAAACTCCCTTCTTATCACCCTATCTGTCTCGCGTTTTTTCGTAGTTTCGCGTTTGTCGTATTTTTTCTTTCCTCTCACAACCGCTACAGATACTTTGATAAGCTTGGTCTTATTATATATTGAAATAGGCACGATTGTCAATCCTTTACCCTTACCAGCCTCAATATCTGCTAACTTTGCAATTTCTTTTTTATTTAAAAGAAGTCGACGGTTCCTACGTGGTTCATAACCAGAGGGTGTATTATTTTCTTGATACGGCGGTATAAATACATTCATGGCATAAGCTTCCCCGCCACGAATTATCACATATGAGCCATCCAATGAACCCTGCCCTTTCTTTAATGATTTAACTTCAAAACCGAGCAATTCAATACCTGCCTCAAATTTCTCTAATATTTCATAATCAAAATGGGCTTTTTTATAATCTACCAATGTAGTCATAGTGATAATATCGTAACATAAAAAAAGGCCAAGCACTGCACTTAGCCGTTTTACGTGATTCATTTTATCTAATAACACAGTGATAACACTGTGAACATCTATATATTGAGAATGGATCCTCCAAATGTGAAAAATTCATTTTGCTCCAACATTTTGAACATATCTGCCAATACTCGCCATCTGGTCGCCGCTCGATATATCTGCATTTCCAGCATATCTTGGCAACCAGAGTTTCGACAGTGTGTTCACCAGGACCTAATTCATTATCTTGGCCCCAAACTTCTTCCAAAGAATGCTGGCAATTTCTTTGAATTTGTTCCAACTCCTCATTGAGTTTGTTGAATAAACCAATAGCCTCTCGGATCTTAATCACTATCGTCTCAACTTTCCATTTAACCTCATCAGGAAGTATTCTAGCATTCGCTAGGCTTAATGCTTTTTGCAAGCATCCCAAATATTCCCGCGGTCGATCCAATTCACAGACTTGAATCGGGTCTTTATTAATATCTGTACTAATATTTCTAGTGCTTTCTTCTTTCATTTTTCACCTCTCTAATAGGCATATTACTCACAATTACAATCTCGTCAAACGCTATCTATCAAGCTCTCTATCAGCATCTTCACAACCTCAACATTAAGTAGTAATCTTATTCGAGAAAGTGAGGTTCCATGAAAACAAAAACCGAAAGAAACAGATGTGTTCTGTCTTTTGTTATTGGTCTAGCATTTGCCGCAGTTGGCATATATAGCATCATTACCGACGTGAACAATATTAAGGCCATAAATCACGAGCTCCTACATTCAATAGAATTTTTTACTGTTATCGGTCTAGCATTAACAGTTACGTCTCTAGTTGCATATTACGCACCAGATTAAACCAACTTTTATGGAATTATTCCAAACGCACCAAAGCCTCTGGTGCGTTTTTACTTCTATTGTCGTATAATCACCCTTATCATGCCTTCCCCTACTTCTTGGAAACTCTACAATCAAAATGAAGAGGCTTGGAATTCAATGCTCAATGATTGTGCTAACGCTAAAGAAAGTATTGTCTTGGAACAATTCATCTTCTTTAATGATGAATTCGGTCAGAAATTGATAGATGTATGTGTAGAAAGAGCCGCCGCCGGTGTCAAAGTAAGATTCCTATGGGATGCCGCTGGTAGTTTTACTTTTTGGGGATCAAATGTTGCTAAAGATTTGCAGACAAAAGGGATTGAACTTCTTTTTTGGAAAACACTTATCCCTGGTTACTTTAAGATACCGAACATGCGTTCATGGTATCTACGCAATCATAGACGTACATTAGTTATAGATGAAAAAATCGGTTACACAGGCAGTATCTGTGTATATGATAGTTTCAAAAATTGGCGTGACACCAATGTACGACTTGAAGGTCCTGTTGTATCAGAAATGTCTAATGCTTTTGAACGTATGTGGGCTCGTGCTAATTCAATCAAATTACCTAAGAAAAAATCATCTAGTGATAGAGAATTTAGATACATTACAAACTATCCTGCCCCTGGCCGAAGACATATATATGCGACCATAATAAAAGCTATACGTGGAGCTCGCAAAAATGTCTACATTACTACACCGTATTTTGTTCCAACACATCGTCTAATCAAGGCTATCAAATCAACCACCAAAAAGGGTGTTGATGTTCGCCTTATTATCCCAGAAAAATCAGACTATTACGCTGTTGATCTAGGAGCACGAGCTTTTTTCAAAACACTTTTACAATCAGGTGTACGGATCTTTCTTTATTCTGAAAATATGATACACAGCAAATCTATAGTAGTTGACGGCACGTGGGCTACGGTTGGTTCTATGAATATGGACAGTGCCAGTATGCTTTATAATTTTGAAGCTAATATAGTAACTACTAATAATGCTTTTACACAGGAATTAACTAATCATTTTATAAATGATCTTAAAGAAACCAAAGAAGTATCTCTAACTGAATGGCAAAATAGGTTTTTCCTAGAAAAAATACCAGAAATATTGATAAGATTGGTAAAGAAATTTTTATAATTAGTTTTAAGAAAAAAATTATTCATTAAGCTAGAAAAAGAACGTACACCCCAGCTAAAGCTGGGGGTTTTCTGGTTAAAAGAAAGAGCCTCCGCAAAAAAATTACGGAGGCTCAAGTAATCACTGCTTCCAGGCAGCCGACAAGCCGAGGCTGTTATCGTGGCTGTCATCCCAATAGCTGTCGACGTGTAGGCCCTCATCGAAGCGACCGACGCAGACGTAGCGACCGTCCGAGTCGCAACTGGACGTCCGAACATAAACACCCTCGAAGAGTCGGACCCCACGAACCTCGAAATAGGTCGTGATGAACCAGCTCATCTCAGCGACGTTCGGCACCTTCTCGAGCGCAGACAGAAGCTTGTTCTGCTCGCCCCAGGTTTTACTGGTTGAGTTCGAAACAGGCGTCTTCTTGATCAGGAGCCAGCCGAAGGACGTTTTGTCTTCGCGAGCGAACTTCTGGTCGGAATACCAACCACCCGTCTCCGAGTAGAAGTGGGCGGACTGGATCTCCCGAACATCGAGCGTGGACATCGCCGTGGGTGGCGCAGGCATGACGGCGTAACCGTTGTCCTTGCACCACTTGAGCACGTCTTCTGACGGCAGACTTTCGGCAAGCGCCATGATCTGTTCGACTGTGTAAACAATGCTCGGGCGAACTTTCGTGATTTCCTCGGGTGTAATGAAATCCGCACCGAGGATTGACTGGGCCAGACTGTAATCGGGCGCTTTGGTTGAGAAGCGACGGAACGTTTCGGTAGCTCTCTGTCCTTTCGGACTGTCTGCGGTTACCAGTGCAGACGTGTTCAATGTTTTCATCGACATCATCTCCATTTGCTGATTTACCGAGAACGCTCGGAACGTCTTATCTCATTTAGTAAAATGACCTACTGGGTCAGTTTGAGACGAGCCCTTTATTGCCAAAATTAGGCTCAAAAAGTTTACCCGTCCATAGCTTTATAGCAAAGAAGGGCTCGTCTCAATCAGTAGATTAACTTGCTAAATCAACAATGATTTTCTATCAAAGAACTACCATAATAGTATACACCTATTATCAGTATCTGTCAATACCATTATTTCATTGTCAATTAACTATGAATATGCTATAAATAACCCTTGTAACATATAAGCCATTGGCAATACGAGTCAAAATAAATCATCAAATTAAGGCGCCGGAATTGCGCGTCGTTACAGCCGAAGGAGAGAATCTCGGTGTAATAAGTCTTTCTGTGGCTCTAGCAGAGGCACAAAAGCGGGGGCTTGATCTTATTGAGATCTCCCCTACAGCAATACCACCAGTAGCCAAGATAATGGATTTTGGCAAATATCAGTACGATGAAAAGAAAAAGAATAAGATTGCTAAGAGTAAAACTCAGATGAGTGAGCTCAAGGTAGTCCAGATCAAGATAGGCACAGGAGACCATGATTTAGAACTAAAAGCTAAAAATATCTCCAAATGGCTTACTGAGGGTAATCGTGTAAAAGTAGATTTATTTCTTATCGGACGTGCTAAGTACATGGAAATGAAATTCTTGAAAGAACGTATGGACCGCGTCCTAAAACTTATTACTATTGAATACAAGATTAGCCAAGAAGTAGTAAAAGGTCCAAAAGGTTTGAGTATGGTTATTGAAAAAAAGTAAAAACTCATAACTCAAAATGCAAAACTTAAACACAATAATAGTGCAAAATTCAAAACTCAAAATGCAAAACTTAAACACAGAATTTAATATTAAAAGATCAAGCATTTCAAAAGATGCGATTAAACTTTGCACTTTGAGTTTTGCATTTTAAATTAACCACCATGTCAATAAAAACAAATAAATCATTCTCAAAACGTTTCAAAGTTACCAGAAATGGCAAGATAACTTCACGTAGACCTGGACAGAACCATTTCAACGCCAAAGAGCGTACAGGAACAAGTATGAGTAAGCGTCGAACTGTTAACGTGTTTATGGACAATAAAGCCAAAAGCAGATTTTTAGCAACTTCTAACTAACTTTTAATACTAATAACATGACCAGAGTCAAAAAAGCCGTAAATGCCCTAAAAAATCGTCGTTCAGTTCTCAAAGCCGCCAAAGGTTTTCGCTTCCGCCGTTCTACCAACGAGGCCGCCGCTAATGATGCTCTTGCACATGCTGGTGCCTATTCATTTGCACATCGTCGCGACAAAAAGGGCGATTTTCGCCGTCTTTGGAATGTAAAGATTAATGCCGCTCTTCGTCCTCTTGGTTTTTCTTACTCAAAGTTTATTGGGGCCGCAAAAAAGAAAGGAATCGCCCTAGACCGCAAAACTCTAGCAAATCTAGCAGAATTCCAGCCAGATACTTTCAAGAAAGTCGTTGAATCTGTAAAGTAGTTTAAATTTTATAAGTTACACCTCTTTCTGGCACTATAGCCTTTACTCCTAGTTCATCGTTAATTCTCTGTGCTAAATGCATAGAAACTCCTGGTTCCCCCATTACAACAAACACTTGTTTCAATTTTTCTGTACCTGTAGAAACAAATTCTACTAAATGATCACTATCTTTGTGCGCAGAGTAACCATAAAGAGTTTCTATACATGCTTTTACTTTTACAACCTCCTTATTAATATGTACTTTCTTGGCTCCATCAGCTAATTGGCGACCTAAGGAACCAACAGTTTGATAACCAACTAACAAAATAGTGTTTTTTGGATCAGGTAAATAATGCTTCTCATGACTGATCACCCGACCACCAACCGACATCCCTGAGCCAGCTAAAATAATTTTAGCGCCTTTCAAATGATCTATAACCCGCGATTCATCTTGGGACATAGTATATTCAAGTTGTGGAAATGCAAAGATATCGTCACCATGCCTTATTTGTTCCTTAACATAATCATTGAATAAATCATTACCCTCTTTATAAATCTGTGTAGCTTTGATCGCCAAAGGAGAATCAACAAATACTGGGACTTTTGGAATTATTTTACGTTCAACCATATTATTTAATTCATAAAGCAGAACTTGTGTACGGTCCATTGAGAATGCAGGAATAACGAGTGTACCACCACGAGCAATAGTATCCTTTATAACTTTTTCAAATTTATTTGTGCGTTCTTCTATATTTTCATGATTACGATCACCGTAAACACTTTCCATGATCAAATAATCTATATCCCCAACATCTTCAGTGTTTCTTAGTAAAGGTGCTGGTGAATTACCAAGATCGCCAGTGAATAGGACTTTTAGAGGCACAGCCTCTGTTTGACCTCTTGAAACAACCTCAACCATTGCTGAACCTAATATATGTCCAGCATCTTTGAAAGTAATTGAGAGATCTTCAGATACTTTGAAAAGTTCGTGATATTTTATCGTCTTCCACAAAGGAAAAATTGCTTGAACATCTTCAATGTTATACAAAGGTTCTAACCCTTCTTGTACCGCCTCCATTTCTAAAATACGAACAGCGTCATCTAAAATAATTTCCGCCAAAGCTTTTGTTTCGGGTGTTGAATAAATAGGTCCTTTATAACCTTCTTTCACTAATTTTGGAATACGACCAATATGATCCAAATGAGCATGAGTAATGAAAAGTGCATCAATAGAAGAAAGATCATAAGAAAATGCTACACGATTTTCCTCCATAACTACCCTATCGCCCTGCACAAGCCCACAATCAACAAGAACTTTCGTACCTGTTGGTGATTCAAAAAGAAAATTAGCACCTGTAACAGTACCGACCCCAGAATAAAATGTTACTTTAGAATTATTTTCCATAATTAATTTTTATTTCTAACAAACCAAATAGCTATTCCGCCACCAATAATATCATTTAAAAAGTCTTTGGCTGAATTGAAATAATATAATCTCGTCCCTGGTATATATCCGGAAATATTATAATAAGCCTCAATAGTTTCCCAAATTATACCTATTACAAGCACTCCGATCATGATACTCAAGCTCTTAAATCTCAACCTCAACCCACTAGAATTAATCAAAGCGGATATAAATAGCCCTATACCAATACCTCCTAATACATGTAGTGGTATATCAATGAGGGGTATTGAAATGTACAAGCCATCTATAGCGAAAATCTGCCCTATTAGAACAATGCAGAGAATTATAAGCGACCAGATGTATGTTACCACCAAGCAATTATACGTGAGAAACCAGGAAAAAGAAAAAGCCTGCTTATAAAAAGTAGACTTTTTCTAATAGATCGCAAGAGTAGAATACCTGTTAGACAGATTGGCACCTAGCACCAAACGCCACAAAGGGTCGCAGATGAAATTGAACAGCTCTACCTGTTCGTCAGTTTCCAGCAAAAATTAATTTTGTAGGATTTTACTCTTGCAACCTGATTATATTTTATTCTTCCTACCAATAAGTACAAGTGTATAAATAGTTCGAACACATTCTTTGACAAAGAATCAAGAACAGATTATTGAACAAATATTTTTATAATTCAAACTATTCCAAGATCCCATCTAAATCGACGTCATATAACATCGCCTCAGCAATATGTCTGTAATCAAAGAGTTCTTCTTTTTTAAACCAATGTGCAATCTCATCAAGAGCTTCTTTAGGTGAACCTGAAGCGTGAACTAGATTACGTACGGCACGTCCATCAACATCACTCATACGATACGAATCAAGAACAAAATCACCACGAATGGTACCCATATCAGAAGTAAGAGGTTCAGTACCTCCTGTAATTTTGCGAACAATTTCAACAGCATGTGCTCCCTGCCATACCATAGCTATAACTGGCCCCTTGGTCATATAATTTACTAAATTCTTTAGAATAATAGCGGTAATCTTTAGCGGATCTGTAGAAGGTGGAGTTAAACCTTTATCTGTATAACCTTTAATAGTTTTCAAACCTGTTTTAATACGCCATTCTGGATCTAAAGTATAGTGTTTTTCAATAAGTTCAGGAGTTGGTATTGTCATTTTAATTCCAACTAATTTAAGTCCTATCTTTTCGTATCTCTTGATTATCTCTCCAATAAGAGACCTCTGAATACCATCTGGCTTAATAACAACTAGCGTACGCTCATATTTTGGGTGTTTTTTCATAATTCGTTTATTATATGGGAAAAGTAAGGAATGAAGCAAGAGGAGAGTAGCCCTTAAGGGCTACTCTACATTGTCAAAACTTCTGCCCCACTCTTCGTAATCACAATGGTATGTTCAAAATGTGCGCTTGGACTGCCATCTGCTGTTCTATACGTCCAACCATCTTTATCAAGTTTAATATTCTTTGTACCAATGTTAAACATCGGTTCAATAGCAATAACCATTCCAGGTTTCAAAACTTCTCCTTTACCAGATTCACCGAAATTAGGAACATAGGGATCTTCGTGAACACTGTAACCAACACCATGACCAGCAAGTTCTTCAACTACTCCATATTTGAAAGGTAAAGCTGTTCTAGAAATAGCATTACCAATATCACCAATCCTCTTCCCTCCTTTAGCGGCTTTTATCCCGGCAAAAAGTGCCTTCTTTGTAACTTCTATTAATTGTTCTAACTCTAGAGAAATCTTACCAACTGGAACAGTTACTGCGGCGTCAGTAATAAGCCCTTTGTGTGTAAGACCAAGATCAAGAGAAACGATGTCACCTTCTTTAAGAATCTTATCGGTTTCATTAGGAATACCATGAACAATTTCATCATTTACGGAAACACACAAAGCCGCTGGGTAAGAACTCTTTGAACCAGCAGGTTTGTAATTAAGAAAAGCTCCTTTATCACCACCTTCAGCAATAAGTTCTAATGCGCGTTTTTCTAATTCATAAGAATGAACACCTGGACGGATCATTGAAGATAATTCATTCAAAATAAAAGCGTGTCGTTTACCACCTTCACGGAGAATTTGTATATCTTCTTTTGTTTTTGTTGTGATCATGTGAGAATTAAACAATTGCACAATTTAATAATTAAACAATTGCACAATTTAACAATCCCACAATTGAATAGATACAAGTTGTTTTAATTGTCATATTGTAGAATTGTTTAATCTTTCCATAATATCCTTATGAATCTCTTCTACCGACCTTTCTCCAAATATCTTCAAAAAATTATATTTTGGATTACCATCATAATAAGAGAGAGTTGGTACAACTTCAGTTTCATACCAAGATAAACGCTCTTTTATATCTTCTTCATTATCATCTATACGCTTTCTAGCTAATAAACGTTTCAATGCCTCTTCAGAACTAATTTCGATATTCACTAACCATGGTTTTGAAAGATTATAAAAATCAAAAATAGAATTTAGTACACCAGCCTCATGAAATCTTCTAGGAGTACCATCAAAAATAAGATGTTCATTACCTGTATATTTCTCTGAAAGAACCTTTATCCATAAATATACGGGTAGAAATTCAGGCTGAAGACCACCTTTATCGTATATCTCTTTTGACTTAATCTGTGTAAAAGTTGGACCATTAATAAATTCTCTTAATTCTTTACCTGTCTCTATATGCAAAATATCTCTTGCTGGATCCTTTTCTTTTAAAGCTTTTATTAAAAGCTCCACCTGTGTACCTTTACCACAGCCAGAGCGACCTATAAATATAAATGATTGAGGAATCATAAGCTTAAGTTTACAGTGCAAAAGATAAAATGCAAAGTTCTTTGAATTGAACTCTGCATTTCGCCTTTTGCACTATTTTAATACTCTCTCATTGCTACCTGAGCATCTACTTTCTTTAACAAATCAAGAACTACAGAAACAACGATTAGAAGGGCTGTTCCACCAACAGCAACAGAACGATCATTGCCTGGAGAAAAAGCTTGGATAATAAGTGGAAGAATAGCGACAGCACCAAGGAAAAGCGCACCAACAAGCGTAATGCGAGTCACAATATTACCTATATGTTCCTGTGTATCCTCACCTGGTCGTACGCCCGGAATAAATGCTCCTGAACGTTGAAGATTTTCTGAGATCATCTTTGGATCAAAAGTTACAGCTGTATAGAAATATGTGAAAAGTACAACTAAAACAAAGTAGACGGCGCCATAGAACCATTGATTATTGAAGAGTGTCACTACATAAGAAGCCAAACTTGCGATAGTTGGGTAAGCGGCCCACTTAGCTAAAGCTGATGCAATAATCTGAGGAAACATCAATATGGAAAGAGCGAAGATTATTGGAATAACGCCAGATTGATTAAGACGTAATGGTAAATAAGTTGATGAGCCACCGTATACTTTATTACCACGCACTTGTTTAGCATAAGTTACAGGCACAGAGCGTTCAGCTTCCGTAACATAGACTACACCAGCAACAGAAGCAATAGCGATGACTAACACTGCAAGGTAGAAAGGAAGATCTGATGCTCCAGCTGTAATAATTTTCTGATAATTTTGTACAATTGCCGTAGGTAAACTGGAAACGATACCAGCAAATATAATAAGTGAAACACCGTTGCCTATACCAAATTCTGATATAAGTTCACCGATCCACATAAGTAACATTGAACCAGCAGATACAACAATAACGTTAACAATGAAAGAGAATATATCCATTTGCGGTAATACATTCTGTGATTGCAAAAGAATAATGAAACCAATACCTTGAACAACAGCCAAAGGCGCACCGATAAGGCGAGAATACTGTGAAAGTTTCATGCGTCCAGCATCACCTTCTTCATGCATAAGAGCTTTCCATGAAGGAAACATCATGGTCAATAACTGGATAATGATAGAAGCTGTGATAAAAGGACCAACACCAAGCATAACTATGGAAAGGTTTGAAAGACCTCCTCCAGAAAATATATTCAAAAACCCAAGAAGTTGACTAGAGGAGAGTAATTTTGCTAACGCTACAGGGTCAATTCCTGGAATAGGAATAGATGCTAATGCGCGAAATATTACAAGAGCAATAACAGCAAAACCAATCCTCTTTCTTAAGATTGGATCTCTGAAAGCTATCGTTACTTTTTCTATAAAATTTTGCATGAGAATTATTTAATTTACTTCTTCTCTTACTTCACAACCTTGTCAGATTTCGCAACTTTCTTAGGTTTTTCAGTCTTTACTGCAGAAACTTCTTTCTTTTCGGGCTTAGCAACTTTTTCCTTCTTTGGTGCCGCCTTCTTTTTAGCTGATTTAACAATCTGTACTTCAGTTTTTACTTTTACAATAACCCTAGAAGCCAATCCGTAATAGAACCACCAGCTTTTACAATCTTCTCGCGAGCAGAACCAGAAACAGCACAACCAGAGATCTTAAAAGCCTTCGTAACTTCACCGTCGCCCAAAATTTTAATATAAGGAATATGGCCTGATCCTGTAGAAACAACACCTTTTTCTATAAGAGTCGTAGGGGTTATCTCTGCATTAACAGAAAAAACTGTTTCAATATCTGAAAGATTAACTACTGTTGCTCTTTCCTGAAAAGATTTATTAGAATTTTTACCACGACCACGTAACTTTGGAACACGCTTGATAATATCGCGCCACTCTGGACGACGTTTATTACCAGAACGAGCAGATTGACCTTTACCTCCACGACCTGATGTTTTGCCACGCTTACCTCCACGAGCAACAATCATGCGCTTTGTGTTTGGATATTTTCTTTGTAGTTGATTTGATTGCATGGTATTTATTTATTCCACAATTATTTTCTCTCAACTGGCTTCCTCCCACGTAAAGTAGCTCTTGTTTCCTTACTAAGATTCTTCAAAGCTTCAATAGCGGCCTTTGCATTATTCAAACGATTTTTACTACCTGACATGAATTTAGCACAGACATCTTTGATACCAGCCAATTCAATAACAGCACGAGCTGAGCTTCCAGCAACCACTCCACTTCCACGAGCTGGGAAAATCTTTATGACCGAACTACCGTACTTACCTTCAACAGCATGAGGAATGATCATTTGAGGAGACATAACAACTTTAATAAGATTCTTTTTAGCTTCACGAGTCGCCTTCTCTACTGATAAAGCAGTATCTCCACCTTTACCTAAACCAACACCTACGCGTCCTTTATGATCTCCTGCAACAACAGCAACACTGAAAGTATATCTACGTCCTCCTGCCGCCACACGAGTCACACGACGAATATCAATAATCTTGGAATCAAACTCTGGCTTTACCCTCTCGCGTGGTTCACCACGACCACCTCTAGGACCACCACGGCTTTGACCTTGCCCCGCTCCACCATGTCCACCTCGTCTAGCTGGATCACCTCTCATTTTGCGTCCAGGTGTAAACTTATTAGGAGTTGGAGTATTTGTTGCTACAGACGGAACAGTATCTATAACATCTATAGCAGAAGCTACTTCAGGAACCAATGCATTTGCATCAACACCAGAAGCAGGAATTTTCACATCTAAATCTACTGTTTCGTTAACAGCTTGTACTTCTTTATTTATTTTAATATCTTTGTCTTTCATAATATTTATTAGAACTCTAATCCTCCTTCTCTTGCAGAAAGAGCAACCATCTTAATCTTACCTGTATAAAGATACCCTGCACGATCAAAAACTACTTTGGTTATTTTAGCGGCCTTGGCTTTCTTGGCAATTTCAAGACCTACCTCTTTAGCACATTCTACGGGTTTTAAACCTTTCATCTTACGAGTATCAACAGCAACCAAAGTATGACCCTTATCGTCATTTATAATTTGGGCATAAATATATTTATGAGATTTGAAAACTGCCAAACGAGGTCGTTCTGCTGTACCATGAATCTTGGCACGAACACGAGCCTTTCTTCTAGCAAATATTAAATCTTGTTTTTGTAATGTATTCATATGCTTAATTTTATGCAGCCTTTTTACCTTGCTTTCTGCGAACAACTTCATCTGAATAATGAACTCCCTTTCCAAGATAAGGTTCTGGTTTCTTCAAAGCTCTAATCTGAGCGGCGAATTGTCCAACTTTTTCACAATCAATACCTGAAATTGTAACTGTATTTTTCTCAGATGTAATCTTGAGATCTTCTGGGATAGGTACAACAATCTGATGTGAGAAACCGAGTGCTAAAACCAAATCTTTCCCTTTTATATCAGCCTTATAACCAATACCTTCAATAACAAGTTTCTTTTCATAAGCCTTATTAACACCAGCAATCATATTTTTTATATGAGAAGCATATGTACCCCAAAGAGCTTTTGCTTGAATACTTTCATTTTGTAAGGTAAGCGTAATACCATTTGCATCAATAACAATATTTATGTGTGACTTTATAACTTTAGATAAAGTACCGAGAGGACCTTTGATCGTCATAACGCCACCAGAAAAAGACGCTTCTGTTTTAGCTGGCAATACAATAGGTTTTTTTGCGATGCGTGACATATATTTTTATTACCAAATTCTAAACAAGACTTCTCCACCGACATTATTCTTCTTAGCTTCAACATCGGTCATAATACCTTTTGGAGTAGAGAGGAAGGTGTTACCAAAGCCACTTCTGTATGAACGAATATCACCAGATCTAACATAAATACGTCTTGATGACTTAGAAATACGTTCTACTCCATGAATACGGGCTCCTGTAGCAAAATAAACAAGTCCAATTTCTAATTCCCTTGTAAAAGGCTTACCCTTCTTTTCAATGGTAGAAACGTATCCAGCCTTCTTTAAAGCATGTGCGACATTTTCAACAAATTTTGATTGGGAAACAATAACAAAAGGCTTTTTAGCATTACTGCTGTTCTTGAGACGAATTATAAAATCTGAAATAGGGTCGGTTACCATGATGATTTTTTTATACCTGGAATATTTCCATTGTTAGCAAATTCACGGAAGCAAATACGACAAAGATCAAAATCTCTCATGTAGCCATGCTTTCGTCCACATCGGAAACATCGACGAACTACGCGCGACTTAAATTTCGGCTTCTTCTTTGATCTTGCTATAACTGATGTTTTTGCCATTTATTTTTATTCCTTCGTAGCTCTGCGAAGCGGAGCGTAGTAGGAGATATTTTTGAACAAAACGAGGATTGGTTAGCTATTTACCTTGAGCGAGGGCTACCCTCTATCCAAGCTAATCTGCTTCCAATCACTGTATTTCGTACAAATTCCTTAAAAACTAAGGTATTTAAGATACTAGCAGATGAGAGAAAAATGTGCAAATTTTCTAAACCTATTTCTTCACTTCCTCCCTCTTCAACGGTAATCCTAAATGTTCCAAGAAAGCCAATGTGGTCTTCTTATCTTTTGAAGTAGTAACTATGGTAATTGCAAATCCAAAAACGTTTTTCAAATCTTCATCAGATGTTTCTGGAAAAATAGTATGCTCTTTGATACCAAGAGTATAATTACCCATAGCATCAACTGAACCACGTGATAATCCACGGAAGTCCTTCGTACGAGGTAAGGCTACATGAACAAGACGATCTAAAAACTCATTCATTCGGCGACCACGAATAGTAATGATATAACCAATAGGGTCACCTGTACGTGTCTTGAATGACGCAATAGCTTTCTTTGTAGCACGTACAGCTGGCTTTTGACCTGTAATCTTGGCCAATCTGTCAGCAATAAGTTCTATTTTGTTCTTATCTTTAACTGATCCAAATCCATTAGAAATAACCACTTTAACTAAACGTGGTGCTTGCATTGGATTCTTAAGATTAAGTGGGCCTTTTAGAGCCTCAAATGCATTTTTACTTAATTCATTTACAGTTGTGTATGACATGGTGGTTAATTAAACAATTCTACGATATAACAATTAGATAATTACACAATTCTACAATATGACAATCAAATAGCTATAAATTGTGTTAATTGTTTAATTGTCATATTGTAGAATTGTCATATTGTTTAATTGTTTAATTTTTTAATTTTTTTCTGCTAATTTAACTTTTGAAGCACTAAACGGCATTTCTCTAACAACTGTCTGACCTTTTTGTCCTTGCTTCCTAGCACGTTCATGCTTTTTCACTGTATTCATGCCCTCAATAACAATCTTATTACTACGTGGAAAAGCCCTAACAACCTTGCCGGTTTTACCCTTATCGTCTCCAGATAATATTATGACTGTATCTCCTTTTTTGATATGCATGATGGTTTATTTAACAATTCTACAATATAACAATTAAACAATTACAATTAAACGATTTCGGCGGCCTTAGAAGCAATAGTTTTGAAGCCTGCTTCACCGATCTCTCTTGGAATTGGACCGAAGATACGCCCAGCGATTGGCTCTTTCTTCTCCTTTTCAATAATCACAACAGCGTTTTCATCAAAACGAATATATGAACCATCTTTACGACGTAATGGCTTGGTCTGTCTAACAACAACAGCACGAAGAACATCTTTCTTTTTGATAGCCTTACGAGGTTCTGCTTTTTGAACAGAGAGAATAACCATCTCACCAATTTCAGCATATCTCTTGCGACTTGCCCCGAGCACTTTAAAAATACGGCCTATTTTGGCTCCGGAATTATCAGCAATATTTACTATCGAACGTGGTTGTATCATGGTTATGAAATAACTTTAAATGCTTTATTCTTAGAAATCGGCCTGCAAGATTCTATTGTAGCTTTATCCCCTATTTTCTTTGTATTACCAACATCGTGTGCCATTAACTTCGTATGTTTGGTTTGAAACTTATGATATTTCTCATGTTTAATAAAACGCTCAATTTTGACAATAACTGTATCTTTCATCTTGTCAGAAACAACCACGCCTGAATATGTCTGGCGTCTTGGCTTATTTTCGGTTGTTTGTACTGTTGTCATGTGATTTGTGATATTACTTTAAATTTACCTAATTGTCTATATTCTTTGACCTTAATGTTAAAGATGTCATTATTCTCGCAATATCTTTCTTTATATTTCTACCCTGTTTCACATTCTTAGCTTTTGCTCCTGCAGCACCAAAACGGAACACTCTCAAAGATTCACGCTTTTCTGAGAGCATCTTTGTAAGATCTGGTACTGTTTTAATTGTAATATCTTTCATTTTCATATAATTCTTATGTGTTTATTCGTAGATTTGTATATTTGTAGCTCATTCGCATAATTCGTAAATTCGTAGTTTATATTCTAGCAACTATTCTTGATTTAACTGGTAATTTAGTTCCAGCCTTACGAAGTGCTTCACTAGCTATCTCCTGATCAACACCATCAATTTCAAACATAATACGACCTGGTTTAACTTCAGCGATAAAACCGACTGGATCACCTTTACCTTTACCCATCTTTACTTCAGCTGGCTTCTGAGTATAAGGATGATCAGGAAAAATACGAACCCAGACTTTACCAGATTTTGTAGCATAACGTGCCATAACTTTACGTGCAGATTCAATCTGATTAGAAGTAATGCGGGCATAATTAACAGCCTTCAATCCATATGAACCAAAAGATACTTTTATACCTCGTGTATCAGCATGAGCAGCCTCCTTGACCGGATGCATACGCATTGTGAACCACTTTCGATGTTTTACTTTTTTTGGAAATAACATGGTAGTTAATTAACTGTTTTTCTGATCCTTCTTAAATATCTCTCCTTTATAAATCCATACCTTAATTCCAATATCTCCGTATGTCATATGGGCCTTCTCGCGAGCAAAATCAATGTCAGCACGCAATGTCTGTAAAGGAATACGTCCACGCTTCATATCTTCGCTTCTAGCGATCTCTGCCCCTCCCAAGCGACCTCCTAGATGGATTCTTATCCCTTGTACCTCTTTGTTGGCCATAATCTTTTCTACAGATTGCTTCATAACACGACGGAAAGGTAAGCGCTTTTCCAAAGATTCAGCCACCATCATTGCAACTATAGAAGCATTAGATGCTGGACTGCGTATTTCCTCAATATCAATCTTTAGTTCTTGATTAGCAATTTCTGCTTTATTTTCACGTAACAAACGCAAAAGTTTCTCACGTAATTTAACAACTCCATCTCCAGCCTTACCTATAAGCATACCTGGTCTTGAAGTCTTAACAATAACACGCAAAACCTTTTGATTACGTTCTATATCAATTCCACCGAGGAAATTAGCCCTTAAATGTTCTACCAGAAACTCACGAATGAGTAAATCTGCCTTGAGAGCAGTACGGTATCCTTTATTCACAAGAAACCAACGACTATTCCAATCGCGGATGATTCCTAATCTATGTGAATATGGGTGAACGGTGTGTGACATGATAATTAAGTTAAAATGCAAAAGTCAAAATGCAAAGTTTAATCGCATTATTTGAAATGCTTGATCTTTTAATATTAAATTTTGTGTTTAAGTTTTGCATTTTGAGTTATGAATTATGGGTTTTTCTTTGAGGCTAAGGTAATGCTCACATGACTAGTTCTCTTTTTGATTGGATGTGCTGAACCACGAGAAACTGGCATGCTTCTTTTCATAACAAATCCTTGATCAACACGAATTTCCTTTACAAAAAGATCTGTACTGTCAATTTTGAAATTATTTTTAGCATTAGCAACAGCTGAGGCTAAAAGATCGTTTAGAGGACCTCCAGCTTTTTTATCAACATGTGTAAGTATATTATTAGCATCAAAAACGCTTTTACCGCGAACCATATTTGCAACAACACGGACCTTACGAGGAGAAATACGATAATTTTTAAGTGAAGCGGTAATCATGGTAGTGGATTATTTCTTTGGTGCGGCGGCAGTAGTAGCGGCTTCTTTTGCTGATTTAGCGGCAGTCATCTCAGCTTCCTTGGCCTTCAACTCTATCTCCTTCTGCATCTTACCTCCATGTCTTATAAATTTCTTTGTAGACGAAAATTCACCGAGGCGGTGTCCAACCATGTCCTCGGTTACCAAAACATCTATATGTATCCTTCCGTTATGTACTCCAAAAGTAAAACCCACCATTTCTGGTGAAATTTGTGAGCGACGTGCCCATGTTTTTATAGAAGCTGTTGTAGCAGGCTTTTTGCCAGAAATCTTCTTCAAAAGATTTTCATCAACATATGGGCCTTTCTTAAGCGATCTTGACATAAAGTTATAGTATAAAAAATGCTCTAAAGAGCGTTCCTGCATGTTAACAGAGCGGCCTATTGAAGTCAAGAAACCGTGCAGGACTCTTTGTTGTTTTAGAAATCTTATCTATGTTTACTACAATATAGCTTTTTATTGTTTATACTACACATTAACCTTTTTTTCAGTATTTACAAACATAGAAATCAGAGAGATAAGGAGGTAGATATACCAAGGAATATTAACACCAAAAATAATACCTAGAACAACGTCAATTATAATCGCTAACGTTATAGCATATAAGCCTAATTTGAATGCCTGTCTATAAGTTACATCTATCTTACGTACCTTGTTTATTATCCAAAATATGAATGATCCAATCGTAATTGTTAATAAATTCACAATAGTGTAAATAAAGAATAGGCCAGCGAAAAAGCCAACAATAATAAATGGAATCACTAATTTTATATATGGCTGTATCTTTGATATCTCTTCACCAAACTTAACTTTGTCTAATACCATATTAGGTACTGACTTCAAACTTTGAACAGATAGTTTCCCTTTATTGTTGTCTGGATAGACTAGATAATCTCTTGTAAGAAACGCAAACGTCTTATTATCATCAAATAATTCAGGTGTTAAAGAAGACTTCGTATCTATAACCAAGATATTTTCTGGAATTATTTCTTCCTCAGTTTTATTACTGAATTTATTAGACAATACTTCAGGAAGAGGAATATAGTATGGTTCTTGAACATTTGTTGATACCTGACCGTCCTGGAAAGTAATCTTTAATTCTTGTGGAAATGCATTAGTTAATATATCAAATGTTTCCTGAGAAAACACATTACTAATTATTGGAATAACTTGAAAGCATGCAACAATAGCTGTTATTATCGTTACAAGTAGAATAAGTTTAAAAAAGTATTTAAATGCTTTTCCGAGACTAGTACTTTTCTGTTCAACATAGAAAGCTGGATTATAAACACTATCTTTAATTGTTTTGAATATTGTCATAAAAATGATTTATTTAAATAAAACCGACTGATTCGATTAAGACTAATTGTAAAACAAATTGATAATTTTAGCTAATGATTGAATCATTACTTATGCGTTTAGAGCTTGGTAAATATGTTCTTTCATAACACTTGGTTGTAATTCAAATAATTGCACAATATGACAATTTAACAATTAAGCTTGTTTCTAGCAAAACCCCACCACACTCATGTTCTAGAGCATTTCGCAGGCGTCGGGGAAATGTAATCCGCATACCTACGACACGACGCCGAGAATAGACGGCCTTGCGAGTCTTTCGTTATTCGAGCAAGGCCGATCGTGCTCTAGAACATGAGTGTGGTGGGGTTTTGCTTAGAGATGGCGATCTTGCGAGTGTTATGAAAGAACATATTTACCAAGCTCTATACACGGTATTATGATATTATTAGTTCATATGTTTTATGAACTATTTATTAATGGGTCACCTATTCTTAATGGTAATGTTGTTGTCGTATTTACACTTATTTTCTCATTCTTAGCAATAATCTTAGCTCTTATTACCTATACTATTAGAAAGATAAAAGAAAATGAATCACAAAAATATGAATTCATTACTATTATCGCTCACAAATTTCGCACACCGTTAACTTCAATAAAATGGCTTGCTTTGTCATTAATACAAAAAGAAACAGACCCTTATAAAAAACAAGACTTAGAAGATATCAACAAGTCCAATCAAAAACTCATAGATCTTACTGGAACTTTGATAGAATTGACCGAAAACGCTAATTCAAGCAAAGCTTCATATGTTTTTGAACGATTATCCTTATGTTCCCTAGTGCGTGATGTCTCCGATACATTTAAAGACTCTTTCCATAAGAAAAATATATTCTTTTCCGTCAGCTGTTCGGAGGAAATTTTTGTTAAAGCTGATAGACCAAGATTGGAATTTGTAATTCAAACTATTTTAGAAAATGCGCGCAATTATACATCTCCAGGCAAGAATGTTGATGTTTTTGTGTCTCGCTTACATCGCAGAGCTATTATCACTGTAGTAGATCATGGTATAGGCATAGACCAAAAAGATATTTCAAAGATTTTTTCAAAATTCTATAGAACTCAAAATGCAAAATCTTTTGATACCGAAGGATTCGGTGTAGGTTTATACCTGGCAAAATCAATTATAAGACATCACCGAGGTAAAATAGAGATATTTTCTGAAGGAATAGATAAAGGCTCAACTTTCTCAATTGTCTTACCTAAAGTAAAATAATCGACTACTAAATCGTCGAATACCGTAAAAATGACACGTATTTACGAGTCTTTGTTCGCTAGAATAAAGAAAAATAGTTTATCAAAAATCTTTTTAGTTGTATTTACGATAGATCTAAGCATTTTATACACTACTTCTCATATTCTTTCCTGGCTGGCGTCTGGAAACAACATAAACATTTGAATATTTCTTTGATCGACGTGTTCTCTGACCCTTTCCTGCCGGTTTACCCCACATGGTCTTCAAACGACGCAAACCACGACCTTGTCTTTGTTCACCACCACCATATGGGTGATCTACGGGGTTCATGGCTGAACCACGTACTGTTGGGCGAATACCCATCCAACGTGAACGACCGGCTTTACCTATGTTCACAAGACGAGACTCTTCGTTAGAAACCGCACCGATAGATGCCCAAGAATCTTCATGAATCTTTCTAACTTCTGTTGATGGCATCTTAATGTGTGTATATCCAGCATCGTTAGCAACTACTTGAGCAAAAGAACCAGCAGAACGAACTAACTTTGCACCACTTTTTGGCTTAACTTCAATATTATAAATAAATGTACCGACTGGAATCTTCTTTAAAGGTAAACGATTACCTATTTCAATAGGGGCATTTTCCGAAACGATAAATGAATTACCAACTTTCATTGTCTTTGGTAAAAGAACATAACGTTTTGCACCATCTTTATAATTTACAATACCGATATAACCAGTACGAAAAGGATCATACTCAACAGTTTTAACAGTCGCAATAATATCTTTCTTATCATACATAAAATCAATCTCTCTATAGAGTTTCTTGTGTCCTCCACCATGATGGCGAGTAGTAATGCGTCCAGCAGAATTGCGTCCCACATCACGTTTCATTCCATGAGTAAGAGACTTGTTTGGTTCTGACACAGTCAAATATTCTTTGAACGGTAAAACCGTCATATGTCTCCTTGATTTACTTGTTGGATTAAATGATTTCATGGTAATTGATTTCTATGTTATACAAAGTCAATTTTCTCTCCCTTCTTTACAGTCACGATAGCCTTACGAATTCCTGATACTGTTCCTTTGCGGCCTTTTACAAAGACCTTTCTTTCTGGTGTATTGATCATAGCAATCTTGACAGGATTTACCTTGTAAAGAGCGATAATAGCCTTAGAAACCATCATTTTATTAGCATCCTTGGTTACCTTAAATGTATAAACACCACTTTGACTCAAAATACCAGATTTCTCTGTAATACAAGGACTGATAATAACCGACGCTGTATTTGATGCAGAACCAGAACTGAGTATTGGAGCTGTAATACTTTTTGTTGCAACAGCTTTTGTTGATTTGGAAGAAACCAATTTTTGAACCTTTTGTTCCTTATATGACCCTTTTTCAGATGCGCTTTTAGTCACCTTGGCTTCTTGCTCAAGCTTCTCATCTTTTCTTTTTTTAAATCCGAATATTGCCATGGTATTTATTTTACTGTCTTAGCGACAAGCATCTTTAAAGAAACTTCTGGGTTAACAATTACTAAATAAGTATGATTCAAAATTGATACTGGATTAATATTACGAAATTCTTCTATTGAAATGTTGCCCATATTATTAAAACTCTTTTCAACTGACTCAACCTTCTTATCCATAGCTATTACTGCAGTATTAATTCTTTTTGTTAAAAGCCTTTCATAACCTTTGATTCCTGCGAGGGCTGAAACAATATTTTTTGCTTCCTTTGTCTTTGGCTTGGTTATATCTACATTATCAACAAAGATGATTTCCCCTTCTTTAAATTTCTTTGATAAAACAGTAAAAAGAGCCTTAGTTCTGACTTTTTTATTGATCTTTCTATCAAAATTCTTATCATTACGAGGACCGTGAGCACCACCACCAACCCATATAGGAGATCTTGATGAGCCATGACGAGCACGTCCAGTACCCTTCTGTTTCCAAGGCTTCTTTCCACCTCCACGAACCTCTCCACGAGTCTTTGTATGAGCAATATTGGTACGAGAGTTGGAATTCATAAGACGTACAACTTCATGAACTAGATCGGCATTCCAAGGAACACCAAAAATATTCTCTGGTAAAGAAATTTTACCTGTTGATTTACCTATTTGATTGTAGATAGTAGCTTCCATGAAAGAAAATTGGCTCTAATGAGCGTGCAAAGCATCTTAACAGAGGCGTGAAGTGAAGTCAAATGACTCATTCTGTTGAATATTTCAATGCAAATACGATTGCAGTTATCACTACGAATATACCTATACTATAAGTTAAATATGCCAAAGTATTTGTGTATGAAAGTAAATTCAGCTGTGAAAGCAAGTAATTCCAATCATGCATTGAAGAATCCCCTCCTAGCAACGGTAATTGCTGAACTATGGCATCACCCATATAAACAGATACGTTTATTATATTGTACCCAACCCACAACAGGAGTAACGAGGCTGAAAAAAATTCTTTACGAAAAAAGAAGTAGTTTGCAAAAATAAGCGGAACAAATACTTGAAGAATAGACCCGCCAAGCATTTGTATAAATTCACCAAAAAATATAAAGATTGAATGACCGGCCTCATGAATAATGAGATCTACATTATCAATAAAATGCCAATCATTTAAATTTGAAATACAATTAAAAAAATATAACCCTAAAATTATCGTCATTATCAAACGGTAATAATTTATTTTCACTGAGTTGATATTTTTGTCATTACTCATATCTATATCTTAAAAACTACTAGGTATTTATTCATAACGAAGCGCTTCTATTGGACTTTTCTTTGAAGCTTGTCTAGCAGGATAACCACCAAATATAAGACCTATAAGAGCCGATACAGAAAGACCTAGAATTGCACCGTCCCAAGGAAAAACAAATGTCCAATTAACACCTAAACCTTTAGACAAAACTATAGCGGCTATAAGAGCTAGAGAAGCTCCTAAAATAATACCTATAATTCCACCTATAGCTGTAAGCATAACCGCTTCAAGAAGAAATTGGGTTAGAATATCTCTATCAGTAGCACCTAAGGCTTTGCGTAAACCTATCTCACGTGTACGCTCTGTTACAGCCACAAGCATAATATTCATAATACCTACACCGCCTACAAACAAAGCAATTGAAGCTACGGCCACAAGAAACCAAGTTAAAGCAGATGTAATAGTTCCAAGTCTATTAGCCAGATCTTCTTGAGTTTGAACATAAAAATCATCTTTAGAAGAATCGGTAATACCATGAGATTCCCTAAGAGTCCTACGAACATCTTCAGCTGTAGACTGAACTTGGTTATCAGTTTTCGCCTGGATAATAAAATGATGATAATACTTAATACCAAGCATGTAATTATTTGCTGTTGTGTAAGGAACAACCACTGCCTCATCAAAATTAAATAATGAACCACCACCACCCTTCTCTAAGACTCCTACAATTTTAAGATTACGATTCTTTAATTTTATCTTCTGTCCTATTGGATTTTCACCATCAATAAATAAATGCTCAACTACTTTTGCACCTATAACTGCCACATCCGCACGAGAAGAGACGTCATCTAGAGCAAAGAAATCTCCTTCAGCTATTTTCGCATCGAATATATCAGCAAGAAGCTCCGTACCTCCAAAAATAGATACTTGATAAACTTCAGATTTATATGAGGCTGAATCAGCACCAGCAACAAGAGGCATAAGTACTTTCAGATCTGGAACATTAGTTAATTTCATGAGCTCTCTTATGTCTTTATCTTTAAGAGAATCACTAAACATCTGAGCAGAATCAGATGGTCCAGTAGGTTCTCTCCCAGGAGTAACTATTATTGTGTTTGTTCCTAATCCCTGTACTTGCCCAAGGATAAGCTCTTGTGCACCAGCTCCAATTGAAACAACCATCATAATAGCTGTGATACCGATCACAATGCCTAGAATCGTCAAAAATGATCTTGATCTATTCGTAGTAAGTCCGGTTAATGCTGTTTTTATTGAGTGTTTCCAAGTCATAAAATAACAATTTGCCTTATTTAACAAATTCATCACTAGCTGTAAGTCTTTTTTTAACTTTCGTATCACTTTCTATCTCCCCATCCATGAGTCTAATAATACGCTCCGCATGTTCTGCAGTAGAAGTCTCATGAGTTATAAGGACGATGGTTTTTCCATGTTCTTCATTCAAATGCTGTATGATAGCCATAACATTTTTCCCTGACTTAGAATCAAGATTACCAGTAGGTTCATCAGCAAAGATTACTTCAGGGTCAGTAACTAATGCCCTAGCGATAGCTACACGTTGTTTCTCTCCACCAGAAAGTTCTGACGGTTGGTGGTACATCCTATGCTCCAAACCAACAGATATAACTGCTTTGCGAGCTCTCTCTTCCCATTCATTTTCAGAAACTTTTGAGTAATACAGCGGTAATTTCACATTTTCAAGTACAGATGTGCGTGGTAAAAGATTAAACATTTGGAAAACAAAACCAATTTCACGGTTACGTAAATCGGCTAATTCATCACTAGTATATGTTGATACATTTTTTCCATTAAAAGTATAACGCCCGCCAGTTGGAGTGTCTAAAAGACCAAGTAAATGCAGTAATGTTGATTTACCACTACCAGAAGGGCCCATAATAGCCAAAAACTCACCTTTACGGACGGAAAAAGATACTTTATTTAAAGCAATAGTATCTATACCATCATCGTATGACTTTTTTAGGTTGTTTACATCTATTATGTTCATGAAAATTTAACAATTACACAATTAGACAATTTAACAATTGAGACGCCGTGCTTTAATTGTTCAATTGTGTAATTGTTAAATTGTAGAATTACTATTTTACATACGTCACAATCTTATCCCCTGCTCTCAATCCTGAAATAATTTCAACCATACCATCTGAACCTTTAAGACCAACTTCTACAGGTATTGATACAAAACTTTTACCATCAGATCCAAGAAGACGCACATTTTTTGTTCCAGAAACATCAATAATAGTTCTTGTAGGAACAGTAATCACGTTACTGCGTTCACGAGTCAGTATATCTAAGTTAGCGGTCATGCCAGAACGAATACGCTCATCTTTCTGTAAAAAATGTAAAGTAACTTTATAAGTAGGTACGCCTTCCAATATTGTTTCAGCCGGGTCCATAGTAACTGCTACTGCCGGAAAATCCACATTCTGACCATAAGCATCCAAAGTAGTAGAAGCATAATTACCAATAACAATCTTAGCAATATCAGCTTCTGGAACATAAGCTTCTATTTTATATACATCATCACTTTGAACTCCATACACAATCTTACCTGCCTGAACAAATTCACCCACACTAGGATCTGCACGAGTAATAATGCCGCTAATAGGAGAAACTATTCTATCTTTTTCATATTCTGCTTTATATGCTGCTACCAGAGCGGCTTGTGCCGCAATAGTTTGAGCAGATGACCCCGTCTTTCTTAAAATAAAATTGCTATCAGCTTGTTCATACGCTGACAAAGCATTTTCCAAACCAGTTTTCGCACTAGTAATTGAAGCTATAGCTTGATTCGTTAATGTAAGGCCTGAGTTTATTGATGAAACATAAGTATCAATAGTAGCCTGAGTTAAACCAGAATTACCTAGATTTAGATTATTAACAATAGTAGAAAGGCTACTCATAAAATCTCTCACCACATTTACATACATATCTGCTTTTGAAATAAGAATATTTATATTATCTGTTGATGTTACAGCATCAATATCTGCTTTCCACTTAACTAAAGTTTCAGCTACTGAAATACGTGACATGTTAATTGTATTTTTTTCAGTTTGAGACTGAGTACGTACTTTTATTTCAGGGTTAGCACTTTGAGGACTATCAAATAATGAATCGGCATAGTTTGTAATAGCACTTTGTGCCTGTACATAAGCCGTTCTAGAAGCATCAAAAGCTTCTTGTTTAGCATTCGCAAGAGAAACTTTAGCTGTATTAACCTTTGATTGTTCCACTGCAAGTTCTTGTGAATTCAGATTGCGAGATAAATCATCCAACTTAGCTTGTGCTGAAGCAAGATTAGCAGCATCACCAGAACTGTTAAGCCCAGCAATCAGCGAACCTTTTTCTATTTTATCCCCAACTTTGACATTAATAGTTTTAATAATTCCACCTTTTTCAAAAGCCAAATCCGCCTTACCAACTGGAGATATTTTACCAGTAACACTAACTTTTTCTGTAATATTACCAACAGTAGCTACAGCGAATTCTATATTAACAGCAGGATTTCTATTATAAAAAATAAATACTAGTACAATCGCAAGTATTACTACAAAAATAAAAACATATTTGTTTTTAATATAATGCTTAAAAAAAGATCTTTTCATAAACAAATACATTGTACCACGAGGCCTCGCCTCGAGGCGAGGCCTCGTGGAAATCGCCATAAAAAGTCTTAAGCAAACAAATATCCGTAGATTTTCTTAAGTAAAGCAGACAAAAACAAACTAGATATTAAGAAGCACGAAAAATCCCCTGCAGGGGATTTTTCTAGTCCTCAATGATTTTTCTGCTGAAAAATCATTTGCGGAGCCTCTTCATACCTATTTGTTTTCGTCTGCTACTATTTTATCGCTATGGAACACTAAAATTTAACCCACTATCTCCACAAGCGTTCCCCTTCTTCCAGGAATAGCTCCTGAAACGTATAAAACACTTTCTTCAGCATCAATGTGAGCAACTTTAAGATTGGTAACGGTAATACGATCACTACCCATACGTCCTGCCATACGCATACCTACCGGAACATGTGTACGTAAGCCACCACCGATAGAACCTGCTTCACGTTCAGAGTGTTTCTGACCATGAGAACGAGGTCCTCCTCCGAAACCATGACGTTTTACAACACCCTGAAAACCTTTACCTTTGGAAACTGCTGTAACCATTACAGTATCACCTGGTTTGAACTGTGATATTTCTATCTTATCTCCAACTTTAAGCGTAGGACTTTCAACACGAAATTCCTTAACTGAAGCAAATGATCCTAATTCCTTGAAATGACCTTTTTGTGGTTTATTTATACGATTTGGATTACGAGAACCCTCGCCTATCTGTACAGCTTCATAACCATCTGTGTCTTTGGTGCGAACTTGTGTAACGACATTTCCACGTATAACTACTGCTGTAACTGGAATAGCAACACCAGAGGCATCGTATATTTGTGTCATATTCAGTTTTCTTCCTAGAATAAATTTCATGTGAATTTCTGTATTACATCATCTTTACATCAATGTTAACTCCTGATGGCAAGCTAAGGTTAGTTAACGCTTCAATAACTTTTGGATTCGGATTAATAATATCAATCAAACGCTTGTGAACTCTCATTTCAAACTGCTCACGAGAATTCTTATCAATAAAAGACGCGCGATTTACGGTGTATTTCTTGATTTCCGTTGGCAAAGGTACTGGACCATGGATCTCAGCATCATAACGAGCCGCTGTATCCATAATCTGTTTCAATGAAGCATCTAAAATCTTATGCTCATAAGCACGTACGCGAATGCGTAGATGTTGAACCTCGCCAGCAATCTTAGCTTTTTTAATTCTAGGATGTTTGACTGATTTAGACTCTTTTTTAATTGTTTCTTTTGTTGCCATAATATTTAATATTCAACAATTTAACAATTCCACAATTTAACAATCAAAACACCGTGTTCTAATTGTTAAATTGTCATATTGTTGAATTGTTAAATTACTACGCGATCACTTTTGTTACAACACCAGCACCCACAGTCTTTCCTCCTTCACGAACAGCAAATCTCTGTTTATCTTCAAGAGCAACTGGAGCAACGAGCTTTACTTTGAAAGTAATAGTATCTCCTGGCATAACCATCTCAACCTTTTCAGGAAGAGTTACTTCACCAGTAACATCAGTAGTACGAATATAAAACTGAGGCTTATAACCTGTAAAGAATGGAGTGTGACGACCACCTTCTTCCTTCTTCAAAACGTAAACTTCTGACTCAAATTCTGTATGAGGTTTGACAGACCCTGTCTTGGCAAGAACCTGACCTCTTGAAACATCATCTTTAGCTGTACCACGAAGAAGAACTCCGGCGTTATCTCCAGCCATTCCCTCTTTGAGAGATTTATTAAACATTTCAATACCTGTAACAGTAGTCTTGGTTGTATCCTTGAAACCTACAATTTCAACTTCCTCACCAACCTTGATCATACCGCGTTCAATACGACCAGTAACCACAGTTCCACGACCTTCAATAGAGAAGATATCCTCAATAGGCATAAGGAAAGGCTTATCAACCTCACGAACTGGAGCTGGAATATAAGTATCAAGTGCGTTCATGAGCTCATCAATCTTTGTTGACCATGTAGCATCACCATTCAAAGCATTTGAGGCTGAACCACGAATAATAGGAACATTTTTACCATCAAACTTGTTCTTCGTAAGAAGTTCGCGAACTTCCTCTTCAACAAGATCAATAAGATCTGTCTCAGGAACGAGATCACACTTGTTCAAGAAGACTACAATCTTTGGAACACCCACTTGGTAAGCCAAAAGAACGTGCTCACGTGTTTGTGGCATAACACCATCAGTTGCAGAAACGACGAGAATAGCTCCGTCCATTTGAGCGGCACCTGTAATCATGTTCTTAATAAAGTCGGCGTGTCCTGGACAGTCAATGTGAGCATAGTGACGAGTAGGAGTTTCGTACTCTACGTGAGACAAAGAAATTGTAACTGTCTTTGTAGCATCACGAACAGTACCACCCTTTGTGATATCAGCGTATGCTTTAACATTTGCTAAACCTTTCTTGGATTGAACGGCCAAGATAGCTGCTGTCAAAGTAGACTTCCCGTGGTCAATGTGACCAATGGTTCCAACGTTGATATGCGGCTTGTTGCGATTAAATTCTGCTGCCATGTGATTATTGATTTAGTGCCCTGATTTTTTGGATCTTATCGTTAACGGTTGTGTGCAAACGCTAGCGATAGAGATCCAAAAAAAAGGGATAAATTATTAATAGTTAATAAATAATAATGAACTAAAGACTAACAAAACGCAGGGTCTGCGCTTGTATCATAAGATAGCATAACGCAATAAAATTCGCAAATTTTTTTCTACGAATCTACGAATATGCGAATGAAACACAGCATCTGCGATTATTCGTAGATTCGTAGCCCATTCGCATAATTCGTAGATTCGTAGTTTACTTAGCAAAATATTCTCCTAAAGAATCCCAAACTGAAGCTCTTCCACTAGTACTATTATTTACAGAAGTTGGTGCTGAATTAGGGGTTGGTGTAGGAGTTGGTGTAGGTTTTATTAAATTATAATATTCTGCTGTATTCATCAGAACGCCTTTTATATAACTAATATCATAACCAGAATTTACCCAGTAATCTAAACCAGCTTGATCTGGATTACGTTTAAGTAAAGTTACGTACAACTGAGTTATATCATTAATTCTTGCTTGTTTTGGAGAAATTGTTGATGTTGGGGTTGGGGTTAAAGTTGGTGTAGGTGTTGGTGAATAATACGGTTTTGTTGTTGGTGAAGGAGAAGGAGTAATTACTGAAGATTGTGCCTTCACAGTTGTTGTTTGACTTGAAACTATTGATGAAACAGGAATAACCGCAACAGCCTGTGAACCATCGGTGAATTTAACTATAAGTTTACCGCCATACCATGTTGTTATTGACTCTTTTTGACCATAGAGCATATAGACTTGAGAACTATATGATGCTTGACCAAGAGGCAAAACGTCATAATACTTATCATTAAATTGAGTACTTGAGCCCTGTATAACAATAACAAGTGGATATGGCTTTCTACCATAAGAATCAAGTTCGGCACTTGTTGACCACGCTTCACCATTATTATCACTCAAAACAGTTATTGATTTTATACTTTTTCCACCAGCACTATTGATTTTCATTTCCATACGCCATCCCCAATCAGATGGATCTTTACTTATATACCCACGTCCAGAACTAAATTGATCCCAAGCACCAGCACGATCTTCATTGGCGCTATACACAACAGCTTTAATAGTGCCATCAAATGTAGGGTAATTCGATGACGGTGTTTGTGTAGGGGTAGGATTTAAAGAAACAGCAGAAGTTTTAATTGTAGACTGTGTTACTTTTGCATATGTTGGTGGAAGACTAAGCTTCTCTTCGTCTGATGCTATAACTGTTTTACCATCTTTTACTGAAAGAAGTTCGGCCTTAGCAACAACAGTTTGGACAACACTGGTATTATTTTTAAATATCACATCAATAAAACCGTCAGGAGCAACTTTATTTTTTACACCACAAGCAAGACCGCCGTTTACATTAGTTGGAGCTGAAGCGACAACACCTGTAGGACAGACGATTGAAAGAATCCAATCAAACTCATCAACTTGACTGTTTGTAGAATAACGTACACGAATACCTTCATTAGTTCCGATTATTTTTGAAGAAAGAGTAAAAACAGAAGAAGAAACTGGGGCTGTAATAGAAGATTGTGCCGAATTAGAAACTTTAACTTTTATAGTATTACTTTTTATAGCTTCATTTTTAGCATTTAAGGACATTAAATATAAATTGTAATCACCATCAACAATAGAAGTAGTTGGCTCATTCCACCAACCATCTGGATGCACGCCACGACCTATTGTGCTAGGAATTGTAAAACTGAGTTTAGAACCATCGTATAGTGAATATCCTGTTAATGTACGAACATCATGAGAATACCCCACTGACCATGTTTTTGAGCCATCAACTGTTGTAAGAATAATATTTCCTGTTCTACCAGCACCTGTTGCATAAATTGTTAATAAAGATCCTACTGAAACAGGCTGAGGTGCAACTCGGCTTATTTCTGGTTGTACTCCACTTACTGGAGGAATAATACTAAAAAAATCATTACTATCATCACAAATATCTGTTCCTGCTTTACATACCCTTGCCTTATATTGACCAACAGAAATTTGACTAGGATACGTAGAAAATCCGAGTGACTGTGCATTTTTATTTGATGGTTTTAAATTTAACTGGATAGGACTTGGTATAACTTGACCAGATGAATTTAGTAACTTTACATCAACTGATTGGGTAGGATCTATGGAATCCCATATAACACTCAATGATTCGCCCTGTGCTATTTTTTCTCCTCCATTAGGTGAAACAATAACAACACTACCCCTATTAGGAGCTGGAACGTCAACTTTAGCCTTAACCGCTTTTGCATTACATGATGCATTTATTTTTTTTAAAGTAAAAGGTCCAGCAACGCCAGTTGAAGGAACTCCGATTGATGTTTGAAATGCTTTTACTGCGGCTTTGGTATCAGAACCAAAATATCCCTTCAGAGCATTACCTAAAGAAATACTCGGAATATCAAAACCGTTATTGATCAACCATGTTTGCAAAGCTACGACTTCTGATCCAGAACTACCTACAGAAAGGCCAGAGTTTTCTAAAGCAAAGATAGCTGAGAAGTTGTAACACAAACTTATTCCTGAAGAAGCTTTGAATTTAGAGTTAGTTGAATCAACTGAACTATCCGCCACAGTACACACATATCCGGTAGGACATCCTTCAGGTTGAACAGCTAGAGGTGTACAAACATAACCTTCAGGACATGAAAAAGGAAGTGTACAAATATATCCAACAGGACATAAAACAGAAGATTGCTCTAGTGCATCCCCTACAGCGGCAACAAGTCTTGTATCTCTTGGTACAAGACTAACTGGACTAGAACTCGGCATTGGTGTTGGAGAAGATGAAGATGTTGGAGAAGTTGAAGGAGTCGGTGTAGGAGATGGAGTTGAAGAAGGTGTAGGAGATGGAGTTGGAGTAATAATCGGTGTTGGGGTAGGAGTAGAAGCTGGAGATGGCGTTGGTGTTGAAGAAGGAGCTACTGAAGGAGTCGGCGAAGAATAATAACTTGAAGTTGGAGATGGTGAAGGTGTATATGTTGGTGAGTAAGTAGATGTTGGGGAAGGAGTATATGTTGGGGAATAAGAAGAAGTTGGTATAGGAGTAGAAGTTGGTCTAGGTGTATATGTTGGTGAGTAAGTAGAAGTCGGAACAGGAGTTGCTGAAGATACTGGTCTAGGAGTAGCTGAGTAAGCAGGAATTGGAGTTGTTGCTGGAACATAAGCAGGACTTGGAGAGATAGAACGCATACACCTATCACCTATCTTAGTGTAACCAGGAGGACAAGATGCTGGTGAAGGTGAAGCTGCTGGTGCTGATGAATACGTAGGAGCAGAAGAAACCGCTGGAGTAGCTTGTGGTGTACTAACTGGTAACGTTGTTGGTGAAGAGCCTGTAATTAACGAAGTGGCAAATCTTAAAGCGCTTGAGTATGTATTACGTATTCTTCCGAAGAAACCAGTTGATGCTGCTGGAGTTGGGGCTGGGGTGGAAACTACTGGACGATTCAATGTAGTAAAAACACCTTCTCTTGTTAACACACCAGACCAAGTATAGAAATTATCTAAACCAGTAGTTTGATTAGTAACAGTTTTTCCCCCTACAGTGTAATCAATATCCTTAACTGCCATAAGCAAGTTAAGGGAAGGATTGTTTGGAGTGAAAGGAAGTGCTTGGTTTGATGATACCTGACCATTCAAAACAACTGTATATGTACCACCATCCCCGATAGTTGCATCAGACGGAGTCACATATATATTCATAATACTTGCTGTGTATGCATTCTGTTTGTTCCCTGCTGTCGATGTTACATAGGCACCATTTGTCTGTGTTGATGATGCAAATACAAGAGTGAAGTCTTTAAGGGTAGGTTTAACCATCACTCCTCCAACTGCTTTAGCTTTAAGAGTAATAGTTCCGAATAGAGAGCTTGAGGCTACATCTTTTACACCTGGTGCTGAAAAAATATCAGCACTTACGAATGACCAGTCGACGCGAGGATATGTTGTATTTGACAAAGTACTATTACAAAGACCATTTCTAGGATAATCAAGACTTAATTCCTTTGTATTTGTCTTAAAATCCATTAAATCTCTAATTTCAACTCTAGCCACCCTTCCACCAACGTTAAAAGTAATATCTCTAATTGCCATAAAGAGATTTTGGGCTGAACAAATATCAGGATTATTAGACATAACAGCACCGTAAATTGTTACTGTGTATTCTTCTCCATCATTAATCGTAGGTTTATTTGGTGTAACAACAATAGATCTGATGACCCCAGAATAGATAGAATTTGAAGAATCAATACGTTTAAAAGGTTTGTATATTTCCGTACTGGAAGCAAAAATTAAACTAAAATCGCTAGCCTTTGGCTTAACTATCGTTCCTCCAACCGCTTTAACTTTAAGAGTAATAGTTCCGGTTAGAGAGCTTGAAGCTACATCTTTTACACCTGGTGTTGAAGCAATATCGGAACTTACGAAGGACCAAGAGGCACGAGGAGAGGTAGCCTGCGCCTCAACTTTCGTTATTTCACCAGAGAAAACCGCAAACGATAATACTGTTAGCGAAATAAAGAAAGAAAATAATATTTTTTTCATAATTTAAAATAGAGACTAATAATAATTGATAATAATTTTGATATAAAAAAACAAGTTATAGCATCCGAGATATTTCGGATACTTAGCTAACCAACATAATAACACCATATCTTTATAAAGAACATAGGATAATGTTGTGGGTAATACAAAAAGAACCTGTGTAAAACAAGTTCTTTTTGTATTTATATTTTTACTTACTAAATAAAACTTTATTACTTCCTTTTTTCTATTATCTCTTGAGCCACATTACTTGGTACAACATCATAATGATCAAATTCCATCATGGCACTTCCTTGACCTGAAGTCATAGAACGAAGTTGGGTTGTATAACCGAACATCTCTGACAGTGGAACTTTAGCAATAATAGAAATAACTTGGCCTTTTGGTTGACTACCTTCAATCTGACCACGCTTGGAAGCGATAGAACCATTGATATCACCCATATATTTCTCTGGAGCCACAACTTCAAGTTTCATTATAGGTTCCAGAATAACAGGTTTAGCACGCTTAGCGGCATCTTGGAAAGCTTGAGAAGCGGCAATCTTGTAGGCAATTTCAGAAGAGTCAACATCGTGGTATGAACCGAATGTGAGTTCACAAGAAACATTAACCATCTTATAACCAGCTACAATACCGCGATCCATGGCTTCATGGACACCCTTTTCAACCGCAGGAATAAATTCATTTGGAATTACACCACCTTTGATTGAGTTTATAAACTCAAAATCATCATAGCGTTTGACATATTTAGGAATCTTTTCCCCTTCTGGCCATGGTTCCATCGGCTTAAGAGTTAGACGAACGTGACCATATTGACCTTTACCACCAGTCTGCTTGATATATTTATGTTCAGCTTCAGCAGTACTCTGAATAGTCTCACGATATGCTACTTGTGGTTCACCAACATTAGCTTCCACGCTAAATTCTCGCTTCATACGATCAACCATGATTTCCAAATGAAGTTCGCCCATTCCAGAAATAATAGTTTCTCCAGTTTCTTGATTGGATGAAACTCTAAAGGTTGGATCTTCGTTACCAAGTTTATGAAGTGCTATACCCATTTTTTCTTGATCAGCTTTAGTCTTTGGTTCAATACGCAAAGAAACGACCGGCTCCATAAATTTGATAGTTTCTAGAACGATAGGATTTTTTTCATCACAGAAAGTATTGGAAGTAAGAGCATCTTTCAGACCTACCGCAGCGGCGATTTCTCCGGAAAAGACTTTCTTTACTTCTTCACGGGCATCAGCTTGCAAACGCACAATACGGCCTAAACGCTCTCTTTTTCCAGTAGATGAATTGTAAATATATGTTCCAGCTTCAATAGTTCCTGAATAAACTCTAAAGAATGTTAATTGTCCAACGAATGGATCGTTCTGTAACTTGAAAGCAAGGGCACAGAAAGGTTCTTCATCTGAAGGATGGCGAAGAATTTCTTCTCCTGTATTTGGGTCAATACCTTTGACAGCTTCAATATCTAGAGGAGATGGTAAATAATCAACAACCGCATCAAGAATCAATTGAATTCCAACGTTTTTCAAAGCTGAACCAGTGAAAACTGGAAATATTTCATTTTTAATAACAGCTACACGAGCAATCTTTTTCAAAACATCAACAGAAATTTCTTTACCTTCTAAATATTGTTGCATAGCCGTATCATCATGTTCAACTATCTTTTCTACCAACTCTGCATGATACTTCTTGGCATCTTCCAAAAGTTCAGCTGGAATTTCTTTTTCAACAATATTAACTCCTTTTTCTCCTTCAAAATAATAAGCTTTCATGCGCATAAGATCTACAACACCTACATGGTCACCCTCTGTTCCTATAGGGATTTGGAATCTAACTGCGCGCTTATTTAATCTTTCAACAATAGATTTGAATGATTTTTCAAAAGAAGCACCCATACGATCCATTTTGTTGATAAAACAAAGACGTGGCACTTTACTTTCATCAGCGTAACGCCAATTTGTTTCTGATTGAGGTTCTACGCCAGCCACACCGTCAAATACCACAACGGCACCATCTAGAACACGTAGAGAACGTTTCACTTCCACTGTAAAATCGATGTGTCCTGGAGTATCTATAACGTTAAAACGAGTCTTTTTGGAAAGATCTGTTTTTGGCATATAAGTTGGATTCCAGAAACAAGTAATGGCCGCAGCTGTAATAGTAATGCCACGCTCCCTTTCCTGTTCCATCCAGTCTGTAGTGGTCTCACCTTCGTGAACTTCTCCAATTTTATGGATCATTCCAGTATAAAATAGAATACGTTCTGACGTAGTTGTCTTGCCCGCATCAATGTGAGCAATAACTCCAAAGTTTCTAACTTGTGCTAATGGATAATCGCGATTCATGTTTATATTTGAATTTAAGATTTAATTTTTAAGATTGTATTTTACCATGCAAAGTGTGCAAAAGCTTTGTTAGCTTCAGCCATCTTGTGGACATTCTCGCGTTTCTTAACAGCTTCACCTTCATTTTTGGAAGCAGAAATAATTTCATCGGCTAATTTCATATATATCGGAGCTCCCTTTTTAGAACGGGCGGCTTCAATAATCCACTTCATAGATAAAGCTTGTTTGCGTTCTGGACGGACTTCACGAGGAACCTGGTAGTTTGCTCCACCCACACGACGTGAGCGTACTTCCATAGCAGGAGAGGTATTTTTCAAAGCCGCTTCAAATACTTCTAATGGATTCTCTACTTTGGCCTTTTCTTTAATAGCATTCATACAATCTGCAACAATGCCACGTGCGATATTCTTCTTACCAGACTCCATAATGTAATTTGTAAACTTGGATAGCTTCAAAGAACTGTAGGTAATATCTGGCTTTAAATCTCTTTTTATGTTTAGTTTTCTTCTCATGGTATTTTAAATTATTTAGCAGCTTTCGGCCTTTTATTACCATATTGACTACGACCTTTTCTCCTTGCTTCAACACCTGCACAGTCCAAAACTCCACGAACAATAGAATAACGTAATCCTACATCCTTAACACGACCTCCACGAAGAAGGACTACTGCGTGTTCTTGCAAGTTATGACCCATTCCTGGAACATAAGCTGTTACTTCCATACCATTAGTAAGTCTTACACGGGCAATCTTACGAATAGCCGAGTTAGGTTTCTTTGGAGTTTTTGTAGTAACTTTAGTGCAAACTCCGCGTTTAAATGGAGCCGGAAAGAATATTGGACGATTTTTGATCGTATTGAAAGTACGAGTCAAAGCTATAGATTTAGATTTTCTCTTAAAAAGTTTTCGATTCTTTTTGGTTAATTGATTGATTGTTGGCATATTTTAATAATATTTTTTATAACGAATCTACAAATTATGCGAATGACTACAAATCTACAAATATTTGCAAACATTATGTTTCATTTGCATATTCGTAGCCCATTCGCATAATTCGTTAATTCGTAGTTGGCAATTATGAATTCTTCACCGTTTTTGGTTTGAGTATGTCTTTCAACTTAGCCTTGCAATCTAGGCCTTGTTATAGACAAATACCATAACGATTACTCATTTTTGCCTTAATAAATGTACAATCTCTAATGAAAGAGACAGTGGGGGTACAGTAACATAAAAGAAATCATGGTGCAATGAATCGCAAGAATCTATTTTATCAAAATGGTAAAAAAGATTGGTGACGCTTATTTACAAGGTTTTAATTTTGCCATGAATGAATCATAAGCCTATGCTGTTATTAAATTTGATGTAGATTTCCAACACTAACCAGAACCAATTAACAGGTAAAAAGAAAGAGCAAGTTGTTAGCTTGCTCTTTATGAAAATCCGGTCTCGGATTATTTAGGAATAATTCCTGCCGCTTTTTCCGCCGCGACGATTTGTGCCGGTGTAAATGGAACGTTGGTATAATTCCAAATGATACCAAACTTCTGTTCGATTTCGACTTTGTTTTCGGCGTCGGTTTTCACACGTTCATTCTTCGGACGAGGTTTAGTTCGACCACATTTCTTGCAGAACTTACCCATAGCTCCAGTGCCAGCAACTCCACCGTGAATCATTCCTCGCTCATACTTATGCCTACATTTTGTGGCACAGGCATTGCAGGTTAACCACTCACATTCTAAACAGCTGATCATTTGAGCTTGGCAGTGCTTACAAAATCCGAGAGTGATGACAATTGACTTTACACCGTCAACATCGGAGGTATTCAAGAAAATCGGACTGCATCCTCCAAAGTAGCAGGAATCTCGCAAACCGCAAATTACACTCTTGTCGCCGTTGGTTGTTCCTTTGAGAGTAAGACGAACACCACCCACCATAACTGTATCCTCAATAGTTACGTTGTTTTTAACTTGTGTTCGTGGTTTGACCGTCGATCCAAAATACAAGTTAATTTTGCAGTAATTGCCATCATCCTCTCGATTTCCGTAGATGAACTTGTCGCCTTTTTTCAATATTGGGATGAGATGAGTAAACAGCTCGTGCTCATCTTTTTCAACGGGTACCAATGTTAACGTGGCTACTTTATCGTTACGAATAACTTTCATTATTTATTTTCCTTTCAAGTTACATAGCGCATATTTTATGCACTATTGGTTTAATCCACCATAACAGTATCTTTTTATAGTATGCAACTTATTGTATTATCTGTCAATTTAATTCCTGCACTTATTTAATTGATAAGTGTAATATGTATGCGAACTTAGTTACGAGTAAAAAATATACGATACAGAACGTGAGCAATTAAGCTCCAATTCCTGTAATCAATTTAAACACCCATGGAATTATTGGTGAGATAATCTGCCAAAGAAAAACTACTAAAATAACTATAAAAATAGGAGCATACATTTCCATAGTCATACGAATACGTCCGTATTGTTGAGGTAACCAAGCAAATAATAATTTTGAACCATCAAGTGGTGGTAAAGGAATAAGATTAAAAATAGCGAGAACGATATTAATGACCACAATATACGATGCAATTTCTACAAATGATGTAATAGTTGTAGCACCTGCAATAGAAAAACGAATGATTATCCCGAAGATAATGGCAATTAAAAGATTAGAAGCTGGACCAGCTAAAGCAATTAAAAATTCTCCCTGGCGCTTATTCTTTAAGTTATACGGATTAAATTCAACAGGTTTAGCCCAGCCAAAGGTGAAACCAGCTAAAGAAGTTACTAATGGTACTAAAATAGAGCCAACAGGATCAATATGCTTCAAAGGATTCAGGGTTAATCTTCCCTGTAATCGTGCTGTTGGGTCTCCTAAACGATCAGCCATAAAGCCATGAGAGACTTCGTGAATAATGACTGAGAATATAAGTATTATGATAGAAAATGTTGTTAACATTGGATTAATGGAAAAGGCATTTTTTGCCTTTTACATTTGTCTATGTTACCATACTTCCCACTAATACTTTTATGTCAAAAATCTGTCAAATAACAAAAAGAGGTTCAATTGTTGGTGGTCGTTACTCCAACCGTACTCGTGCTACACAATTCAATCCTTGTGGAGCCATTCGCAAATATCCAAATCTTCAAAAGAAGCGAATTTACGTTCCTGAATTAAAGAAAACTGTAATTCTAAATATTTCTACTAGAGCACTTCGTACTATTGAGAAAAACGGTGCTTTCAAAACACTAAAGAAAGCGGGGTTAATATAACACGTCCGACCTCCCAGAAATATCGGCGACGCTGACTCCAATACCATCTGAAGTTATTTTAATAGCTCCCCTCTCTTTTAAGTTAAACCTATTTTCATCAAGAACATAACCTAATGGATCTTTAATTTCCTTTTTCTTTAAAGATGCTGTTTTTGAGTCTTTAACCGATTTGGTTGAGGTATTTCTAATCAATTTTGAATAAATCAAATACTTTGGTCGTAATTTATCCATTAATACTGGAGATATGTTCACCGGTAAAGCACTATGTGAAACGATTAGAATATCCGTAGTAATCTCATTCGTTTTGGTTGTTTCGTCAATAATCGGCGATGTTGAAGCAATGAATTTCTGCACCTTATTTGAAGCGTTTCCGAGAAATGTTACTGAGGTGGCGCCTAGAGAAATGCTAAAGAGTATCTCTGGAGCACTAGCTTTGGAATATGCAAACCTATCTTGATGTACAGGAAAAAATACATGTAAATCAGTTTTATTATCTAAATGAATATTGTCTCCAGCTATTAATTCTTGAGTTTTGATAACTTCACGCTGTAAAGTATCAGTAAATGTGGAAAATATCTGATCTGATGAACTAGCAATTCCGAGAACTTCTAAATTAATTCCTGAAATATAAGCTTCGCTCACATCGTATCTCTCAATAATATCAATAAGACCAGAAATATTTTTACCTTCAGTATTAGTAGCGATAATCTTATCAATGCGCCGTGAATAAAAAGGTAGAATATCTGTAAGCTTACGAACAATTTCTGAATTTGATCCACCGTCAATCAAAACCCTTTTATCTTCTGGGGTACGAATAAACATGGAGCGTCCGCTTGAAAGTACAAAAACATATATTTCTAGAATTGGTGGTCGTGCTTCAATCTTCCAAATATACGCACCAAGACTACTCGCTACAGCGGTAGTTGCAGCAACAACAAGAAGTGGTTTAGATATACTTTTAATACTCATACCGCAAGTATACTCACGCGAGATAAAATCCTGATAAAGAAACGATAAAGATTTGATAAAGATTTGATAGTCGCTTCGCTCGTCAGAATAAAGATGATTCAGTTTTCTTAAATTAGACGTATAATAAGCAAATACTAATAATCAATAAATAAGCCATGAAAACATTTGAGACTAAAACATATAAAATACCAGTTCTAAAAGGCCTTTCACAAAAAAGTATAGACGAACACTTGAAGCTTTATGCTGGTTATGTGAAAAATTCAAATCTCGTTTTAGAAAAAATAGAAGAATTGAAAAAAGAACCAGAGAAAAATGCATATGCCTTAAGCGAAATTAGCCGTAGATTCGGCTTCGAATATAACGGCATGCGTAATCATGAAATTTACTTCGCTTCACTTGAGGGTGGTGCAAATGCAATAAAAGAAAAAAGTCCTCTCTATCAGGCTATTACTGAAAACTGGGGTTCATTTGAAGCTTGGCTAAGTGAGTTTAAAGCTATTGCCATGACTAGAGGTATTGGCTGGGCAATGCTTTATTATGATTACAAAAACTCACGACTACTTAATGCGTGGGTTGATGAGCATCATATTGGTCAACTAAATGGCTGTGAACTGATTCTTGGACTAGATATGTGGGAACATTCCTTTGTCTTAGACTACTTACCTTCAGGAAAGAAAAATTATATTGAAGATTTCTTTGTAAATCTCAATTGGCGCGTAGTAGAAGAGAATTTTCTGGTAAAAAACAATATCGCAAATAATATATAAAAACCAACTACCCACCAACCAGAAAAAACTGGTATATTAACAGCCGCAAAAGGCAATTGCGCAAATTTTTGTACCATAAATAACTCATATGAAAGTAAAAAATGTGTAATCCAACCAAAAACTTGAGCAAAAGGTAAATAAACCATACCAATTAATCCTGTAATAAAAACAAAAAACATCGTAACAGGAATAAAAGGTAAAACTAAAATATTTACAACTACTCCAATAATAGAAAGCTGGCCCATTGTATATAAAATATATGGCGAAACAAATATTTGTGTAGCAATCGTTGCCGCCACTATGCCACGAATACCAAATTTTTCTGGAATAAATATTAAATATTTTTCTACAGGTGAAGCCAGAACAATCAAACCTAAAGTAGCTAAAAACGATAATTGAAATGATGGATCATAAAAAAGAATCATTGGATTTTGAATAAGCATAATGAGGCCAGCAAAAATCAATGCACGAGTAACGTTGTAATCCCGACGAATCAAATCTGCCGAAAGAGCCACGCCAGCCATAAAACAAGAACGAATCACTGTGGCTCCACCACCAACCATTATTCCAAATGCGGCTATACCTAGGCCTCCTATAGCTATTCCCCAAATACGTGGCAGAAACAATAAAATCCTTCTCATAGCATCACCAACAATAGTGATGTTATAACCAGAAAGTACTACAATATGAATTAGTCCTACTGTACGAAAATCATTCAGTAAATCTTTACCTAAAGCAGCTTTCTCTCCCACCACAAGTCCTGAAGCTAAAGCCGCATGTGGTTCACCTAAAGTTTTTTCTAAACTATTTACAAATTTTCTTTTAAGAAAATACAACCAATAATTAATATTTGATTTCTGTCCACCAGCTGATAAATTGGGATCTAAAATTCCAACTGTCGCACTTTTCATTTCAAAATAAATATCATTTTTAGCTAAATACCCTTTATAATTGAAAGATCTACCATCACTACTATCAAAATTAATTGGTTGTAATAATTTTCCAGTAAACGAAATGCGATCATTAAAAATAAACTTCGGATAAAGTTTTGTCTTCATACGAATAAGAAAGTTTGCACCACATGATTTAGAAGTGCTTGCAATACTCAAAGATTCAACCGAAACAACCAGAACCTGTCCTGTTTCTTTGCGTTCTGGTTCAGAATTAACAACACCAATACCATTTACAACTTGTTTTACACAAGAATCAACAGATGGTGGCTCTATATCAAAAGATTGCCATACACGAAATACAGCCGCCGCAATAAAAATACTCCAAAAGATAAAAATCCCTCGCTTCATGAGCAATCATTTTACTCAGAAGAGATAAATTCCTGATAAAGAAGTAATAAAGATTTGATAAAGATTATAGAGTAGGTGTAATTTCAGGAGTAGGTTCTAAAACCGGTTCTGGAGTAGGTGTTAAAAGAGGTGTGAGTTCTGGTGTTGGAGTAAGAGTTACTTCAGGAGTAATCGTAGGTTCAGTTGGAGTAGCTGTTGGTGTTGGAAAAACTATTGGTTCTGGAGTTACGATAGGTTCTGTAGAAGTAGCGATGAACTCAGTTGAAGTGGCTACAGAAGGTGTTGAAGTTGAGGTTGGAGTTACTGTTGGAACTGGAGTCGCTTCTGGCGTAGGCGTGGATATTGGTGAAGCAATTGAAGGTGTAGGAGTTGGAGTTAATGAAGTTAAAGAGATTGTACTACTAGCGTTAATTAATAATGCTTTAATTTGGTCTTCATTAAGACAGGTCTCCCCAACACACAACATATCTGTTTTCACCCTCGTAAACACCCCACTCACCGCGGTAATCGTATTCATCGCAAGGTTCCCTATTGATTTGATAAGATCAAGAACAGCAGTAGCGATCTTTTCAATAAATGACTGTGAATTGATGTAATCTGTAGTACTGGCTGTAGTGGTAGAAACAATTAAACTCCAGTTTTCAAGGTTTAAGAGACGACTATTTAAAGAAAGTGTAGTACTTCCTACATTAGTGATGAAATCATCAATTTTAGTGTTTAAGCCAGAGAATGTCAGAGCTTGTTCTTCAGCTGTAGTACTGGCTAAAGCATCTAGATTAGCTCTTAGAGTGTTTAATGATCTATTAAAGCAAGTAACACTGTTAGAACAGATGTCTCCTAAGATGTTCAGATTACCTTCTTCATCTATGTTGAGTATAGAATCTCCTTTTTGATTCTGTAGAAAGAGAGCTTGTGGTACAGCGTCACTTAATGCTTCAGTGAATCTGAAGTTGTTGGCAAAGATTAAGTCACCTGTGTATGTATTATCTGCTCTAAAGCCTCCTATGACTCTTATATTACCTATGATGGTAGAAGTAGCTAATGGAGTGTTTATAGTTAGAGTACCATCGGAGTTGATTTGGAAGACGGTGGTGGTGGCAGAAGCTGTGGAGGTTGAAACAGCAAAGATTGGAGTTGTCTGGTTTGACGAACCTGCTACAGAGAGTTTGGTGTATGGAGAAGTGGTACCGATGCCGACGTTGCCTCTATCAAAAGTAAGAACATCAGGGTATGAAGTACCATTAGTCTGGTCAAATGTCCATCTAACAACACCTGCTGTAACAGATTGTTTAAGTTTCAAATTGTATGCCATATCTAATGTGTTATATCCCCACATTTGACTTACTATTTGATCACCACCATTTTTGGTATCAATATGAAGGTATGCTTGTGGTGAAGTTGTTCCAATACCAACTTTACTAGATGTAATTCTCATAACTTCACTATTGTTAGCATAAAAAGTTGGGAAATATCCTGAATGGAAAGAACCTATTCTTACCTCACCTGTTAAATTATTTCCGGTAATTCCACCAAATACAACACCGCTTGTTCCAGTCATTTTTAATCCAATATCATCACTAGAATTTAATGGTTTTAAAGTAATTATAGGTAAGTCATCTGTAGATCCTTGAATAAACAACATGCCACTTTTTGTTCCTGTCCCTAAAGCAATAGGACCACCAAATGAACTTGTAGTTGTTCCTGCTGTGTAGATGGCGTAATTTTTTGTTGTACCCTTAGATAATTGAGGTATATAAACTCCGTAGTTATTCACAACAGTTCCACTACCTGTTGGATCAGCAGAGTAGGAACCATACATATTTGTTACTGTTCCATAATTAACCGATGGAACATTCACAAAACCATACATTGTATCCATTGTTCCAGACGAACTGTAATTTGCTCCATTTTGAAAAGCAGCATAGTGTCCATAGTCAGCAACACCTCCGACAAATATTCTTCCATCAAAAGAGTTATAAGAAATTGTACCGCTTCTGACTACATATGAACTATCAGAAAAAGCATGCCCATTTCCACTAACAGAATCATTAACTGATCTACTGATTAGTATTTGTGAATCAACACTGTTATTATTTACTCCACTACCCACATGTAATATCGCTAGCGGATTCACTGTCCCAATCCCGACATTTCCAGCAGAAGTAATTGCCAAAGCCCTATAACTTGCATTTGTGGCTAAAGCATCAGAAGTAGTACCGATATAAAATTGACCGGAATTAGATTCTATAAACCAATGTTTTTGATTAGTTGAAGCATCTGTATCAGAAAGTGTAATCTTTGGCGCTGTAGCTCCGGCAACTTGAAGGAGTGAAGTTGGGCTCGTCGTCCCCACCCCCACATTCCCTCCTCCTGTCGCTAAATAAGTAGAACCTGTTGTGGTTAGTTGAGTAGTTGAAGCATATCCAAGAGTTGTAAGTCCTGTCACATTCAAAGTAGATGAGAAAACACCTGTCGTTCCAGAGAATGAAGAGCTAGTGATAGCAGAACCAGAGATGTCACCTCCTGTAATAGATGGGCTAGTTATGGCACCATTGTTTGACACAGAAGAAACTGAAGCACCTGCGCTTCTAGCACTGCTATCTGCTTGTCTAGAGATACGGTCATATATAGCTTGCAGATCTGAAGAAGAGACATTCGCTGTTAGATTAGACTTAACAGTGTTTAACTGTGATTGAAGTGCTTGTACTTTAGCTTGAAGGTTAGCTAACAGTTGTTGATTATTTGATGTTGATTGTTGAGCAGGTGTTGTTTGTTCTACAGATGATGTTGGTGAATCTACATTATTGGTAGGATAATCGTTATCAAGTGTTTTGGTAGTTTGAACAGTATTATCTATATTACTGTTCTCTAATAACTCTGTTGGTGCTTCTGGTGTTTCTTCTACAGGACAAGTGAATACTAAACACTTAACACTATTCCAGATGCTAGCTAGAAGACTAAGGGGATTGTAATTAAAGGACGCTTCAGAGAATGAAGGTAGAACAAGAATAGCTACTATAAGTACGATTAAGATTCGCTTGCTGTAGGTGTTTAAATTCATGTGTAAGATAAGGAATCCAGAGTTAAAAAACGCAGGGATTACTTGGTTGTAATTATATCAGAATTTATGAGGGGGGGGAAAAAATAGAGGGTGGGGATAACTACTCTGGCTTAGGCTCTTATTGATTATTATTAGATATACCTAATACTACCCAATACTACCCAATTATACAAATGAGTCTTCTTCTACCCATGGGGATAACTACTCATTCTTAATATTTATCTCAATCCTAGATACATTTTTCGGTACTTTAGCCCACATAGGCAAAAGTTCTCCGGTAGCGGATTCAATAACAGAACTGTAGGTTCTAAAGACACTTTCTGTTTCTATTAGTGAAATACCAGCTAATTTACCCTTTATTTCTTCAATTGGTACTATACCAATAAGTTTTACATTACCCTTTGCATGAATTACTAAAGAAGTTTTTTTATCAGGTGAAAAGTCTTTAATATTATTGATCACCACGTCTAACGATTCCAAACCTGGAGCTGTATAAGAAAATGGTTCAAACAAAGATGTTGCACTACTACCAGCAAGAGCATCTATAAGAGCTTTCCTTGGAAATAAAATAGCATAGATCGTACCCTGTTCAGATACAGTAGCAGTCCCTGGTTTACCATCACCTGTCATAGGAACTCCAAATGTCGTTATGTAATTGGAATCATACATAATATATTCTTCTGGAATTTGTGACTTCACTTGCGACAATAGAGAAGTTGTCAGATTTGTTTTCAAAGCCGCAGTTGTTGAAGCCATAAGAGCTGGATTTATAATTTTCTTTGTACCAGAAAATCCACCTGCAATATCTGTTAGGAGACGAGCGTAAACAGAATCGTATTTGACTGAACCTTTGTAAGCAACTATTTTTAAATCTCCAACTATACCCAACTTGGAAATATTATAATTCTGTCCAGGTTGATCCGCGATAATACTTACATTAATTTTTCCTGCCACAATAGTACCAGTCGTTGACTTCGTATATCCTGGTACCACTATAGAACTAGTTAATTTATATAAAAGATTATTATCTCCAGACAAACGTGTACCAGCAATAAGTCGTATAGGTTGTGCACTAAAATTATTATATACAGTTACCTTACCTGTAGATTTTGTATTGGTTGTCGCACCGTTTGTAGCCGCTACTGTTGTTGATGCTGTGGCACGTATAGTCACAAGCTTATAAGGTATAATGCCATTTTTTGATACTTTTTCTGATGAAGCTTCTGCTATATAAGGCTTTGTACCATTTATAACAATAGGTACTACCTTAGGAACTATAGTGAATATAGCTTTAGAATAAAGTGTTGAAGCGAAATATCCAGCAATTGCAATAATTACAAAAATTCCCAAAGTAACTGCCAACCACTTGAAATGACGACTCTTCTCACGACGTTGTGGTGGCGGAGGAGGAGTTATAGGCATACGCTTTAAAGGTTCTTTTACACGACGAACATGTATATCACGAGTTACGTCATGTATTTCACGATGATTTGCAGGAACTATATCTTCAACTCTTCTTGGCATATAGCGTAATTATAGCATTAGTGGAATATTATTCCATACTGTGAATAGCAACTGGTAAAAGATTAGATTCAGAGACTAAAGTAATCTTTATTTTTGGATATGCTTTCTGAAGTATTTCTGCAAAACAATTTTCATGTGCACAAGCTAAAAGAATTATTTTGTTAAAGTTTTGAATTTTCTGTGTAGAAATTGAAAAAACTTTACTAAGTTCACCCGTCCAACCTCCAGATATATTTTCAATTGAGGAATATACTTTTTTATTTTGTACTGGATCTAGACGACGAGCTGTGTAAAGAGTAATCATAGAATCTGTTACATGGTGATTTATTTTCGTAGAGGCAGATATTTTCCTTATGAATGTATGTGTTCCAAACGGATATGATCCAAAAAAGACACATGCCCGATCGTTAATAATAGCCACATCAGTTAACTCACCGTGGACATGTATAATAGCGTAATTTTTATCAGTAATTAGAGATTTTTCTGCACCAATAAATTGTAATAACAATGATGAATGGAAACGTACTTTATGTGGATTAACAATGTGTTCACAAAGAGACGCAAATCGTTCCATGGTATGTGTCCCAACTACAGATACTGTAAATGATACATCCAGTTTACGCGCTTCTTTATTTTGCCAATCACTAATTGAGTAACCATTTAAACGTACATCAAATATTTTTTCCTCTACAACACGAATAGGTTCAGATTGTGACGGTATCATCTTCGCTCTTTCTTTTTCAATAAGTTCTGTAATGTATTCATGAGTAATCTTTGTCTCTTTTTCAAAGGTTGTAGAAATAAGCTTTGCTTGAGAAATCATCCACGGAGAAGAAAGTGAGAAATGCACAGAAGAAATCTTCTTGGGAAGATCATTATCTTTACTTGCTGAAGAAAGAATATGCAGATGTCTAAGCGTTGTTTCTACAGCTTCACGAATAGCTTTTTCAGTTGTTTTTATTAGATAACGACTATCGGTATGAGGTTTCCATGGTACTGGTATAGCGCACGTAAAAATGACTTTAGGAACATTAGATTCAATCTTATCTTTTTCCATAAGAATCAATGACCCATGAACAGCGCAACTTTCTACGCCAAGCAATAAAACTAATTTTTCATTATTACCATTAGAAAAGAGCATGGGATAATTATAACACTATTTTTATTGCAAAACCGCTTTAATTCTTCTCACTCCTTGCGCGACAGCTTCTTCTTTTTGGATCTTAAAACGCCACTTACCTTCTGGACCAGCTAAATCTTTAGTGTTTGAAACGTGAGGACCGCCACAGAATTCTTTGGAATAAGCGGAATCTAGATCATTACCGATAAAATAGATTGAAATCTCATCGCCATACTTATCGCCGAAGAAGTGTCGAGCGCCAGTTTTTTCTGCCTCATTCAGGGACATTACAACTTTCTGGACTGGTAAGACGGCTTGAATCTTGGAATTTACAATATCTTCAACCTTCTTTTTTTCTTCATCAGTCATTTTTGTACCGTGAGAGAAGTCGAATCTTAGACGTTCTTCGGTAATATTTGAACCTTTCTGCATGACTTCATCGCCAAATATGTCATGTAGAGCTTGATGAAGTAAGTGTGTGGCTGTGTGATATCTCACGACCATTTCATTGTCTGTACTCGCCAAACCACCTTTGAATTTTTGTTCGGCTCCAAGTCGAGATAGTTCTTGGTGCTTTTTGAATTTATCTTCAAAGTCTTTAATATCAATCTTTACTCCTTTTTCCTTAGCCAATTCAATCGTCAATTCCAAAGGAAAACCGTAGCTAGAGAATAGCGTGAAAGCATCAATGCCCTTTTCAAATTCTTTAAGACCTTGTTTAAGAGTTTGTCTAAATTTAATTTCTTCATCTAAGATCTCTGTGATTATTATTCCCTGTTTACCAACAATTTCTGGATATATTTCTTTATATATTTCAATTACCGCTTTGATGATTGAATCTAGTTTACTCTGTTCACCAAGTTCAAGTTTATCTGCATATCTTACTGCCCTACGAATTAATTTTCGCAAAACGTACCCTCTATCTGTATTCGAAGAAACCACTCCGTCTGTAATCAAAAATACAGAAGCTTTAATATGATCCGCTACAATTCTCGCCGCCTTCAGATCCCAATTCTTTGAAAATTCTTTAATTTTTTCCATTACTGATTTCAAAAGATCCGTCTCATAAATATTATCAACCTCTTGTAAAGTCATAGCCAATCTCTCAAGACCAGCTCCAGTATCAACAGATGGTTTTGGTAATTTGCCAATGATTTTCCCATCTTTCTTTTCGTATTGCATGAAAACGTCGTTCCAAACTTCAACTACATCACGGACACTGTCTGCAGCGAGAAATTCTTGTTTGGTTAATCCACGACCACCAAACTTATTCAAAACATCGTAATACATTTCAGAATCAGGACCACATGGACCATTATCTCCAGCTTGCCACCAGTTATTTTCGGCCGGCAAATAAAATATGCGACTATTTAAGCCACTCTTATTGAAAATTTCTTTCCAAATATCAGCGGCTTCGGTATCTTTCGGAGCATTTTCATCTCCCTCAAAAACTGTAACGTAAAGTCTGTTAGGATCTAGTCCCAGACCTTCTTCTTTGGAAGTTAGGAATTCGTAACTCCAACCGATAGCTTCTTTCTTGAAATAATCTCCGAGTGACCAATTGCCGAGCATTTCAAAGAAGGTTGCATGAGTTTTGTCGCCGATATCATCAATATCAACTGTTCTCAAACATTTCTGTGAATCAGCCAGCCTCGTTATTTCTTTACCATCAATGATATATGGTTTACCAAGCAAATAAGGAATGAGCGGTTGCATCCCCGCAGTATTGAAAAGTGTTGGATTGGTTATACCTTTTTCATCTGTTGTAACTAGAGAAGCTGAAGGAATGATTGTATGCCCTCTCTTCTCAAAGAATTTTAGAAATTTTGAACGTATTTCTGCGGAGTTCATAACTGGTATATTAGCAAATATATGGGAAATTTACCTCTTTTTCGAGGCCTCGCCTCGAGGCCGATCCAGCAGGATCGCCACTGGGTAGGCCTCGAAAAAAGTCATTTATACCGCATCAACACTTCAAAATCCTTCTTCAGAGAATCAATATTATTCGGATTATAAACTGCCATACAAGGATGATATAGAACGACAATATCAATATCACCATAATCAGCTTTGGTTTTATAAGCCTTACCATGAGCTTTACCTATAGGTTCAAGTTCTAACTCCAAATCAAGCTTTTTCATAATATAACCCATAGCATATCTTCCGAGTGCTGTGATCACTCTCGGTTTCATAATTTCAATCTGCCTATCTAAAAATGGTCCATAAATACGGATTTCTTCTTGTGTTGGATCACGATTTTCTGGTGGGCGATCTTTGACAATGTTTGTAATATAAACAGATTTTCTTTCAATCCCGACATGTTCCAAAAGTTGATCCAGAACTTTCCCCGCCGCTCCGCAAAAAGGTCTACCTGTTTTCGCTTCATTCTTGCCAGGTGCCTCACCGACAAACATTATTTTTGCATCATGACTTCCCTCGCCAATAACTGGAAAGAAGTGATTCGTTGTTCTGTATTCATAAAGCGGAGATTCTTTCAAGACAAGGATTTCATCGCGGATAGCTTTCATTAACTCGGTCTTGGTCATGAGGTAATTATAGCGGATTAATCTCTTTCGTCTATTTGTATTCTTGACATTACTTAATTAAAAGTGATAGCCTTTGTAAACAAGTCAGGTTCCAAGAGAGATGGAAAGCCTTAATTACCACAGGTCCCCATAAGAACACACTGTTGGGAAAAAGCCTTCTTCATTCTCAAATAAGTACTGTTGAGAGACTCTCTCTTGGTTGTAAATCTGACAAATGCCCTCGTACTTCAGAGTTGAGGGCTATTTTTTTATCTAAATCTCAAACTCTATCTATCTTTTAGACATCAATTTGTAACTAACTTACCCTTGATTTCTTGTAGAATTTGTGTACCATTCAAAGCTGAAAGGATCTTTATGAAAGCTAAAGAAATTACACCTGTTGAAGCTCGATGTGGTGTCGGTCCTTGCCCTTCAATTTTTCAGACAAACCGAGGAACATTTCTTGTCATCGGACCAATTCCGGCAACCAATGATCTCCCCCGGAACGTCAGAAGAAAAATTGGCAAAGGTGAAGTCGCCATTGAGGTCCAGCAGAACGTTCTGCCGATCAAATAAGTCCACTTGACCTATAGGTCTTGACCATCATTTCGGTGATGGTCTTTTTTTATCTAAATCTCAAACTTTATTACATTATTATATCTTTCAATGACGGCACTTTGGTACCTTTTTGGATTTTTTCATCAAAGATGACTTTGACATTTTTATAACTTTCCGAAATTTTATATATGCGCATACTTGTAGTACTTGAAGTAGTTACTACAGAAACTTGTTGGTTATTAATCCATTTGATTTGAAATGGATCATCATAATTACCTTCACCGAAAGCCACTGCCCGAAGAATAGTTTTTCCATTGAGCTCAAGATTTTCTACAAATGGTGTAGTTGCTCCACAACCTCTTCTATAATAATTTACCTCATATTTTGAGTCAGATGATTTATACTTACCAATCTGGGTATCGTCACACAAATCTTTTGCAATGAAATAAAATAAAAATCCTATTGCCAATACAATCAGGATAGAAATTATTCCTATAATAATCAAAATTCTTTTAATCATAGTTTCTTAAAGTCAAACCAATATTTTAATCTTAGGCCATTTTGTAGTCCAATTTTTTTGTTTAACCCTGTCTCTTATTTTTTCAATTCTTCCTTTATAATTCGGACTTGGCCTTACCTTAAAATTAATAAGATCATCTATACCATATGGTAAAAATAACTTGAGTTCACCATTTTTGTCAAAATTTATTCCTATAGCAGTAACAGTTTCTGGCCATTGTGATATAGCGTCTTCTGTTGAAGTATATGGCGGCAAGTTATTCCATTTATGAGCATAGAATTCATTGACAACTTCCCACTTTATACCAGTTTTTTGTCTCAAATCTTCAGATAGTTTTTCATCTGCTTCCTCGTTATTTCCACTTGGATCAAAATAAACCAAATCAATATCTCCCGTATCAACAGTATCTTTATTGTTTCCAGACAAATAATCCCAAACTTTATTTCGAATAAAACCGGCACCAATCATCCAGTTTGGTAAATTTAAGTCTTGAGCAATTTTTAATATATTCATCATCCACTTATCTTCCTGAATGATTTTTAATATGTCTTTTTCTACCATGGGTCCTTTAAACTCTATTTTAATATCACCCCCTTACTCAAATACTCCACAACTCTTTTTTGTTGTCTTTCAATACCATCAGGCCTTTTAATAAATTCATCAGGTGTCATTAGTAACCACTCAGTCCCTTCATCTCCAAATTTAATATCAGATTCCTTGAAATTCAAAGGTTTAGTTACTAAGAAAAAAGATATTTTATTTGGATCATCAAAGCTTTGAAAAGGACTACAAAATACGATGTCATCCTTATTGATTTCTATTCCGAATTCCTCTTTTACTTCACGCTTGAATGTTTCAAATGGGGTCTCATCTCCTTCGTGACCACCTCCTGGCATATCAATACATAATGGAGACTTTTTAGTTTTATCATCCCGACGATACACTAATATCTTGTCACCGATAAATACAAGTCCTTTAGCACCATTGAAATCAACTTTCTTGTAAGTATTTTCGTGAATCATCTTCCTAGAATTATTTTCCATTCTGAATAACCATTTGTGCTTCCGTTAGAACTTTTTCAGCGATGTCACCTTTAATACCAATATCTTCAAGCGATTTTGGATGTCCGACTAGATCCACACAAACAAGAACATCTCTTAATGCTAATTCCTTTTTTTGATCATGCGAAAGACTTGTAAGACAAGCGATCGGATGCAAACCGTTTTGATTTATAATATCATGCAAATTATCTTTATTTGGATAATTCCAAGCAATAAGCTTCATATTTGTACATTCTCCATATTTGATAGCTTTATCTGTAAATTTGGTATTTGTGAAAATCCAACGCTCTGATAATTTCCTTCTAACGCCACCATAATCAAAATCACTTTGAGAAAGATCGTCAAAGCGAGCTTTTACATATAAAGTAACTTTCAAATCTGATTTCATGCCAAATTCGTTATGATATTTCGCTTCAACCATAGCTAAGGAATTTTCTTTCCAAGCCACAACGTCTATTTCATGATCTACACAAGTTCCCAGCACTGTCTGATCTGTAATAGAATCATAACCCCACATTTTAAATATTCTTGCCACAAATTTCTCAAACGGAAAACCATCTGGACCAAGTTCCATCATACCTCTTCGTACAGAATACTTGGCGGCTGTCGGGGTTGAGTGTTTACGTAATAAAAAGAAAGCTTGACTATATATATCTTCAGTAGACATACCCTCTCTAATATTCTTCTCAACTTCATCAACAACATCTTCAATAATTTCAGGCGAAGCGCCAACACGTTTAAGTGAACTAACTAATTTTTCTTCTTCAAATAATTGCTTCGTGCCATCAGACTTTATAATAGAAACTAGGTGATTCATAAAGGTATTGTACCCTAGAGGCGAGGCCTCTACAACCTCGAGGCCTCACCTCGAGGCGAGGCCTCGGGTGAGGCCTCTAAGATTCCACCACCTAAGCATTCATCGCCATCATAAATAACCAACGATTGTCCTGGAGATAATGCATCTTGAGGTTTTTCAAATTCCAAAATAATTTCATCGTCTTTTACTGATATTATCTTGATATCCTGTAAAGGCTGACGATATCGGCTACGAGCTTTTAGAGGCGAGGCCTCGAGGCCTCGCCTCGAGGCCGATTTAGCAAAATCGTCACTGGGCTCGCCTCGAACCAAATTCACGTTTGTAATCTTTACAGAAGTACTAGGGCTTTGTAATAAATCATCGTTTTTTCTATTAGAGACAGTAATAGTATTTTTATCTACATCTTTATTTATCACATAAAATGGCGCATCGTTAGGAGTTTTCTTTGTAAGAGTAAAACCGTGTCTTTCTCCATTCGTAAATAATAACGCCCCAGGATGGGTGCCTATAACTTCTCCAGATTCATTTAAAACATTCCCAGTTTTCGTCTTTATATAATGAGATAGAAACTCCTTCACATCTACTTTGCCAATAAAACACAGTCCTTGGCTATCTTTCTTATCTGCGTTCGGTAACTTAAATTTCTTCGCCAATTCTCTTACTTCTGGCTTGGTAATATCACCAACAGGAAAAAGTATGTGGGGAAGATCGTCTTGATTAAGAGTCCAAAGAAAATAAGACTGGTCTTTATTGGTATCTTTACCAGCAAGCAATCTTCGAGGCGAGGCCTCGAGGCGAGGCCTCGAGGTCTCGCCTCGAGAAACTCTCGCATAATGTCCAGTTGCTATATAATCTGCTCCTTGTGCCTTTGCCCATTTCCAGAATCCGCCGAATTTTACATATCTATTACACATTACATCCGGATTAGGGGTACGGCCTACAGCGTATTCTCTGATCATATAATCTATTACATCTTGTTTATATTCTTTTACGAGATCTAGTGTTACAAAAGGAATATCCAGATGTGCCGCTACACGCATAGCGAAACGTCTTTCTTCCTTCCAAGTACAAGATATCCAATCAGGTTGCCAGACCTTTATAAAGACACCAGTAACGTCATAACCGGCACGTTTCAATAAGGCCGCAGATACAGCACTATCTACCCCGCCAGATAGACCAACGAAGACCTTTCTTTTAAGAGGGGTATTTGTTTGTTTGTGTTTATTCCAAATTCTGGCCATATTCGTTTCGTTCACCGGGCCTAACGTGGCCCCAGCATTAAAAGTACCGGGAATGTCAGTTTTGTCCATTTCCCGTTCGTGAATCTTATTCGGCAGAGGGATGGTGGCAAAAATCTTGACGCTCTCGCCTTCGATCACCACTTCATCAATTACGAGTTTTATTATATCTTTTTTCAGCCGTTCTGTCACGATTTTCGGATCATTTATTTTGCTCAAAAACTTGTGGCAGGTTTCTTTGAACAGATCGATCTTTGCGCTCACATCGTGCTGGACGTTGAGCTTCATTATAAGACCATCGCGTTCGGAGATGAGTTTTTCCTCGCTTAGTTCAATGTCGGTCTTTTCTTTTCTTAATTCCGGAAGCGTCATAACTTCGGCTTTGAATGCTTCAGTGATACGCTTCTTGGCCACTTCCAGTTTTTTAATAGCACTACTGATGTAATCCAGTCTCCCATCAATGCTCTTAGCCCGCTCTTCGTTGAGGATGGACTCGTTTCTAAAGTTATTAAACACTTCCTCCGGATTTTCCAATATCGATTTCACCGTGTTCCAAACAATGGGTTCGATTTGATCTGCTCGCAGGTATGGACTATCGCAGTTTTTTTGAGGAGTATTATTCATTCGGCTCTTGCAGTAGTAATAAATAACACCGCTTTTTTCCTGATGACCACGATACTTGAGATGGTCTTTGCCACACCGGATAAGTCCCTGCAGTAGATATGTCTGCTTGGTGCATCGTTTGGCAAACATCAGATTCTTTCGGGCTTGCAGGAGTCCTTTCTTATGCTGTTCATCGGAAACGATTCTCGGTATCTCTATCGGAAACCATTCCTCTTTTGCTCGTCTGATCTGACGGACTTTTGGTTTACCTGTTCGAATGTTCGCCACATCCAATTTTATTGTCTGATTTTTACAGCAGTACCACCGGCCGGTATATGCCTCGTTAGCCAGAACATTTCGGATGGTGACCTCGCTCCACCAGCCAACCGGATATTTTTTCAATCCTTTCATCTTCCGGTTCTTTTCTGTATTTTTTAGTGCGTCATATTTAGTGGGGATTTTGAGTTCAAATAACCTCGCCTGTATCTGTCTGATGTTGAGCTTATCTTCGGTGTACCAGTCATAAATCATCTTCACCACTTTCGCTTCAGTCTCATCCAATTCGTGTTTTCCAAGTGGATAATTATATCGATATCCAAAGAGTGGTCGACCGCCATTGAATTTCCCCGACTCAATTCTCCTTTTCATACCACGTTGGGTTCTCTCCATAATCTTAGCTCTCTCAAATTCACTAAATGCGCTAAGGATTGTAAAGAGTAGTTTGTCGTTCGGTGTCGTACCAAGCTCCCCTGTCTTGAAATGGATCGTGACATTTTTCTTCTTGAGTTCCTCGAGAATGATCAGTTGATTATAAGTATCTCGACCGATGCGATCTGCGTCATATACTAAAAAGTACGCAACGTCATCGTGTGTTTTTAAATATTCACGGAATGCGGTAAGAGCCGGGCGGATAAGTGTCGCTCCACTGAAGCCATCGTCTATGAACATCATCGACTCGTCCGGAACTGGCAGTTTATGATTGATGGCATATTGCATCATCCCACCAATGCCGTGGATTTGAGTGTCGATGGTTTGATTACTTTTTTGTTCCTCGGTTGAAACCCGAGCGTAAAGGACTGATTTCATATTTTTATACTCATTTTCGTGGTCACAGACACCCTATACTAATCTTGCTCATCCGCTAAGCTCGAGTTGCCCACAGCTGGTTCTCCGTCCGCAAGCCACTTTTTTATTATCGCGGCTTTGGCATCTGGATATTGATTGCGTGCCAGAGCAAGTTGCATCTCATAGGGAATAAATTCCCAGCGGTCGCCCGGTTCCATATCTTTGAAGTTCAGCTTGCTAAGCTCGATTCTGTCCTTCGGATGACCCTCCACACGATCCAGTAGTTCCTTGATAGCGGCCAGCTTCACGCCATCGTTCTGGCTTCCCATAAGGGCTACAAGCATTTCATTGGCCAGGCGAAAATTCTGCTCGCGAACACGCACACCGGCTTTCCGGACTATGTCTACAGTTTCTTGATGGATGAGATCCAGTTCTTGTGCGTAAAGCCGATAGGTCTCCTGCAGTGTACCGGATTGCTTGAACCAATCTTTGATGGTTTGCTCGGTGAATTTGGCTTTTCTACTTTTTTCAAACCGATGATTGATATCCTCGGCGATGTTTTGGTAGGAATAGCCTTTATATTTCAGCTCGAGCGCGCGTTCATGGTATTTGGTTATGTGTTTCAGCTTGGCCATAAAAAGTTGTGTTAAGTAGAGTTTTTTCGACCCCTGTTCGACATCGTCTTTGGCTTCCCAAGGACCCGATCAAGGATGAATATGGCCGCCTCAAGCTTGACCATGTCATCTTTGCTTTGCAGTAGGGAGACCACTATTTCCGCCCCCTTAGCTGGGTTTCTTTTGAGCACATTTAGGGCATTCTCCATTTCTTCGGTGTATTTATTCATGGCTTCATTGATTTAATTAATTCCTCTCGACTCTCAATAAGCGCGTCGAACGATTCCTCGTCTTTTTGCTCGGCATACGCCCGTTTATCTCTGAGTTCCTCTAAGGCTCTCTTTTTCTGATAAAAATCCTCGTAAGCTTTAAGATCGGGACCCACCGCCCAGCCATAATTCGGATGTTCTTTTTTCACATGGCGACGGGATATGGCCTTGACCTCGAGCAAGTGTTGAACGATACCGGCATCGATAAGACCAGCAATGTCATTACGAACACGCCTTGGGTTTATGCTTTCCGGAAATTCCCGCTTGCCGAATTTGAATGCCGGTATTATTTCTTTCGGTTCTCCATAAACCCAGAGTGGGTATTTAAGCGGTACGGTTTTCAAATCCTCGAGCAGTACCTCAAAGTCTCGGATGGCTTTCTTTTTCTCGGGATTATCCAGATCGTATTCGGTTTTTATGGCTTCCGCCGATTGACTGTATTTCATACGATAAATTTAAAGAGTGTCTCAAGGGTATATTTCTTGAGCCATCCTTGCTTCGCCGCTTCCTGAATTTTCTTGAATCCCTCAATAAGCCGTTTGTCTTCGAATGGCTCTAAATTCTTTGCTGGTCTTAAATTTCTTCTTATAAACACCTCCCACTGTTTCTTGGTCTGAAAATCTGGCTCGATGGTATCTGCCCAGTTGCCGATGATCCGAACGTGCTTCTGCGAGCTCTTACTGCACCAATCCACGAATTCCTTTAGCGTCATCGGAATCTCGATATTGTCCGGGACCGGCGTGATAGTTTTTTGTATATTTAGTTTTGTAGGGATTACCTTTTGTATACTTTGCTTTGCGAAATTCGGTTTATGAAGTTCGCTTTTGGAAGAGGTTACATACACATCTTCGCTTTCCGAAGATGTCCTCAAAAGGATCGCTGGACCCAAACGATAATAAATATTTTTGCCACGCCGCTTGTCTTTAGTATCCAACAGTTCACCACTATGGTCTCTGGCCTCTATGCAGCCTTTCTGAATACACCGATCAATGGCTTTAGAGATGGCTCCGGATTCACGGCCGGTCTTTTGCTTGAGCTGATAGTGCGAAATCCAATCCTCCTCTTTTCGCATTCCCTTCTCCCGATCCAAAACCCAGCCGAGCGTGGCCCGGGTAACGATAAGCACGACACGAAGCTCGGTGTCAGACATCTCTTTCATCAAGCCGTTGAAGATGATGTTAGGCGTTTGAGTTGTGTTTGGGATGTTGGCCATATTATTTTTCGTATAAGAGAGTCTTGAGTTTGCGTATGGCCGATATAAAATCTCTCACGTTAATTTCCGCTTCTCCGTCAAAGTTGTACTCGTTCATGAGCACGGATCGCATTTCCGATTCCACAAACACAAAAGACCGACGACCCGGCTCATCGGTTTGATTGAGTCCTATGAGCTGTATCCCTCTTGCTAGAAGAAAACAACTCAAATAGAAATCAGTGGTGTTATACGTTGGCAGTGATTTTTTGATTTTCATAATGATGTTTATTGTTATTTTCAGGTTTCTTATCTTCCGGCTCCGGCAGGGATATCAATAAATCCCAAAGTTGCCGGATTCGATCCTTTTTGTCCGGCACTTCCCGGTAGATTGTTTCGATTTTGAATTGTGGCGACCTTTTTATTCTCATAAATAAAAAACAGACTGTTTTCTTGCAGTCTGCTCTCGCGCGAGTGAATCACTTTGGACTCACTAAAATCTCACTTTTGTTCGTAATCAATCCGGACCCGACCGGTACGCCAGCGTATAAAATTGTTGATGCCAAGCTTTTCTTTTACCCGTTTATTGACAGCTCCCCGAGCGTCATAGACGCTTCGCTTGGTATCTTTTGCCCAGTCGGCCATATCTACGATATCGGTTTCGGTCACATCCGTGCCGAATTTTTTATCAAATAATGCTTTGCAGAGGAAATATTGATTGGTATTTATAGGGATCGGACAAACTTTGGCTCCCCGAGTGATCTCACCTATTTTCTCGTTAAAAACTATTCTTGTGTCTACCTGCTTTTGTTCCGGGACCGGCTCGGTATTGAGCCTCTGCCAGTATTCAAAAAGACCTCTCCTGCTCGGCTTGGTGATTATAAAATCGTCATCGCTCCACCTGTAGCTCGATATCAACTTTTTCTTTTTAAGTTCCGCCAACACTTCTTTCTGTTCGGTAATATCAAAATTCGGAGAGGTGTAGTTAAAATAAATCTTGGCCGGTACGCGTGGCAGATTATCCAGCTGGTCTATGAGGGCTTTAATAAAGCTTAATTTCTCATACTTATTTTTCATATTCATTTTCCAGTTAAACAAAAGGCTCGCGATCTGTTACCACAAAATGTGATAGCGAATCGCGAGCCCTTGAACTCGGAATACCTTTCAGGTTGCCTCGTGAGGCGTTTATTCAACTGTTGGATTCATTTTAATGCTATA
>JBAZRX010000002.1:0-49935 GCA_041662725.1 Minisyncoccota bacterium
TAAAACTCTGGAACATTTACTACAACAATTTAGAACACTGCGGTTTAAATGGAAAAACGCCGAACGAAATGTTAGGATTCAAAGTGACAAATGTGTGTACCTAAAACAGATATTCACATCATTTCATTCGCATAAACAAAACGCATGGCACACATTTTCTGTGCAGCTGCGTATTCATCTCCCGATTTTAATTTAAGATTTATTATATCTGCCTCGCTATACCAATAGACTGACGCATCAATCGCATAGCTCGCTGTCACAGAAAATGTGTGCCATGCGTTTTGTTTATGCTCTATAAACTTGAAGCCTTCACTATCTCCACCTTCCCTGTCGCCCTATCTTTAATTTCCACTGAATTATCTGCTAATGTTTTTGCGCTTATAACATACCTCCTTGGAATACCGATCAGATCTGAATCAGAAAACTTTTCTCCGGCAGTGGCATCGCGATCGTCGTAAAGAACTTCAATTCCTTGTTTGTTTAATTTCTCATAAAGTTCGTCAGCAGATTTTTTTACAGCACCATCTTTATCAAATAAAGCAATCAAGTGTATATCAAATGGAGCAATAGCTTCTGGCCAAATCAAACCTTTTTCATCAGAACGTATTTCTGCAATGGTACCCATGACGCGTCCAGGACCAATACCATACGAACCCATAACAACAGGTCTTGGTTTTCCTTCTGTATCTGTAAAATTTAAACCAAGGGCAGTAGAGAATCTTGTACCAAGACTAAAAATATTTCCTACTTCTACAGACGTTTTCTCAACAAGATCTGATTTTGAAAGTCCTAAATCTTTAAGTACTTCATCATTCAAGACTTCTTTATTGATAGCAATCTTCTTGGATTCATGTACATATATAGTATCTTCACCAGCAGATGTAATAGTCTGGAATTCATGAGAATATTTAGAGAACGATCCTCCACTAGCAAAGGTAACGTAAGTTTCACTACCTAAACCAACGCGATCAAATATTCTTATATAAGCCTGCTTAGCTCGTTCATAATATTTAATATGACTTTCCTCATCAGTATTAAATGAATACAAATCTTTCATTAAGAATTCCCTACCTCGCATAATACCTGATTTAGCACGCTCTTCATTACGAAACTTTGTTTGAAATTGATAAACAGCTTTCGGTAAATCTCTAAACGATTGAATATAATCCTTCATAACGATAGTCAAAGGTTCTTCGTGAGTAAAGCCTAATCCAACCTCACTACCATTTTTGAGTTTTGTCTTGAACCAATTATCTACAACTTCATCATCCCATCTATTCGTAGCTTCCCAATTTTTCTTATCTTGAAGTGCTGTCATATGAATTTCTTGTCCATCAATAGAATTCATTTCTTCACGAATAATTCCAATGATTTTATTCATTGTCCTTAATCCTAAAGGTAAATACGAATACACTCCAGCCATCTCCTTATGAATAAATCCTGCACGAATAAGTAATTGTGCATTTTTAGATACTTCATCTTTCGGAGCTTCACGACGTGTTTTTGTAAAAAGTTGTGATTGTTTCATGGAAGTAATTATATAGGAAACGGCTCCGATGTGGAACAATGGGTAAAAATCGTTAAAAAAGCTTTGCAATATCTTTATAAGTCACAACAACCATCAATATCATCAAAAGAATAAAACCTATAGCATTAACTATGTTAGCAAAGTTAGCGGGAATATTTCTACGTATAATACCTTCAATAATAGCAAACAAGATACGCCCACCATCGAGTGCCGGAAATGGAATAAAATTAATGACTCCAAGATTAATAGAGATAAGTGCTGTAATCATTAGAAGATATGTAAAGCCAAGTCCGGCCGCATCGCCAACAATACCAGCAATACCAATCGGACCAGAAACATCAGAGAAATTAGCAGTACCACGGAAAATGTCAGCAAAGAAATTATACAAACCTATAGTCGTGTCACGGATCATTACTAAAGTATAATGACCACCTTCATAAATTGCTGTGAAAAAAGGTAAACGTAAGTCAACGACATTATCCATGGCAATACCAATAGCATACTTGTCTGCAATAATTCCTTTCTCTGGTATTACTTGAATAGTCGTGGTTTTAGATTTACCCCTAACATAAGAAAAAGAAACCGGTTCTCCATTACTTGAATTTATAACATTTTGAATTTCTGAAACCGAAAAACTTTGAGCTTGATCTGGCTTAATATCTACAACGTTATCATTTACCCCATTTATAATATCTCCCATCTTCAATCCTGCTTTTTCTGCTGGTGACCCTGCAGAAATATTAGTTATCATAATTCTTTCATTCGTAAAATTTGAAGCGTAATCTTGAAAACCACCAGTGGTAGCGGTAACACCAAAAATAAAGATAGATGTATAAATAAGCCAAGCAAATAAGAAATTAAAAAATACACCAGCGGCCAAAACTGTAATTTGCTGCCATTTTTTCTTATTAACAAAACTACGCGCCTTATCAGGACCATTTATAGAATCATTATCAGGATTTTCTCCATGGATTTTCACAAAACCACCAAAAGGTATGAGATTAAGACCATATTTAGTTTCTCCTTTTCCCCAAGCAAAAATCTTTGGTCCAAAACCTATTTTGAATTCATCCACACGAATGCCGTTCCAGCGTGCAAATAGAAAATGCCCAAGTTCATGGACGAAGATTAAGATAGCGAGAACGATTATGAAGATAATTATAGTCATGGTATTTAATGATGAATGCTCAATGTTCAATGCTCAATTCTCGATTACCGTCACTTGATCATTACTCAGTCATTGGTTATTGATCATTGATCATTAACTTAACACCTCTTTCTCTTTCTTTGCATAATGCTCTTCTAACTTCTTATTCATTTCATCTACCAACTTCTGTACATCATTCTTTAATCGGAAAATATCATCTTTACCAAACCCACCATCTTTCTCTTTTGCTTGAAGATCCTTGATAACAACATCACGATGTCCACGAATTTGTTTCTTTGCTTCCTCAAGCTTATCTTTTGCCAATTTAGCAAAATCTTTCCTGCGATCAGCGGTTAATTCTGGAAACATTACACGTAAACCTTGATCGTCCACAACAACAGATAATCCAAGATTAGCGACAGTTATTGCTTTCTCAATTTCTTTTGAATGACTTTTATCCCAAGGAGTAATACGTAATGTCCTTGCACCTTCTATCAAGATAGAGGCTAATTCTTTGATACCCATCGGAGCCCCGAATATTTCCACCCTAACACTATCTAATATTGAAGGAGAAGCCATACCTGTACGTATCTGCGTAAACTCTTTCTTGAGCCATTCTTCTGTACTAGCTAACTGTTTTTTGAGTGGATTTTGATCGTATATCATGGTGATTTTGTTGGTTAATATAGAGCCATTGTAACACATCAATCTTGAATCTTAAAAATCAAATCTAAAATCTCAAATCTGTCCCACAGTAATCTTGAATCTTAAAAATTAAATCTCAATTCGCCAGCCGGCGAACAAATCTCAAAAATAAAGATTGCTAAGAAACAGATTTGAGATTTTAGATTTGATTTTTAAGATTTAATATTCACTGCGGTGTATTCTAAAAGCATTTTCAATGACGGAGCTGGATCATTCATGTATTTTCGCGCTGTTTCAATAACTTGAAGATCTTCCTTACCTTTTACAACTCCCTTTTCTTTATAAACTAAAGACTGAATTGTATTTAATAAATTTATTACATCTTGCTTGGTCTTTTTCTCATTCTTAATATCATCAATAAATGATTTAATAAATTCAAGCCGATCAACTACTGACATTCCTATAAACTTTTTCGCTTCTTTTAGCCCAGCGATTTCTTCTGGTTTATCAGCTTGATTTCCAATGTTTTCAGTTTCAATAAATAATATTCTTGACTTCACTGTTGGTAATAATAGATGTGCTCCAGGTATTACAATAAAGAAATGTGTATTCTCTGTTGGTTCTTCAAGTAACTTAAGTAATGCATTCTGTGCCTCAGCTGTAATACCATTCATTGTTGTTATAAAAATCTTTTTACCATACTCATTAACAGCCTTTACTTCATGACTTGATTTCAATTCCCGAGCATCGTCTATAGTGAAAGTTTCATATTTTCTATTAAAAAAATCTGGATTACCATGACTCTTTATTTTATGTTCATTTTCCAGTACCAGAATCAATTCATTTACAATTGAATCCCCGCCAACAATACAATAAGCGTGATGTGAAAGAGATTTGAGTTGGATATTTAAGGACATGCGTATATTCTACTTCCTAAAACGAATCATGTGAATTGCTTACCTCTTCGACATGACCGCTTTTTTATAAGCATCAAGATGTTTTAATGCCAACCCAGTTCCTTTTACCACACAAAGCAAAGGTTCATCAGCAAGCTGAGCTTTTACACCAGTCCTACGGAAAATAAGTTCAGGAAGATTACGAAGTAGAGATGAACCGCCAGTCATAGTGATTCCTTGATCAATAATATCAGACGCAAGTTCTGGAGGAGTTTCTTGAAGGACGTCACGAATAGCTTTGATCATTTCACGTAATGGTACTGCTAAAGCTTTTACAATCTCATTAGTTTTAATTTCTGTAGAGCGTGGTAGGCCAGAAATATAATCGCGACCTTTTACTACCATAGAAAGTTCTTGATCCAATGGTACTGCTGAGCCAATATTAATTTTGATTATCTCTGCCATTTGATCACCAATAGCTAAGTTAAAAGTTTTCTTAATGTAATCGGCTATAGCGATATCAAGTTTATTACCAGCACATTTGACTGAAGATGAAGAAACAATGCCACCAAGAGAGATCACTGCGACATCTGTTGTACCACCACCAATATCTGCAATCATATATCCACGAGCTTCTTGAATAGGAATACCAGCACCGATGGCGGCAAGAATTGGTTCCTTTACAACATAAGCATTTTTCGCACCAGCGCGAATAGCGGCTTCAATAACCGCACGACGTTCTGTAGAAGTAATGCTCGCTGGAACAGATATCATCACATCTGGTTTGAAAAATGAAAAACGTCCTAGAGATTTATCTATAAAATGCCTGAGCATTGCTTCAGTAACGCGGTAATCAGCAATAACTCCATCACGCATAGGTCTATAAGCAATAATATTATCTGGCGTACGACCAAGCATTTCTTTAGCGGCATTACCTACAGCCAAAACTTTTTTATCTATCTGCGATATAGCTACAACCGACGGTTCATTCATGACTATGCCCTTACCTGGCAAAAATACCAATGTATTAGCTGTTCCCAGATCAATTCCTAGTTTCGGAGAGAAAATACTCATAGAAGCTGATGTTAGCACAGAATTGGAGGAGTTCAAGAGTGACTAGGTAATAACCAATTATCAATAACCAATAATCAATTCCCGATTACCGTCACTTGATCATTGAACATTGATCATTGACCATTAACTATTCTCCCCAAACTCCTCTCAATCTTCGCCCCCAAATCTCTCAGCCTTTCCTCCAACTTCTCATACCCTCTATCTATCAAATGAATATTATTAACTTTAAACTTCCCTTTTCCTACGAGTGCCGCGAGAACAATGGCAAAGCCGGCGCGGATATCGTGAGCATTAAGCTCTTCATCATCTGGTAATTGTTTAAGTGGAGTAGGACCTTTTACCCGAATTTCTAGAGGATTCATAGAGATAATATCTGCACCCATATTTGAAAGATCTTCAACATATTTAAACCTACCTTCAAAAATAGTTTCCATTACAGCACTTTCTCCAGACACTTGAGTTAGAAAAGTAACCATCTGCGCTTGTAAGTCTGTAGGAAATCCTGGATACTCTTGAGTCTTAATATTGAAAGACTTAAATGAAGAATTTGGCTTAACATTATTGGTTATGTAAATTTCTCCAAGTTTGAGATGATCCGTATCGCTTGCTGAAGTTTTAATAGTAATCGGTACTCCAGAATCTTTCAGTGAAGAAATGACTGACTCCAAATGATCTGGTCGACAATTTTTGATAATCAATTCCTTTGCACATAAGGCGCCGAGAATCAAAAAACTTCCAGCTTCTATACGGTCTGGAATAGTTACAAAAGACTTTTTTGGTGAGAGTAATTTGCCATTCGTTCCTTCTATTTCAAGTGTTGAAGTGCCAATACCAGTAATATTTGCTCCACATTCATTCAACCACTCTGCTACATTACCTATCTCTGGTTCCACAGCACAGTTCTTCAAAATAGTTTTACCATTCGCCAGCACAGCAGTCATCATCAATGTCTCCGTAGCTCCAACAGATATCTTCTCAAAAAAGATTTCTGTACCTTTTAGAGAACTCCCACATTTCATTTCATAAAGACAATTTGAATCATCCAATGTCACAATCGCTCCCATTTTCTTATACCCTTCTGTAAAGAGATTGATCGGTCGTGCACCTATAACACATCCACCTGGTGCAGGAAAAGTTACTTCATGAAAACGTGTGAGCATTGGTCCAGTAAGCACAACCGAGGCTCGCATTGTTTTTGCAAGATTAGCATCAATACTTGTTGATTTGATTTTGGAAGTATCAATAGTCAGAGTTTGTGAAAGTGATCCTGATTGATTTGGATTTGCAGAAATTCCTTTTTTCGCTACCAACCATTTAACCTCAGCTCCCAACTTCTCCAACACTTCTTTCATAGTATGTACATCTTCAGTATCTGGTATATTTTCCAAAGTTACAGGTCCGTCAAATAACACCGCCGCCGCCATAGCCTTCAAAGCCGCGTTCTTGGCACCGTTTATTTCTACGGTACCATTAAGTTTCTTCTCTCCTGCAAGACCTTCTATAATAAATGACTCTTTTGTATTCATAAGTTTATGAGGCGAGACCTCGTGCTCATTCTAATCTTTTTACGTGTATTTCACAAACAAAGATGCTATAAATAGCCCATGAATATCATTACCGTAATACCTATCTCTGGTTCAAAGATTGCTTCAGAACTATCATATTTCACATCTTCAGATATACCAATTGGTGCTATTGTATCGGTTCCACTACGTTCCAAGACTATTCACGCCATAGTAACCGGTGTTGAATCAGTAGAAAATCTAAAAACAGATATAAAAAATGCCCCGTTCACTATAAGAAAGCTAGGAAAAATAAAAGCAACAGTATTTTTCCCAGCTTCCTTTATTGATGCATGTAAATCTCTATCAGAATATTATGCAACAACGGTAGGAGCTGTTATCAATACTTTGGTTGATAATTCCATCTTACAAGATTCTAATAAGATTCCCCCACCATTACCTCCTCAAGCTAGTTTTAACTTAAAAGATCCAGTCTCAGCTAAACGCATTACTTCTTTTGCTGTACAAGGTGATGAGACTGATCGTATGAGTTCATGGCGAAGCTTGATCCGTGAAGAATTCGCTCAAAAGAAATCCATTGTCTTCTATGTACCAACTTTAGAAGATTGTGAACGTATTTATAATACCTTAGAAAAAGGTATAGAAGGATATATATGGAAACTCAACGGATCATTATTAAAGAAAAAAATTCATAGCGCTTGGAAAAAGATACCCGAAATAGATCATCCTATAGTTGTGATAGCGACTGGATCATTTTCACTTTTACCACGAGGAGATATTGAAACCGTCATTATTGAACACGAAAATGGTCGCGGTTGGATCTCACAGAAAGCTCCTTATATAGATATCAGACATGCTTTGGAAGTCATCAGCCGTCAGAATAATCAGACAGTTTATATAGCTGACAACATGTTGCGCACAGAAACTTTGTATCGCTTGGATAAAGGTAATGGAGATATAGAAGAAGGTTCACCATTCAAATGGAGATCTATTTCAACTGCACACGATACCCTCGTTGATATGCGTAATATAAATTATCATGAGGATTATCCTGAGCAAGAAAATGCTATTCCAGAATCTGTAGTTCTCGCTAGTGGCAAAACAACTTTTGCCTCTCCAGATGCATCTAAAAAATCAGGTTTTCGTGTTATTTCAAAACAATTAGAATCTCTCATCAGAACAAATCGTGAGGAAAGTACACATCTATTTATTCTAACCATCAGACGTGGGCTATCACCTATGACCGTTTGTAGTGATTGTGAAACTATAGTTACTTGCAAAAATTGTTCTACTCCAATCGTATTACATACTTCAACCGAAAGTGGTAAGAACTTTTTTATGTGTCATCTTTGCGGAGAAAGACGCAGTGCTGATGAGACTTGTGCTTTCTGTGGTAGTTGGAGACTTACGCCTCTTGGTATCGGTATAGATCGTGTTAGTGAAGAAATTAAAAAACGTTTTCCTGATATAGATTTATTCAAGATAGATGCTGATTCCACGAAAAATGAACGTCAGATTCATGATATTTTAGAAAAATTTAAGTCAAAACCTGGTAGTATATTACTCGGCACTGAATTGGCTTTGCAATATTTAAGAGACAAGTTAGAACATATAGCTGTGGCATCTCTAGATACATTCTTTTCCCTACCAGATTTTCGTATTCAAGAGAAAGTCATGCACACCCTCATTCGTTTACGTGCACAGACTACCAGGACTTTCCTGGTCCAAACGCGCCGTCCTACAGAAAAAGTTTTTGAATACGGACTCAAAGGTAATCTTTCCGACTTTTATAAAAAAACTATTCATGAACGTAAGCAATTCACATATTCACCTTTTTTTGTTTTGATTAAACTATCAATAGAAGGCAAAAAAGAAGAAATCGCACAATCAATGGTTGAAGTTGAAAAATTATTAGCGCCAAGTGAAATAGATATCTTCCCAGCTTTCACTTCAACTGTTCGCGGTAAATCAGTTATTCATGGACTAATTAAAGTAGTTGCACATGCCTGGCCTGATCCAGATCTCATCGCAAAGTTACGCGCTCTACCTCCAAGTGTTAGTGTCAAAATTAATCCGGAGAGTTTGTTGTAAGAATCTGAGATATTATAAAAAATAAAGCATTTGTTAGCATTCGCATTCTGAAGCACGATCGGCCTTGCTCGAATGACGAAAGACTCGCAAGGCCGTCTATTCTGACAAGCGAAGACGCGTGAATGTGTGTTACATTCACAGCGTCTGAGTCGAAGTCAGAAAAAAGAGATTCTACTCTTTATTCTCGGCGTCGTGTCGTATGTATGCTGATTATTATCTCCCCGACGCCTGCGAAATGCTTCAGAATGCGAATGCTAACAAATGCTTAACATATTGATATTTTCGTAAAATAATGTATTACTTAAAAACAGAAAAGTTCAACACAAAGGAAGATGTATGCAGAAAAAAACAACTGAAACTAAAATAGTCATCTACAATCTCAATACCACATTCAAAGCTATCAAAGCCAAGAATGAAAATGAAATAAGAAATGTAGTCAACAACTTCATGGAGGCCTTGAAAAAAGCACTCCCTATTCCAAGCAGACAAAAATTCTGTTTATTCCTCTGTCCAAGACATCCAATCTTCTCTGGTAAAGTAGATGCTCCATATCAAATCCCAGTGCAGAATGAATCATATCGTGACGATATAGTTTCTGGTATTTTCTGGATCGTTGATGAAAAAGAAAATATTATGGAACATTTCCCTTACAGCATATGCTTTTCACAAGACGGTGTCGCTTTCGATGCTGGCCCAGCCGAAAACGAGAACGAAGCGGCCAGTATTGTACATAATGTAATTCGTGAGAATAATCATCTCTTCGTCACCTCCATGTCAAAACCAGAGAATCTCGTAAGTAGATTCATTCTTCACTTACTATCTAAGTCTACACAGACTATTATCTAATAAACAGCTCAAAGCCAGTGAACTCTATATTACTGGCTTTTTTATTATCAAGAGATTATAAATCTGTGTTTTTACCGTGCTATAAATCAATAATATTTAATATTTTATCTTGTTTATCCGAATGATTTCTTTCCAACCACTACAAGTCCATTCTCCTGCTTCACAAAATGGTGCAAGATTCTCTACAATAAGTTCGCTAACACAGCTTGAAGTAACAGACTTCACTGGTAGAAATGGAAATACAATGTTTGATTTTGGACAATTCTGCAAGTTATTAACTTGTGCAATATAATTTATGATATCTGTTGTACAAGAAACATATGTACCAATCGACCATTCACCGTCACCTTGATTGCAGTACTCCAGACGAGAATCTAGGTCCATAGAGGGTCGACCCATTTGAGTTGTACCGACTACAACAGCAGATATAACAATTGCAAAGATTAATCTTTTCCACAATAAAAGTGTATTTCGTTTTTTAAACCAAATCGAAATAATTAAGCAAGCAAACAAAGCTCCTGAAATATAAATAATACTTATAAAAAAGGGCTGAAAAGGCGAAAAAGAATTAAGCCAAGACGAAGGATATGGGGATATTAAAAAGAGAACAATGTCTAGCGGTATAAGTAACGGCAATGCTGGGAGGCCAACAAACATAACGCCAGTACACCCTAATTCAGAACATGATCTACTGAAATCAAATAGCCAAAGAAAATAAATTCCAAACAACACACATATAAAGAAAATGAAGATATATGTAATCCAGTTAGGTTTCATAGATAAATAACTATGGTATATATTACCACTAAGTCTAGATAAGTATATAGCATGGTTACAAACATTGACCAATGATTCCTTTCTCATTATGCGCCCCTATAGAAAAAACATCGTATATATGCACATTACCCTATAACATTTACGAATCCTTATTTTTCTGTTACTATTTCGTCATGAAAGAAATCGTGCAAAAAGAGGATCCAATACTAAGGGAAACTGCTAAACATATACCCGTAAGCGAAATTGGCAGTGAAAAGATCAATAAAATCATACAAGACATGTCAGCGGCTATGGATAAACAGAAAGATGGTATAGCTATTGCCGCACCACAGATTGGAGTCAATATGCGCATATTCGTTATATCTGGAAAACTCTTAGGTATAGCCGACAAGACTTACAAAGGCGATGGATCAAACATGGTATTTATCAATCCAGAATTTATTAAAACTTCAAAAGAGAAAAAAGAAGTTGAAGAAGGTTGTTTATCAGTACGTTGGCTCTACGGAAAAGTTAGACGATCCGTACGTGTCACTTTACGTGCATATGACGAAAAAGGTAAGAAAATAGAGCGTGGTGCCAGCGGAATTTTGGCACAAATTTTCCAACATGAAGTAGATCATCTAGAAGGAGTACTTTTTACTGATAAGGCGAAAGAGGTCTGGGAAATGAGTCCAGAGGAAATAGCAGAATTACAAAAAAATAATATTTAGAAACAGTCGCGTTATTTTAAGTGCGATTAGATAGTCAGGACTTTAATTAATTATGGATAATCAAATAAAAATTAATTTCGCTTTTTTTGGTTCATCACAGTTTTCTGTTATAACTCTTGATGAATTTTATAGACGAGGCTTAATTCCCTCTTATATTGTAACTACTCAGGATAAGCCACAAGGACGAAAAATGATAATGACTCCCAATGTTGTAAAGCAGTGGGCTAATGAGAAGAGCATCAAAGTTTATGATCCAGCTAAGCTTGATCCTTCCTTTATTGCTGAATTAAATGCATTACAATCGGCAAGTGAAAAATCTGAAAATACTAAGTCAGCAAATAGTAAGTGCGATGTTTTCATCGTTGCATCTTATGGAAAAATAATTCCTGAAAGCGTTCTTAATATCCCTCCAAGAAAAACTTTAAATATTCATCCTTCATTACTACCAAAATATCGTGGTCCTTCCCCTTTACCAACAACTATTTTAGATGACACCAAACATACAGGTGTAACTATTATGAGGCTTGATAAAGAAATGGATCATGGACCGATCATTGCTCAGAAAGACGTTACTATAAATGAATGGCCAACATACGAAAAATTTGAAGAAAAAATGGCTATTATCGGGGCATCTTTATTAGCAGAGATATTATCTAAATGGATAAATGGTGAAATTTCAGAAAAAGAGCAAGATCACGCCATCGCTACTTATACAAAAAAGATTACCAAAGAAGATGGCCTACTAGATTTAAATGGAGATGCTTATACAAATTTCCGTAAGATTCAAGCTTTTCATGAATGGCCACAAGCTTATTTCTTCATAGAACATAAAGAAAAGAAAATACGTGTAAAAATAACGGAAGCTGTATTCACTAACAACGAGCTCAAAATTTCCAGAGTTATTCCAGAAGGTGGTAAAGAAATTTCCTATGAAGATTTTCTTAGAGGATATTAATTTTCTGAACTCTCGCCAGTTAAATTATTAAAGACATAAGCTTCGCCTATTGTTTTAGTTCTATCTACGACGTAAAAGAGAAGAAACCAGAATACCCATAATCCCATAAAAGCAATGCAGAGCCATTGATTAACTGGTTGTTTCATTTCTGCCAAACTAAAAAAATGTGCTCTATTCATTTTTTATTATTTATAATATTAATTTAATGCAATTATTCACTTTTCCCCCATGGCCAAAGACCTTTCAATATATTTTTAACTCTTGTTCCACTCCTTCTGATCAAAGATATTTTCTTTCCCTTTTTCGAAATAAGTTCTTGAAGAGTTTCATCTTTTACAGAATCAATGGCTGTAAAAAGATCATTCTTTTCAGAACTAACATATATATTCAAGTTTTTACCAATAATATGAATCTCTGCTCTGAATATTTCACCTTTTTGATGATGATCCGTTGTCTTTGCTAATTCCACATCACATCTAGCCGATTGATCCCCACTCATAATTTTCTCAATCTTTTCCAAACGCTTGGTAACATAATCTGAGATCGCTGGTGATAAAACAATGTTCGTCGTCTTGATGTTTGTATTCATTTGCGTGTTGATTAGAATATACTCACATTATACCGCATTTGATTACTAAATAAAATTATTCTCGTGGTATATAGAAATTTTCTATTCCATATCAATAGAAATCAATTTGCTTGGTGAATGATAGCCATTTATGATGCGAGCTTGTGCACCGTGATATATCTCGCGAACAATCTCCACTATGCGCTTATTAGCCAAGTTACGCTCCGCCGGCTCCTTTACAGAAATTTCATAATGATCATCTGAAATTTTCTTCACTTCTTCGGCTTTCATCTTTGTACGAGCCTTGATATGTATATACATATTCTATTTATACATCATTTCTCCTTTGATTTCGAGTGTTGAATATGATACATTCTTATACGTTAGGTCGTTGAAAGTTCAATATTCCGGAGTAGCTCAGCGGTAGAGCGATCGCCTGTAAAGTTATGCAGCTTCCTATTGAAAAGTAGGAATGAAAAACAGGGTGAATTCGGTGGAATCCTAAGAGTAATCGAAGGACAATACCGAGCCGAGTCCCGAGAGTAATCGAGGGAAAGGTGTAGAGACTATCCTTTTTAGGAGTACACTGATCCGTCAACCGACGGAAAAGTGGAAGCCCCCTGTCCCTAAACTTCTAGTGTAAATCACTGGTAGCACGGGAATGATATAGTCCGTCCCATTAGTAATAATGGATTAAACGTAAGCGATTGGTCACAGGTTCGAATCCTGTCTCCGGAGCCCTGAGTAGACGAAACCTCACAATTTGTGGGGTTTTGTCTTTTATTGCTTGATATTTTAGAGGTTCGCAAGTGACCCAGCTTCTTCTGTGCAACAGGAATATTTTTATCTTATGATCTCAAAAGTGATTTTTTAGGTGCATTACTTTTGGGACCGTAAGTTAATCCTATTGAAGAATAAATGTGCAAAAGTGTGTGCAATCAATTTCTCCAAATCGGATATAAATATTATGTAGCGCCAAAAACGTGGAAAATCGTGCGGAATCAATTTGTAAACTTTGGACAGTAAATGTCTGTTACGGGGTCCATTTTGGTGGGAGATTTGGTACAAACGTAAAAAGCCCCGAATGGGGCTTGAAAAGCGTACACTGGGCGCTTTAGGGGCTAACTGGGGCGCGTTAAACAAAACAAAACCACCGTATTAGGGTGGTTTGTGAGCTAGGTGTAACCTTTCTACCGCTATCATGGGTTATCTGACCTGAATTACTGAGGGCTGATTTTCTCTACCTATCAAGCGCGTTATAATCCAGTTTCTTTTGCTCAAGTTGACCTATTAACCTTTCGACTCTCGAGGATCTGCACTTCTGGGATAGGTGCGTTCTTCTTGAATTCTTCCGTTCTCTTTTTGAATCTTAACAGAACCACCATCCTCTCCAAGGACCTTTTTTATCACACCTCCAGCAGTAGCAACTCCTTTAGTCTCGAACGATTTAACAACTTTATTTGTCTTATCGTTTGTTAATTCCCATTTGTCCTTCTTCTCGTTAAAATCTAATGTGTATTTAGTTAATTTTGACATAGCAACAGGTAAAATTTGTGGCGCTTTAGTGAGCTCGACTATGCTCTGCCACTAATTGGATTTGATAACCAGGAAGGCTTGACCTTTTACACTACCCAGTATAATATACCCAATATGGTAACATATTATATTCTAATGTTCCAAAAAGCAAGATATGAAATTACTAGGCAAAATAACACTTCAAAACTTCATAAAAAAGTACCCCGATAGCAAGTCTCAAATCGAATCATGGGAATTTGAAATTGAAGATGTTAAATGGGACAATCCCCACGAAATGAAGAATAGATATCCCAAAGCGAGCCTATTAAAAAATCAACAAATAATTTTTAATATCTGCGGAAATAAATACAGACTGTGGGTGCAAATTAATTACAAAAATAAAATTGTATTAATAAAAAAGGTTGGCACTCATAAGGAATATGATAATTGGAATTTACAATAAATATATGAAAATAAAAGTAATTAAAACTGAACAAGACTACCAGGAATCTCTCAAATTAGTTGAGGCATTAATGAGTACTGATCCAAATCCTGATTCTACTGAAGGTGAGCAACTAAGCTTACTCACCACACTAATTCAAGATTACGAGGAAAATAATATTTCAGAATCTTTTCCTGGACCAGTAGAAGCTATCAAATTTCGAATGGAACAAATGGATCTTATTCCTGCTGATTTAATACCTTTTATTGGCAGTAGAAGTAGAGTTTCTGAAATTCTTTCTGGTAAAAGACAGCTTACATTGGAAATGGTTCGATCTCTAGAAATGGGTCTTGGTATACCAGCTAAGGTACTTATTAGAAAACCAGACCTTAAAGAGGATACTGAGTATCTTGGTTGGGACAATCGTCTTTTCTCAGAGATGGAGAAGAGAGGCTATTTTAAAGATGTTATAAAAAATAATAAGGATAAGGTTTCTGTACTTAAAAACTTCTTCTCCTTAGTTGGCTCTCCAGCACAAGTAGGTGCAATGTTACGTAAATCTAATTACCGATCTTCACCACTTACAGATAAAAGGGCTCTTGTTGCTTGGACCACTGCTGTGCTTAAAAAAGCAAAAAAGATAAAAATAAATAAAGAATATAAGGACGGAACAGTAAATTCAGACTTCATGAGGAATATTGTTCAATTAAGTACAAAAGAAAATAATCCCATTCTTGTTCAAGAATTTTTAAAAAAACACGGAATAATATTGGTAATTGAGCCACATTTCTCAAAAACATACTTAGACGGTGCCGTAATATTAACTAATAAGAAAAATCCTATTATTGGTATTACGCTTAGATATGATCGACTAGATAACTTCTGGTTTACACTAATGCATGAGTTAGCTCATATTTCTTTACACTACAAAAAAGATATTAGTATGTTTTATGACGAAATTGAAGGTGTTGAAGTAAGTGAATTAGACGAAAAAGAAAAAGAAGCTGACCAAATGGCAGAAGAGATTCTTTTACCGCACTATAAATGGGAAATTAGTCCTGCAAGATTGGTGCCTTCAGAAATGGCTGTAAAAGGTTTGGCGAAGGAATTAGGTGTTCACCCCGCAATAATCGCTGGTCAAATAAGACACAAGGGAAATAAATATGTTTATTTAAATAAAATTGTAAATAGTGAACAGGTTAGAAGATATTTTCCCAATGAAATGTGGAATAAATAAAAAAATATGCTTAATTCAAATCACTACACTCCTATATTAAAATGGAAGCGCGCTGAACAAGGTGCTCTTAAAGAATTAGCTGATAAGGATAAGGTTTTAATAACACCATTTATTCAATTCGTCATGCCAAAACCAAAATTAGACGAAACTCTCGAAGGTATGACCGAAAGATTCGAAAAACAGTCTATGGATATACCGGAAAAGATAGTAGATATCTGGGGCAAGTCATTAATTATGATTGATTTTAGTTTGTTGTATATACCCACAATCTCCAAAACTAAAATAATCGAAAAAGTACTAAGTTCTGGAGAAGCACTTGGTGCAAAGTTTATACCAGCGATACACCTTAGTGATGAAGAGGAAATAAAATCTAAAGTTTGTTTACTATCAAAAGATTATAAAAATGGTATCTGCTTAAGATTAGTATGTTCTGATCTTTCAGATATAGAAAAATTGAACCTTAAGATTAAAGACTTTCTCTCAACTTACAAAATCTCTGAAGATAGCATTGATCTGCTTGTTGATATAAAAGAAATAGGAGAAGACACTGATAAATATAATAAATATTTTAATTTGAGCCAAGAAATAAACAATCTAAAAAAATGGAGGAGTTTTATCTTCTCAAGCGGTTCGTTCCCAGTAGATTTGTCTGAATGCAAACTCGACGAAGAAAATTTAATACCAAGGACCGATTGGGTTAGTTGGGTAAAACAAACCAACACTAAGGGGGTTATTAGAAAACCTACATTTTCTGATTACACAATTCAGCACCCTATCTACAAAGAGTCCACGCAGTTTTTTCACCCAACATCAAGTTTAAAATATACCCTAAGTGATAACTGGCTTATTATGAAAGGGAAAAAGCAAAAATTTGAAGACTACTTAGCACACGCAAAGACACTGGTTAGTGATCCCAGATTCTCAGGAAAGGAATTTAGCTTTGGTGATAATTTTATTTCAGAAAAAGCAGACCATTTTGATAAATACATTTCAGAAAAAAACAAAGGGGTTGATATAAAGGGTACTGGTAGTACAGAGACTTGGCTCAAAGCAGCGATTAATCACCATTTAGTACTAGTGGCGAATCAAGTCTCCAATCTGTCCTAAAAAATAAAGTTTCTCTGACTTTATCAGAAAGAGTGTCTTTATTAAAAACACTTGCTAATCTATTATAGATTATATCTCTTGATTTTGAGTATAGACCAATAGCTTCACCTTCATTCTCTAATATTTTCAACGCCTCCTCTCTCCATAATAATTTTGCAATTGAAACAGTGTCCTGATTTTTATTATATTCACCATCACGAATTTTATTAAATGCGATAGATCCATTTTCGTCTACTTTTGCAATGATTATTTCCCACCATTCAGGAATAATTTTTATTGCATCGTGTAAATGATTTTTACCCACAACTAAAGTCATTTTATCAAAAACCGAGTTAAAAACATTCATTTGTTCTGGTAGTCTCTTTAACGTATCTAAGTCACTCTTTATTTCGTAACCATGCATAATACCGTTAACAACAACCAAATCAACTCTGGCGACACCATGTTGCACACCAAGTTCATCCACAATACGGAGCCTCTTGTCACCCAAATGTTCATTTTCCAGCCTATTCTTTAAGGCTTTACGTATCACAACATCATTCGTGGAGTATTGTTTTTTTTGATTTTTTTTCTCCATATAACTTTATATATTTTATCATGAAAAAGAGATAACTTATACTAGTCGATGTTAATAACTTCTCTAAATTATTCGAGCACAAAAGGAACCAGCTAGAAAACTTTTCCTGTTAAAATTTTAGTGGATTTTCCTATCTCACCAAATCAGCAGACCAGGAATTTATAATACTTTGCGTATTAGCAATCCACTCATCAGAATTGATGTTATTGGCACTTTCAGCAATATTGTCCATCAAAATTTTCAAATTATTGTGCGTAAACTGTTTATTTTCTTCACGCATTTGTTTTAGTGTCTTTAATAATTCAACGAATTGTTTAATCGTAATCGGTGCAATCTTTTGCTTATTACCCTTGTAGCCGATTGTGTTTGCAATATGGAAAGTTTCAGCACTATCGGTATGAATCGTTGGTGCAATAAAAATACAGTAAGAATTTCTGTTTGAATTCTCAAAATCACGCAGATGTCTCATAACTGGTTGACCCTCATTAAACCACTGATCACGACCATTCAACATAGTAACTTCACAGATCATATTGAAGTCTTCATAAAAACACTCAATATCTGCCATACCTCCGGGCGCTGTTGATGTTGGCTCATTATCATCACCAACTGGGTAATTTGGTTTTATTTCCTTTGCATCATTAAGTGCGTGAAGACCCATCGTTGAAAGATACTCAAGCATTAATGGTCGGTTTTCAAATTCAAATATTTTTTCCAGTTGCTCTATGTATTGAGTAATCGATGAGACAGGCTGAGACTTAATATGATTGTCTTTCTCTTGTAGATTTTTGCGTGTTTCTCGCAAATCATCAATGTAAGACATCAAATCACTCTCAGACATTAATGAGATATCCTTTTTATCAAGAACAGTAACTCTAAAGCTACTTTGTAATTCTTTTACATCTGCATAGACACCATTAACGATCTCAGATAATTTAGCTTTTGTCTGCCACGGCAAAGCAGGCAAATTATCGTCTGATATATAAGCTATATATTCTTCCTTATCAGCGAATTGTTTTGGTTTATAAAATTCACTCTCAAATAATGCCTCAATTTCTGTGTGTCGATTGGGTTCTAAATCAATATAAAAACCATTACCACGAATACGAATAAATTTCGTTAGACGAAAATATCTAATCGCATTATCACCATAATCTTGTAAATTTGTAAGAAGCTTATCAGTTATTGCTTTATCACTTGTTCCTAAAAATTCAATTGCAAATTGATAACGATAATTATCACGTATTTCCTTACGTTCCTGTTTTGTCTTATCTTTCTGTAAATCACGCAAATCAATTATCTTTCTCGCATAATTTTCAATATCGGTATATTTAATTAATGACGGAACAAAAAGTGAAAACTCTCTTTTACTGATTCCTTTAGACTTTTCCCCTCGTTCTATTTCAAGTCTATTTACTTCACTTATTAATTTAAGCATTGCAACAAATGGCACAACCTCATAGTCGCCACTATCATCAAAATCATTATTGGCTGGATTTGGTATTTGCCATTTTATAAATGATTTTAAAAATACATCACCAGCGTCTTTTTCGCTCGAGATGAGTTTTCTTCCCAGATCAGTAATTTTCAAGACTCCATCACGAATAATTACAAAACCAAACTTTGTAAGAGGGTTTAGTGATTGACGACCACGCATTGCAAAATCAGTATAATCTTTCAATCTGATAATTTCCTCAATAACTTCGTCGCTTATCTCACTGTCGGTATCATTGATAGTTTTTATAATCTCAGCAGTTAATCCATTATAGAACTGCGTACTACCAAAACCATATAAGCGGTTTTTAATCAGAAGTTTTTGATAGCTTTCTTGAGTATCATTATTCCACGCCTTATTTTCCAGAGGTTTGGATGCAACCAAAAAATCTCGGAGTCTCTCTGGGTTTCTAACAGTTGTAGTAATTGACCACGCTTTTAACATAGCTTGATTATGACATAAAATTAGTAATTTGTAATGAGGACCTCAATCGTCTTGTTACCCTTTGCTGTAGAGTGATAATTTGAATTTTTATAGTCGTAATCAATTTTATGCAACTTGTATTTGTTTTTATGAATCCAATCTTTCATTATCTGGTTTGTTTTACCCTTATGCTCTAAGACATTTGATAATGCAAACTTAATACCTTTTTTATCCAGTTTTGTTAACAGTTCATATAAATCTTTTTCATCCTTTTCAGTCCAACCGCCCATTTCATTATAACTTGCTAAACCAAGTAAGTAGGGTGGGTCCAGATATAAGAAATCGTCTTTTGTTAGTGACATCTTATCTATGTCTCTGAAATCACAATTTCTGAATACGATCTTTTTTTCATTTGAAATCTGATTAAATGCGGCGACGTTTTTTCTAGAACTTCCATTATAATCACGTTTTCCAACTGGCAGATTGAAATTACCTGATGAATTAAACCTTATTTGGTTATTGAATGAATAAAGGACCAGAACCAACAATAAATCGATTCTAGATTTTTCCTTATTAAATTCATTTCGGAGTTTTATGAAGGAATTTTTATTGTATTGCCCTAGACCAGCTGAGCTATCCATACCATAGTGATCATAGCCTTTGATATAACTCTGGCTTAAGCCAAATTTTTCAATAATATCAACAATATTCTCATTTAAATCTTCAAAGTTTTCTCTCTGAATCAATTTCAAGAGGTCTACAACATAACGATTCTTTTCAATACAAATTATATTTTTCGCTGTAGCATTAATTCCCACATTTGCACCACCAGAAAATACGTCATAAAACGTTTGTATTTCTTTAGGAAACAGCTTTGTTATCTGTGGTAAAAGTTTATGCTTTCCACCTGTGTAATTTAAAGGTGATTTTACGAAACCAGTTTGAACGGGATTATTTTTTGAAGCAGTAATAACCTTGTTTTTCTTTGATACAACATCAACCTTACACAAGAATATTCTTTCTTTTAAGTCACCTTTGCTTGATTTTCCAGTAGTAAATTGCTTGAAATCAGTTTCAAAAACTCTGACTTCACCGCGCCTCTTTAGCGCTGACAAGATCTCATGGTCACTGATACGAGATTGGGACCTAGCGTTACCAGAAGTTCCCATGTCGTTATAAGAGACGAGAATATATTTAGCATCGATATTGTCTATCAGATCACTGAAAGCAACACCTGCTGATTTCATATTATATTTACTCTTTATATGAGAACGGTCAATCTTTTTTGCAACACCATAGACTTTCTCTTTTTTCCAAGTAGTGATGTTCTCTAGTAGGTGGTATGCATCGGAATACTGTCTAGAATTATATGGTGGATCAATATATACAACATCGGCTTTAATCTTTTTTACCACTTCATTTGCGTCATCCTTATATATCTCAACTGGATATTGTGAATTTTTAATATCCAATGGAAGAAGAAATAGTTTCTTGTTTGGGATATCAATTTTTCTATATGCATCATAATGACCAACAGTATTGGCAATTTTATCAAGCGCGTAAATAAGAGATGTGAGTAAATACGATTTTTCTCTTTTCGTAATTATCTTTTCTTCAAACAATTTTTCAATATCATCCCGAATAAGACCAATTCTTTTAGAGTTTTCTGCATCAAAGTAGGTATTTGAAAAGTTTTTTGAAAAATAGTTTTCGTTATACTTTTTAATATCGATATCGTTGTAATGCTTTAGCCGTTCTTTTAGCTTTTCTACTCTTATATTGTCTTTACCGAAAAAGGCAGAGTAGACGTGAGAATTAGAATCAAGAATATCGTTAACAATTATCTTGGAACGATTATGAAAATGGTTGGCAACAGTACCTGTGCCTGCAAAAATATCAGCAAAAGAATCAAATTTGATATTTTCTGTTTCAAGTATGTTATCAATAAAAGAGAGGAGCTTTGTCTTGGATCCAAGATAACGCCTTTGTGCTATACAAATCTTCTTATTTCCAAAACATGCATCGTTCATACATACATAATACTACAAATAAATTATAATTGGAAAATTAAATTGTGGAAAACTAATTAAAATTCTTTTTCAGACTAAAATAGTGTGTCTTTCTGTTCTTTAGTTCAGCTACTATTACCTCCTCAAAACTCGAATCACAAATCCAAGGACATTCACGTTTCAATGATTCAAAAGCTTCTTTAGGGTTATGCCCCTTAGCCCATCCAAGGATCTGACAATTCTCGACATCAGGATAATCCGGATACTCAGCAGTTAAGAGTGGCTGGAACGTAGTACCCTCAGTCGTATAAAATATATAGTCTTTTATTTTATTCATAATCACTTGATCGTTGATCAAATCCAAAAGGAAGTCAGCATCATTTCATCAATCTTTTTATATTTCTCCATACGAGTTAAAATGTACCAATGAACGATTTAAAGAATTTAATCTTTGTGGATTGCGAGGCAAATGGTAAGTGTCCAAGTATGGGCAAGCTTACTGAATTTGGTGCGGTCACATATCCTTCAAAAGCTACCTTTCATGGAGTGTTGGTTGAAAGAAAGCCTGATCCAGAAAATCCTGAATTTAAGATTGGGACCGGTATAGTCTTTGATGAAAAAGAGGTATTTGAAAAATTTGATGCATGGTTAAAAGAAATTTGCGGTGAAGAAAGACCAAAATTTGTAAGCGATAATCCTGCTTTTGATTGGCAATGGATCAATGATAGCTTTCATCGGACTATTGGTGTCAATCCTTTTGGGTATTCTGCTCGCAGGATTGGTGATTTTTATGCTGGCTTAGTCGGAGACTTCAAAGATGCATCTTCTTGGAAGAGATTGCGTATTACCAAGCACGATCACCATCCAGTACATGATGCCATGGGTAATCTTGAGGCTTTTGAGAGATTACTTAAGGGTGATAGACCTAAAATCTAGCAACCTTTACTTTTCGTATTTTGAGGAATAATGTTCTGGTATGGGTCAACTATTTATTACAATCATTGGTGGTCTTGTAGTCGCGGCAATAGCGTCTTGGTTTGGCTTTGGCGGATCGACCAAGGTAACTATTCATAGTGGTAATAAAGTTAAAAAGACTGGAAAATGGATAATCCTCATCTCCGTAGTAATGATTCTTGGTGGACTAGCATGGGCAGGAAGTGGTTCACCAGCTCAAGGTGGTCTTGATTTTAACAAACCAGTAACTCTTTATGGTCTAACTTTGGCTGGATATGGATTGATCTTCTTTTTTGTAGGTGAGGTAGTGGCTTGGTTTCAAAAACTTTAATATAGTGCCATTTCTTCAACTGTCGGTTGTGTAATTTTAAACAATCCATCCCTATAATTCGGGATATAAATGTGCTCTTTATTGGTCTTCCAGAAGGTTATTACCTCGCGCACAACGTCGAGCCAATAAAAAGACCAAGTAAATCAAAAACTCAATTTGACGATTGAGAGTTAAAGGTATATGATACTCACATAACTATGAAAAAGACCCTTATGCAGATACGTCTGCATCGGGGGCTTTTTTTATTTTGATAGTTTCTCGGAGAACTTATGATAATGCTCATTGAGGAAAGTAATCTCTACATTTTTATTTCTCAGTAAAAATGAACATCTATTCTCATCTGGGGCGAGTACACATGCCAATGCAGAATTCTCCACAAGAAACTCAATCATCAAAATAATACAAATTATTATGCTATCATTTTAATACCAATATGTCCCTGCTCACAGAACAAAGCAATGAGTTCAAAAAACTGGCAGACGAATTGCTTGTCTCATCAAAATTGCCTCAAGTTCTAGAAAAATATGGCCAGATAAGATTTGTTGGTTCTTACGCCGCTGGAATAATGATGCATGGTGATATTGATATTCATATCCTTCGAGATAAAGATTTTAGTAAACAAGAAACATTGGATATGTTCAATGAAATCGTCGCCTCCACTAAATTCAACAGCTATTACATCGGTGACTGGAATGAAAGTAATCTTCATCCTGAATTTCCTTATGGATACTACATCGGACTAAAAACAAGGGTCGGTGATATTAAATGGAAAATAGATATTTGGTTTTTAAGCATTGCCGAACAGGGGCGATTCGACAAAGAAAATATGGATGTGACAAAAATAGCTTTAACTGATGAGCAACGAGAAGCTATTTTGACATTCAAGAAATATCGACAGGAGAATAGTATCAAAATATCTGGGCAAGAGATTTATGAGATGGTCATAAATAAGGGAGTAATAAAATTGAATGAATTCAAACAACAGTTGAAAGATCGTCCTTCAAAATAAGTGCCCTCTCCATAATCCTTTCACTCACCTCACCCCAATCAAAATATTTTTTGTAATCAGCAGGATCAATCAATTTAATCTCTGTAACATCTCCGTCTGGATCTGATACAAATGGTCCATAAGGCTCTACTAAACAAACAGAGCGAGTCTGTCGCACTATTCGATCTGGTTCATAGATATCTTGATAACCTATCAGTTTTTGGCTCAAAACTTTCATATTCGTCTCTTCTTTTACTTCTCGCACAACTGCATCTTCATATGTTTCTCCTTGTTCAATACCTCCTCCAGGTGGAGCCCAATATCCTTTTTCGGATGCATAGACGACGACGAGTTTACCATCACAAAAACAAAATGCATGAACAGCTTGAAGAACCTTTTCATCAAGATCCTTCAATGGATCATCTTCACGATAAATTAGATTAAGTTTTTGACCAGAACGATTGATGAGAGATGATTTGATTTCCATGTGTAATATCTTACTCCAAATATATTCTATTAATATTGTGATTACAAAGAATTATGTAATTTATACTGCCTCATCATTCCCTGCATCGGACCACGACGGATTAAGACATCATTCAATCCTAGACTATCGACAAGCCAGCCGCCAACAATAACAGCTAAAATAAATCCTATAATAATTAATTTAAAATTTACTTTGAAAGAAAAATCATACTTACGAAGAAGCCATATTCCAACAATTAACCCAACGATAGCAAGTATTGGTGCCCACCATGGGAAAATAGAAAGAATTTGATCTAGCCTATAACTTGCCATTGGACCATGTGTTCGCAGAGAAAATCGTATCAGTCCAACCAGAAAGACGGAAACCACCACCGACGAAACAAGACCTATAAAAGTCAGGATTGAGCCAGCGACAAAATATATCTTCGGTCGCATCTTTATTTTATCTTCATGGATTTGATCCATGATATTGTCGGTTATATTTTTTGATTCTTTTGACATATATGTTTCATTAATTTCTTTGCTCGACTCATTCGTATAGCGACCGTACCCATCGGAATTCTCAGAATATCACTGATCTCTTCATATGACTTCTCATCCAAATAGTACAAGCTTAGTGGTTCAGAATATATAAGTGGTATCGATTTTAAACATTTTTCTACATGTATCGCCGTTTCTTTCTGTTCAAAATCTTTTGTAATGTCTTCGTCACTTTCGAAATCAAAGTCATCTAATATTGGTACTTCTTTTTGATATTTCTTCACCACATTCATTGCTTCATTGTGGACAATACGATATATCCAACTCGAAAATTTCTTTTTAGTATTAAAACCATTGAGATTTATATATGCTTTTACCAGTGAATCTTGCACAATATGACTTGCTTTATCATTATCATACACGAGATTTGTGGCATATCTCAAAAGCTTATTTTTATATCTCTCGATTATGACAGCATAAAGGTCCCGATCGTTTGAGCGAACTTTTTCCACTATTTCTTCATCAGTCAATTTTAGAGTTTCGCTCATACTTGTATTTTATCTTATATTACTTGCTTACACATCAAACTCCGACAACTGTCGGAGTTTGATTTTCAACTTATATTATTAACGATTGAAATTTCTGCCCATTCCCATACCACCACTATTTCTACCTGAACCATTCTGCAAACCTAGTCCAAGTTCTTGACGAATCTTTTGTGCCTCCGCTGTTTTACCTTGTAGAGCAAGGTTGTGAGCTTCTACAAACTTGGCAAAATTTGCTTCGGTAATAACCTTCGATACCCTTCCTTGATTTTGCATAAGCTTCTTCCAGGCAGTATAGTCCTTATTCTCAAATGCCTTTAGCATTGCTGTATGACGCTCTGCTGAATAATTTGGACCCTGAACTTTCGGATCACCTTTGTATGCAAGGGCTGAACCAGTAGAAATCACTGTTACCCCCAAGACAAGTGCTAATACCGCTAAACCTAATGTTGTTTTTTTCATATTGTTTTGATTAAAGATTAATAAAGAAAGATTGATTTCTGTCTATTTCAACCTTTCTACCTCTAATACAATACGAAAGTTCTTTTTCTTTCCTTTACTTTAAAAGTTGCTCGAAAACCTCTGGCTGAAAGCCTACTAAAATATTTCCATCTATATCTATAACTGGCACACCCATCTGATTACTCTTTGTAACCATTTCTTGAGCCTTAGCTCTATCCTTTGTTACATCAATATCTTCAAAAGGAACATTGTTTTCTTTGAAATAATCCTTTGCATATACGCAGTAGGGACAAGTAGGTGTTGAATAAACGATAACCTTGTGATTTTTTGTATTCATATTTTTATTTTAAATTATTAAATATTTACTGATAAATTGAGACTTATTTGTACTTGCATACAAACTTCTTCAAATCCTTTACAAACTGATCCTTTGGAAGTTCATAACAAATCTTTTTACCCTCTCGAATCGGTACTACCAACCCTTGTTTAGACATAACCTGAAGATGATGAGATACGATAGCTACACTCATACTCAATTCTTCTGCTATATCTGATACGCATATTTTTTTCTTTTCAAAGATAATACACAGGATTTTTAACCTGCTTTCATCTCCAGCTGTACGCATAAGTTTTGCTAATTCATTCAAACGCATATTTGAATGATATACTACGTAAAAAATGAAGTCAAGCGGAAATTATGGTTAGGTAAGATATGCTTTCATTTAATTGCATAAAGCCATTTGGTCTTCCAAAAAGTTATTATCTTGCGCACAACGTCGAATCAAATAAAAACTGCCCTATTTATAAGGCAGTTTTTACAACAGAGATAGTTAGGTTAAGTTATTAATTAATAATGCATGCTCATATAATTCCTAGTTATTGGTCCGAAATTTCCTAGAGATGGATTAATTCCTACATTCGCTTGGAATTCAGCGAGTGCTGCACGAGTTAGTAAACCGAAGTATGCAGTCGCACCAACTTTCGCCAGAGCCTGAGCTTCTGAACCTTTATTTTGAGAGATTAGAAATTCCTGAAGAATCGTTACATCATTGCCATAGTTACCTTTTCCAAGACTAATCGCGATCGTCCGAACTTGTTGACCGAAAGCAGAAGAAGGATTGGTATTTGTATTTCCATTTTTGACCGTAGCTACTGGCGTTGTGTCTAAAGGAACCAAATAACTTGAACTTCCCACACCATTATTAGATGATGGACTAGCTGGCACTGCCGGTGTTGCGGGAACTGCAGGATTTACTGCTGGAATTGCAGGAGTAGCTGGAATTGCAGGAACTGCCGGTGTCGAGCCTGAAGAACTCGGCATGGTAACAACGTTTGAGTCTAGAGTAACTGCAGTTTGAGCCAAAGCTCGACCATTAAGTACTGCGCCCGTGTTCAACACAATCGCTGTTTTATCCAATATATTTCCATTAAAAACTGCGGTTGTACCAATAGTTGTCTGACCAGCAACAACCCAAAAAATATTACTAGCTTGAGCACCTCCACTCAAAATAATCTTTACACCCGAGCTCACGGTGAGAGTTTGTGCTATCTGAAAAATCCAAACATCGTTTGCACTACCAGAGATAGTGACATTTGTTGGTATCGTAACACCGGTACTCCACTTATAGAGTCCAGAGGTTATAGTCAATCCACCAATATTCCCCGCACCAAGTTCGGTCGCCGTTGGATTTGTTCTCCCAGCGGCATTAGTATAGGCAGTTTGCATGTTACTGATCGCAGTAGTCATATTCGTTGGAGTTGGGTTGGCATAATTCGAGGCATATACCTTTCCAGTCACCAAAGCTGATGTGGAAAATGCACTGGCCGTAGGAAGAGTCAGAGCAAATCCGGTTATAGCACTCGCCGCGATTGGACTCACTCCTATATCACCAACAATCTTGGTAGATCCAGTTGTTGAGATTCCTGTTTTGGAGAGAATCACAAAATCACCCGCTGTTCCAAGATCGATCGCTGATGGTTTAGCCGCAAGTGTGCCAACTGGCATAACAAGACCTATCCCAAAAGAGACAACTACTATAGCTACTACCACATTCTGATTAAAATTTTTCATATTCATATTTGTTTTTTAATAAAGTTTAAGTATAGACATACTCTTAACAATGATGTCGCGCGAAATAGCAACTCATTACAACTATTATTAAGTAAATTTTTTCTTGACCACCATTTTCAACCACACTGTAATAGATTTGAGCATCATACGACTACATATATGTAAGGAAGCAATTGAAAGTAATTTTGACGCTGTAATAACCTAAATAACCAACAAAATGCCTAAAAAAGTACTCATAATAGAGGATGAGAAGAGTCTACGAGAGGCTCTGGTAGATGTTCTCCGTCTCAAAAACTTTTTGCCATTTTCAGCAAAGAATGGATTGGAGGGCGTCAAACTTGCTATCGAAGAACACCCCAAGCTTATTCTGCTCGATCTGATCATGCCCAAAATGGATGGTATGACTACATTAAAGAAGATTCGAGAAAATGCATGGGGAAAAAATGTCCCCATTATCATTTTGACAAACTTGAATGTAACTCACGAACAATATGTGGCTGATGCAATAAAAAATAAATCAACGTTCTATCTGATCAAATCGGATTGGAAACTTTTTGATATTGTAAAGAAAATTGAGGAAATCCTCGCTGTATAACATATCCATAACACATTCTATGAAAACAAAAGCAGACATTTCCGCATCTCGCGACATAATCCTTAATCTTAGAGTTTTAGCACAAGAAAAAGAAAGTGTTAGACGCAAACTCGCTATAACAGCGGCAAAACTGGCAGTGACTGCAGAAAAACTAGCGGCAACAGCTAAAGAAAAAGAAAGTGTTAGACGCAAACTGGCAATCACAGCGGCAAAACTGGCCGTGACAGCAGAAGAAAAAGAAGGTGTTAGACGCAAATTGGTAATCACAGCCAAGAAACTAAAAATATCGTATGAGACTCTTGAGAATAAAGTCCTTGAACGAACAAAAAGCTTGGAGATGGCCAGGGCAAAAGAAGAATCAATCTTACTATCGATCGGCGATGGTCTTATGGCTACGGATGAAAAAGGAAATATTATATTTATAAATAAAACAGCCGAAAAGTTGCTCGAAAAAAAAGGTGAGCATGTTGTGGGAAAAAAATTCTTTAATGCAATTCCTTTAGAGGATGAAAAAGGAATATTGATTCCGTTAGATAAACACCCTGTAAATATGGTTCTGACAGCCGGTGCAAAAACTGCAGCTCTTCCGACTGCTTACTATAAACCAAAAGATAGAGTGCGTTTTCCGATGGCGATCATGGTAACACCGGTTGTTCTCAACAAGAAAACTATCGGCACTATCAAAGTATTTCGAGATATTACCTCCGAACGAGAGATAGACAAAGCCAAGACAGAGTTCGTTTCGCTCGCCTCACACCAGCTCCGCACCCCTCTTTCTACAGTTAACTGGTATGCCGAAATGCTTTTGGTTGGAAATATTGGAGAATTGAATGCTACACAGAAAAAATATTTGGATGAAGTATATCGTAGCAATCAAAGAATGGTTGAATTGGTGAATGCCCTACTCGATGTATCTAGTCTCGAGCTTGGGACATTTGTGATCGAACCAGAATCAACCGATGTTTGTGAACTTGCTAGAAATGTAATCCATGAACAAAAACCACAAATCGATGCTAGAAAAATAAAATTTCGATTTGTATGTGAAAAACATGCCTTGTTACTACAGGCCGATCCCAAACTCCTACGAATGGTTATACAAAATATATTATCAAATTCGGTGAAATACACTCCCGAAGGCGGAAAAGTTAGATTGTCCATCAAATCAGCAGGTACCGAAAACATCCTTATTAGAATTTCCGATACCGGTTACGGCATCCCCAAAAAACAACACAATCAAATATTTTCCAAATTATTCCGTGCTGACAATGTCAGAGATAAAGACACGAACGGAACAGGCCTTGGTCTTTATATCGTAAAATCGATCGTTGAAAAATCTGGTGGCAAGATTTGGTTCGAATCACCAGAAGAAAACCACGGAACTACTTTTTTCGTTTCATTACCCATTAGGGGAATAGCAAAAAAACGAAAAATTTACCTAAACAATTAACATATTAAATATAACCACACCATGAAAAAACAATCGCCAAAAAAGAAAACAATCTTAGTTATAGAGGACGAACGTCCCCTTCTAGAAATAGTTAACACCAGACTTGAGAAAAATGGCTTCAATGTCATTGCCGCTCGGAGTGTTGATGAAGTATTCGACGCAAATCTAGAAAAGAACGGTCTGGGTATAATCTCAGCAAGTAGTATCAAACAAGCCCTTGATTATCTAGAAAATCTAGAAAATATCGACGCAATCTGGCTCGATCATAATCTTTTGGGAAAGGAGAACGGTCTCGACCTTATCAAAAAACTCAAAGCCAATGGCGGTCGTTGGAAAAAAATCCCTATATTTGTAGTTTCAAATACCGAAAGTCCAAAGACTATCAAATCCTATGTAGAGTTGGGAGTTAGTAAGTATTATGTCAAAAGTAATTATAGGCTTGATGAAATCATCAAGGATATAGAAATATCTTTGGACTAAATAATCCTCCTCATCTTTTTATGGTATATTGTAATTATGGAATCACTACTAAAATCTGATATTTTCTTCTTCATATCTTCTATAGCAACGATTGTATTTACAATCTTGATTTCTGTTCTTTTGGTATATCTTATCAAAGCTGGGAAAAATCTCTATAAACTTTCAGAAACTCTGAAGAGTAGCTATAACGATTCGGAAGAATTCATCATGGAACTCAAAGAACGTTTGGAAGATAATATGGTATTCCGAATGTTCTTCCCTCCTCTCCGAAAAAAGCGAATATCAAAATTAAAAGATATTGATACAAAAAATAATTGATTATTAACATTTAGCAACAAAAACAAATGAAAAAGAAAACAATAAAGAAAAGTTCTAGCATAGCAAAATATACGGCAATCGGTGCTGGTCTTGCCAGTATAGCTGCTGCATATTTCTTCCTCGGACCAAAAGGTAAAAAACATCAGAAACAAACGAAGGCGTGGGCAATAAAAATGAAGGCTGATGTTGTAGAAAAACTTGAGGAAGCACGTGATATGAGTGAATCTGCATATCATCAAATTATTGACTCTGTAGCGAAAGAATATGAACAAAAGGCAAAAGTAGGTCGTGAAGAAATCCAATCACTAGCGAAGGATCTGAAGAAGCACTGGAAATTGATTAGTAAAGAAACGGGTATTAGCAAGTAATATATGAAAAAGATACTATCTATTTTCGTTATCTTTATCATTATTATTGCTGTTTTTTATTTTATCCTCAAATTACCACAAAAAAATACCGCTCCAATTATTGATTCAATCCAAATAGCCAATCCTGCATCGGTTAATTGCACTAAACGAGGTGGAACGCTTGAGATCAGGAAAAATAAAATGGGAGAATATGGAGTTTGTTTATTTGAAGACAATCGTCAATGTGAAGAATGGGCACTTTTGCGAGGTAAGTGTCCTGTTGGTGGTTTGAAAATAACTGGCTATGATAATGAAGCGGAAATTTATTGTGCAATAACCGGTGGTCAAGTTGAAGGTGTTGGCACTCCAACTCCGATGTGTAAAAGAACTGATGGGACATATTGTGTTGCACAAGCTAACTTAGATGGTGACTGCCCCGATCCTAACAATCCAAATCCAAATGCTGGAAACGTAGAAGCACTATAAAATAGCTAGATTACCTAATACGAGTTAGAACTTACTCTAGACTTTGGACATGAAATAAACTACCAATAAAGAAAGACTTTAATTTCCATGGAAAATCATTTTAACAAAGAAAAACATCGTGATGTCTGGCAGAAGATTTGGCAGAGGAAAAATATCAGTTCTCGTATTATAGATTATGGACGATCAGCTTATAATGGTTTTTTTCGCAGATTATTGAAAAAACATCTGAATAAAGAGACCAGATTACTAGAACTTGGTTGTGGCACCTCAACACTCACTATTTCATTGGCCAATGAGATCAAATCTCTAGTCGGTCTAGATATTTCTCCAGAAGCATTGAGACTTTCAAGAGAACATTCAAGAGAACTTGGTGCTATGAATACTGAATTCATTGAAGGTGATTGCTTGAATGTACCGTTTGAAAATGAATTTGATATAGTCTGGAGCCAAGGATTAATAGAGCATTTTGATAATCCGGCAACTGTAGTTGAACAGCACTATAGGGCTCTAAAACCTGGAGGAACAGTGCTCATCAGCGTTCCTTATAAATGGTCATATATCATGCCTTGGTATCTCATTACAAGACCGAAAATATTCCGCTCATTCTGGCCATGGACAGATCAAATCTTTTTTACAAAGAAAGATCTGCTTGCCATAGGAAAAAGTATTACACCGCATTCCAAGACTTACCTCTTGCAACCATTCCTATTAGGAATAGTAATACTGGAAATAAAAAAGTTTGCGTAATATCTCAAAAGACTAGAGAATTAGGAGCAAATTAGTTTATTTTATTTTATCTTTTAACCATAATATTCTTCTCCAAAATAGAATATTTGTAGAACTCTCTAGTTGAATGATATTTCGTAAGCACTTTTTCATCAAGCTTGCTAACTGAATTTGTGGCAATGATAATCTTATCAATTTTCCCCTGTTTAATAATATCTAATTCTTCACTACCAACCTTCATCCCAGGAGCCGGTTCTAGATATTGATAATAATTATTAGTTTTAATAAAGATTGCTACTTCTGGTGTATTGTAGAAAAACACAGATTCATTCGTTGGTAATCGTTGGAAATAATTCTGCCAATCGGCTGTTTTATTTGAACCATAAGCTTCAGCTACCCATGAATTAAAACAGATCTGATAAAAACCTAGTACAATTAACAATAAGAACATTGACGAAATAATAACCGATGCCATTTTTTTACCAAGACTTTCACGGAAAGAAAACACGGAAACATTAAAGATTGAAGCTATCGCTCCTGGGAAAAATATTAGCGAAACTATCTGTGCTGGATAGATATATCGGAGCATGCCCGATGTCCTCAAATAAGCCAAAATACAAATAATAGAAAAAATGAAAGCGATAATCTCTTCTGTTGATATTAGAGTTCGGCGCTTCATCTTCACTCCAACCGAAACTAACCAAGTAGCCATGATAACCATTAAATAGAGAGAGCCCACGCTAGTAAAGAGACCTTTGATATTACCGAACACTACGTTCGCGAGACTATTGAAATGATATGGATTTGCGTAGAAAGAGAAGATATCGGTCAATGAATCACCCGCTTGAAATTGAGTCGTCAACCAAATAACTATCGGGACTATAGTAGCTACAACACCAATATATAAATCCGATTTCTTGAGATTCAATTGCTTGCGCCCGATAAACAAACCGATGATCAAGGCTGGGATTAAAATTAAAAAGAAAGGCTTGGTGGCGATAGCTAGACCGACGGCTAGACCGGCTAGAATCACATATCTCTTCCTAGATTGAATCTTCGTCCTAGCCAAATAGATGAACAATAAGCTTAAAATAACGAACAAGAGGCCGGGAGTTTCGCCAAGCACACTTTTTCCATTACCATATAACGGCGGGAATGTAGCAAGAAGACACAGAGATATCAAAGCGACGTTCGGACCGGACAATTTTTTGATTAACAGACACGAAGTGATAACCAATGCCAAAATGAATACAATCATAAGCGAACGTTCGGTGAAAATATCATCACCAAAGACACTGATAACGCCAGCTAAAGGATATATTACAGGATAACCAACACTAAACTTTGAGACATGAGTAATCAAATTAGGAGAAAGCCTGATTCCTGAAATCCCATTCTCAATAAGATTGGTAGCATTTTGAATATAAATTCCTTCGTCATACCAGACGGGAGGACTTTCCGATAGACGAAATAATGAAAATAAAAGCGTACAAACTACAGCTGAAGCAAGTAAAGAATTTCTTAAAACTTTCATGAAATACGGCTTCCTGAAAGTCTTGCGAAAAGCAATTCTCCATGGAGCAAGCATACCTTCTGCGATAATCTTTCCTGACATCTTGGAAGTACCGATTTCCCTGTCAATGAAGGTTATGGGAACTTCTTTGATACTCCTACCAGCATCATACAAAGCATTCTTAAATTCTATCTGATATGAATAGCCGGCACTGGCAATTCTAGGAATATCAATACCATCCAAAGCTGTTCTCCTGAAAGCCACGAAACCGGCTGTAGAATCATTGATACCAAAGCCAATGATCATCCTCGCATACAAATTGCCACCCATACTTAGAAAATTCCTGTACATGCCCATACCTTTCATTCCACCACCACCTCTAGTATAACGAGAGCCAATGCTCAAATCGACAGTCTGTAGAGCATCCAGAAGTTCACGGATCTTGATCGGATTATGAGAACCATCCGAATCCATTGTTATGACATAACGCACGTCATTCATCTTCTGAATCTTCACCAGAGTATCTTTATAAGCATCCCCAAGACCAGTTTTGGCTTTACGGACATGTAACCTAACCTTGGGATTACTCTTCATAATCTCCATTACAATAGAAGCGGTCCCATCAGGCGAACTATCGTCCACCACCCATATTTCTAGATCTGGATAAAGGCCACTAACTCTACCGATTATCTTGCTGATATTATCTTTCTCGTTATAGGTCGGTATGATGATGATATCTCTAGTGGTTTTCATATTTATTTTGAACCCCGTCATTATAATCTTTTATACTAAAACAACAAGTTGCCATTGTGATATAAAATATTTGTAAGAAAAAAGACAACCGAAGTTGCCTTTTCTGAATAATATTTGAAGATAACCTACCTGATATACACTACACATCAATCTCTCTCTTGTACAAAGCTTTCTCTGGTCTCAGCCATAGCGAATGCTCTGGCCCTGCGTTCCAGCTCTAAACAAAGAAGCCAGAAAAGTTTCGGTGGAATAGGGGCTTCGGAAACACTACAATCTTTGATAGTTTCAAAGACTGAACGAAGTGCAGTCAATTCTTCAGCTTTTCCGTCTGTGTATTCTCGTGTTGAATCATCTTTCACCACCGCCAAAGCAATGATGCGTTTTGCCTTCATCTCATCAGACTCGGCTGATGAGATAATACTAATTAATCTTAATTTCATAACATTATATATAATTTGTCTAATATGGAGAGTACCATATGAATATAGTTTTGCAAATTAGGTTAATTAATTGATTCTCTACTTTTATTGAGGTATCCTTATATTTACATGAAAAAGATAATTCTGGTCCAGCCGAAAAATGGCCTAAATGACACAATCTATGCCCCTCTTGGACTTATTAGTTTAGCCGCTTACATTCGCCCAGCTTTTCAAACAAAAATTATTGATTTACGCTTTGATCCTATTGAATATTTATATGAACAGATAAAAGAAACTAGACCAATTATTGTTGGTTTTAGTTTACTGACAGGAAGTTGTATCAAACAAGTTATAGAAGCCTGTAAAGAAATAAAAAGAAAATATCCTAAAGTAAAAACTGTTGTTGGTGGTATACATCCTACATTTTTCCCAGAACAAACACTGGCTAATCAATACATTGATTTCGTAGTGATCAACGAGGGTGAAAAAGTTTTATTGGATTTACTGAGCGCCATAGAAGGTAAAATTAACTTAAACCAGATTGCCAATCTCGGTTGGAAAGATAAAAAAAGACAAATCCACATAAATCAAGGTATAGAAAAGTTCATACCAATGGATGAATTACCTGTACCGGCATGGGATCTCATTGATGTAGAAAGATATGTAAAAGTACTTTCCAGCGCACCTGATGAATGGGTCGCCCCCGGCGAATCACCTACTTGTCGAGTTCTCAACATGTATTCAAGCAAAGGATGTCCTTTTCCTTGTAGTTTCTGTTATAACTTGTTTTTCAATAAGCGACAGTGGCGTTCCAGAAATGCCGAGAAAACTGTAGCAGAATTTGAAATGCTTAATAAGAAATACGGTATAAATTATTTTATCGTTCATGATGATAATTTCGTGGTTGATAAAAAAAGAGCCTTGAAAATAGCTGAACTTATCAAGCAAAAAGATATGAAGATTAAATATTCTATTGATGCCAGAATTGATGCTTTTGATTATGAATTTCTTAAAAAACTAAAAGAAAGCGGTATGTGTGAGATTCGTGTTGGCTGTGAAAGTGGTTCCAACCGCGTTTTGAATGAAGTTATACAAAAACGTATTACAAAAGAACAGACCCTGAAAGCTGTACAAGTTGCCAAAGACTTAGATCTGAAATTAATTTTATCTTTCGTTATTGGTTGGCCAACAGAAACCACGGATGAAAGACAAGAAACTATTGATCTGATTCTCAAGATCCAAGAAATCAATCCGAAGGCGGCTATTTACCCTCTTTGGGTTTATATTCCATATCCTGGTACGAATCTCTTTAAACAAGCTGTGCAGTTAGGATTCAAAGAACCACAGGATTTGGAAGCTTGGGGAAATTATTTTTGGAGTAAAGCTCATATACCATGGTTAAAGAATCCTCATGAATATGAAATGATTCATGAGCTTAGCTCATTTATTTGGTACAACAAAACCTGGAAAAGATTAAGCAATCACTCACCAAGAAGTGTTTTGAAGTTTATATTTATAAAATGCTTCAGACCCATCTTATTACCAAGATTCAAATATAATTTCTGGAAATTCCCTATTGAAGCCAGAATGTTTATTTGGCTTAAGAATCATATTAAACGCGCTGTCTAATCAAATATTTTAGATAAGTTTACTTAGTCATCTTTTGGCCATAGCTTCTTTCCTGTTTCATTATCAATAACAATAATAGCACCAGAGGCACATTCTTCAGCCGCCTTAAAAAGTAATTCTTCATCTATTTCAGCATTATCAAGTATTTTACTTTTCATCTGTTCATCAGTAGCAAATATTTTCGGAGCTGTTTCATTGCACAGACCACAACCAATACAAGCTTCGTAATCAATGGAAATGGAGTATTTATTATTCTTCATAGTTTATTTATTATAGATTTAAGATTAAAATTTGGATCACTTATTTCATTTAAATGATTTTCTATAGAAATTTCATTTTCAATCAAAGAAACTAAAGAACTAAGTTCATCTGCCATGTTGATGGCTGTAGCTCCGACAATCCTATTATTAACAATTCTTAATTCAGTATAGGCACCGTGCTCATACGAACCACGAGAAACAGTTTTTCTGTTTTCACCTACAGGACTCGTATCACCAACAAAACAAATAGATAAACCAAGCTTTTCTGTAGAAAAAAATGTTGTTTTTCTATACAAAGAGCGCTTACCCACCATATTCACCCCCGCAATTTTACCGTGAACCCTAGCGTTAGTCCAATTTGCAAGCTTAATTTGCTTATGACAAATAAGATCGAAATATTCAGCACAATCTCCTGCCGCCCAAATATCAGACTTACTAGTCTCCAAGTATTCATTTGTCAGAATACCTTTATTACATTCTATTCCTGACCCTTTCACCCAATCCAAGTGGCATTGTGTACCGATTGCGGCTATTACTGTCTGACAAGAAATATTCGTATTAACACCTGTCTTCGTATTACAAATATCTATCCCCTTAATTTCTGAATCATTAAGGATTCTCTTAACTGTTGACTCTGTGTGAATTTCCACACCATTTTTTCTAAGAGCATCTTCTATCAGTCGTGAAGAAGTTTCATTAAATGTAGATCGCCAATATCGTGGAGAAACAATGATGGAAATGACTTTCTTTTTGAACTTTAAAAGAAGATCACAAAGCTCAATGGCAATAAATCCTCCTCCGACAACCACAACAGTATTTGTATGAGTAATATTCTTCTCAATTTCCTTTGCTTGATCAAGATTATGAAGATATAAAACACTGTCAGCTTTGGACGTTTCTAGATCAGGAAGTAATGACGGTTGTACACCTATAGATAAAAGAAGTTTGTCATATTTTACACTTTTACTTGAAGCAAGCTTTATTATCTTTTCTTTTGTATCAAGTCCAACAACAGTTTCATTAGCCAATAAATCAATATTATTTACTAAATACCATTCTGGTTTTTTCAAAAATAATGTACTCGGAGCACCTTCTTTCTCATAGAATTCAGGTTTAGAAATAACAATCCTAGAATACAAGCGGTATGATTCATTACTAAGTATTGCTAAAGTTCCATCCTTATCATATTGACGAATAGTTTCCGCCGCAGTTGTGCCGGCAATACCGCCACCAATAATTAAATACTTATAATGTGTGAGCATTTTTAAAGAGGTTTACTCAAAACCAAGAAAAATTCCCGACGTAATATTGGTAAATAGTAAGCGATTGTCACCAAAAGAGCGTACAATATTTTACTTTTGAAATACTGGCCCAAATAGACAACACACTCCACATTCATCTTAGGTATTGCCTTGAACTTTTCGTGGGAGAAAGGTCTCATAACTTTTATGATGGCTTCTGGGGGATAAGGCTTCGTATGACCAAAAGTATCCCAGAATCTTTTTGTTACGACTTCTGATGCGACCATAATGGTGCCTCCTGGACAAACAACTCTCTCCATCTCGCAAAGCATAGAAATAGCATCCTCAATTGATAGATGTTCAATTATATTTCTACAATAAGCTCCCTCAAAGGAATTGTCGGCAAATGGCAATTTCATAGCACTGCCAACCATAGCATTCAAACCTTTTTGTTTCATTCTTTGAATAGCATCAGGATTCATATCAATTCCTGTAACATATTTCGGAGCTCTAGCCGTAAACTCCCCTTCTCCACAGCCGATATCAATAGTCTTTTTTTCTTTGAAGAAATTCTCATAAACAAAGTCCTTACCTTTCATTCGACATGAGAAAATATTCAGAAGTGATGGTTTTTTTATATGCGACATGATGATTTTTATAATAAAAAGGTCTATTTATAATAGCGAAATGATATCATTAAATACTTATAATGTGTGAGTATTTTGAAATTCTATTTTTTTAATTTCTGGTACTGCTTCCTGTATCATATCTTTTACCATATGATTAAAAGTTAAGTCAGCCAAAGCACAATGGGCACATCTGCCAGATATAGATAATACCGCTTTTCCATTCTTCACACCAACGAAACTAACATCTCCACCATGAGATTGTATAAATGGACGAACTTTGATTAAGACATCTTCAATTTTCTTCTCTATTTGATTATCTGAAATGTTTTCCATAACGCTTGGATTATATCAGATATATTTTAAACTACTATATACGGAACACCCTTTCGGTGCTATCGTGGACACAGATGTTTTTAATTAACAATTGGTCAATATAGACCAAAAAATACGGAGGTAGTTATGATTATCGGAGTTATATCGGATACACATAATGATAGGGCTAATGCAATCCCCCACATTATACGGCAATTCAAAAAACGTGGTGTAGAAATGATCGTTCATTGCGGGGATATTATTCCCAAGCATGTATCAAATGAATTATTTGGAAATCTTCCAGTTATATGTGCTCTAGTAGATGGACAAGATAATGACCCTGTTTTTGATGGACAACGTCCAAGCGGTTGGGAATTTACCAGACCAAACAAGAGAATTGTTAAACTCCCAGATGGAACATGTATCTATGTCGGTCACAAGAGACATTCAGACTTTCTAAGAGCAACTGAAGAAGAATTCAGTGCCACCTTAACAGATTTGCGCAAAGCGAATGACGGTCTTAGAATTGTCTTCGGCGGACATCTACATTTTCAAACTTTCAAACAAGGGCAACTTGTGAGCTTCATCAATCCAGGTGCGGTAGAAGATGCTTTGGGTTGGGGTTATGAATATGCCATTGTAGATTCAATCACTGAAGAAGCCGTATTTTCTCGAGTTTTACCAACCAAGGATAACCGAGAAACTTTCAGTGTTGGAGTTATTTCCGACAGTTTGGATATCAGTCATCGTGATACAAAATATTGGTCGTGTCTAGCTGATGAATTTTCCAAACGTGATGTCAGTCATATCATCCATTGTGGCAATCTTTCTCTCAAAGACATTGCTCGGAAAGAATTAGATAAATTCACTATTCATTACGCAATTCGGTCTGATCAAAGACGCGAGCATGAAAAACTTGTAGCGGCTTCACTTATTCCAGATAATTGGCAAGTGATTTCCCTAGAAAATCTAGATGAAGGCGCCGTTGTAGATATAAATGAATATCGTTTCTACGTCCAACTAGATCTCGGTTTGAAATTCATGACAGTCAGCGAACTTGGCATGGATTCCATAGCTATGCAAATCAGACGAAAGCACCCTGAAACTGAGTTTTTGCTTTGTGGTTTTACTCGCGAAGCACTGTTCGTTGAAGGACAACAAGTGATTACAATCAACCCTGGTGATGTTAATGCAGATCGTAGTTTTGCTGTCATCTGTCTTCCTCGGCGAGAGATCACTTTCGGTCATGTGCCACACGATGCCCTGCCACCAATAGAAAAAGAATAGGGTTTGTATAAAAAAATAATAGCCATCGGAAAAATCTGATGGCTATTTTAATGAAAAATCTGGCAAATTAACTCTTAAATAATATCTTTTATCATAAGACCTGTTGACATATTCATTAACGTCTATATGCTTTATTTAGATTAGAATTTTGAAATCCACATACAGAAAGGAAACGTAATGTATGAATCAAATCATACCATTAGAATTTCAGATTAAGGCCATAAAAAATATAAGTACTGCTTTGGAAAATTCAAGAAAAGCATTAGTTGTAATGGCAACAGGACTTGGAAAAACTATTGTAAGTGCTTATGTAATCAAGGGTTTATTACCACACGGCAAAGGTCTTTTTCTTTGTCACATGAATACAGGTCTTGAACAAGCATTCAGACAATATCGCAGTGTTCTAGGCGAAAGTATCAGATTTGGTATATTCAATGGTGAAAAGAAGCATTGGGATGAAACTGATATACTTTTTGCTTCATTCCAAACATTAACAGACTGGAAACATGCTTTTTTTCACAACGAATTTAGATATATTGTTGTTGATGAAGCCCATCATAGCTATGCACCGACATACAAAAAGGTCATAGATTATTTTAAACCAAAAGAAATACTCGCACTTACTGCTACCCCAGATCGCATGGATCAAAAAGATATTCGTGAAATATTTGGTGATCCTGTAGTCAATATTGGGCTTGAAGAAGCAATTGCAAATAATTGGCTAGCTCAAGTTGAATATCGTCTATTAACAGACAATATTGATCGAGAGATGTTGACCAAAATTACCAAAAATGTCTTGAATGGCAAGAAAATCTCAATAAAGCAACTTAACGAAACAATATTCATTAATGCTAGAGATGAGCAAATTGCTAATCAGATTATCAATTACGGAGGGTGTAGAGTCATTATTTTCTGTGAAAATATTATTCACGCTAATAATTTCCAGAAATATCTTCCGAACTCTCAGGCTTACCATTCGAAAAATCAACTTATTGATAACCAACTAGTACTTGAATCATTTCGCCAAGGTACCTGTAAATACATTCTCGTTGTTAATAAAATGAATGAGTGTATCGATATACCTGATGCTGATTTGATTGTATTTCTTCGTTGCACCGATTCAAAAACTGTTTTTATTCAACAGCTTGGGCGTGGTTTACGAAGAACCGAAAGCAAGAAAAAAGTTGTTGTCCTTGATTTTGTAGCAAATGCGGACCGTATTATGATGATTCGTGAGATCGTTGATAGAATCAAACAATTTATTCCAAATTGGAATGAATTAGAGACCAACAGACACTTTGTCAAAGGAAATGGTTTTGATTTTATCTTTACAGATGAACAAATATCACTTATTGATATTCTCAATAGAGTCCAACATCGCTACGTTTCAGATATTCCTGAGCTACTAGCAGAGTACTCAAGCAAAAATACTTTACCGGCAAATAAAGTATTTGTATGCACACGCAGACAACTAATCTGGAAGTGTATAAAATGTGGCCACGAAAGAATACAGACAGGAAACTATCGTTATAGAGCATATCTTAAAGGTTGCAAATGCTTAAAATGTGCCAGAAAATATCACGACGAATTAGATTCGATCAAATTCACACATCCAGAACTAGCCAAGGAATATTCATCAAAAAATACTATTCCAATTACAAAGGTTTGGGCAAAGAGAAAAGATACATTTTGGTGGAAATGTAGTAAGTGCAACCATGAATGGCAAGCCGCGCCAAGTGATAGATCACAAAGATTTTTTACTGGTTGTCCAGCCTGTGCAAAAATTATCACAACACGATCACATAATTTATCACTACTATTTCCCCAACTTATTGTGGAATATTCTGAGAAAAATGTAGACCCACCAGAAAAGATATCGCCGTATTCTGGTAAAAAAAATATTATGTCTGATTATAAATATCTGTGGTCAAAACAGATCGTGCAAGGTGGTATGGCGGTGTACGTCTCTACCCCTTTCCTAGCACGCGAAGTATCGATGTGTGGAGGCTTAGGCACTGTTACTGGTGTTGCGGCTCACGCTGTTATGACTCATGTTCTCCAAAGAGGAGATCCTGGTGGTCATTACCGTCGAGCTCTCGAGCAATTCCCTTTTCAAGAATACGTTCAACCAATACTTGATCGATATTTTGTTCTTGGTGGAATTCCTCCAAATAGTCCATTCAAACCAGTTCCAGTTTTTACATTGGAACCATCTGAATTCCTTATTAGTCTGACTATAGTTGCAAACTTTGTATTAGTTTGGCTAGCAAAGCATGATGACTATGGAGTGCCTTACGGTAATGCAATAAGTATCAATTACCTAGAAAAAATGCAGCTCCCTCATATTTTTAGTTTTGTTGGAGCAATGCTAGCTGATGTGGATTGCATCACTATGGGTGCAGGTATCCCGATTCAGGTTCCAGGAATACTGGACTCATTATCAGAAAGAGGCGAAGGAGAATACGTGATACGTGTGGAAGGTGGTAAGAAAACATATTCCATGCGTTTTTCTTTCAAAGAATTCTTTAAAAGAGAATTTTCTCCACTTAAAAGACCTGCCTTTTTACCGATAATCTCTTCTAATCTACTAGCCGATCTTTTCTTTAGCAATCGTGCTACAGGAGAAATCCAAGGCCTAGTAGTAGAAACTCCAACAGCTGGTGGACATAATGCTCCACCGCGAGGTAAACCAATTGTTTATAACGAACTTGGTGAACCATTATATGGTAAACGCGATGTCGTTGATCTTCAAAAAATCATATCATCACATCCTGGACTACCTGTTTGGATCGGCGGTTCATATGCTTCTCCAGAAAAATTAAAATGGGCTTTGGAAAATGGCTTTGCCGGAATTCAGGTTGGTTCTATCTTAGCCTTATCTGAAAAATCAGGGATGGATCCTGAAAATGCACGGCTGGCACGTAAACTTGCGTACAACAATCAGCTTCGTATTAGAACTGATCCAAATGCTTCACCGGCAGGATTCCCGTTCAAAGTTGCACCGATTCCAGGAACACTCTATTTCCAAGAAGTGTTTACTAGTCGAAAAAGAGTCTGCAATTTGTGTGCCTTGACGACACCATATGAAAAAGATGACGGATCTATAGGTTACAGATGTCCTGCTGAAGATGTGGAAAGTTATATTAGAAAAGGTGGCAAACTTGAAGATACTCATGATAGGCGATGTCTTTGTAACGGTCTCTTGGCCAATGCAAATGCTTCGCCACTTGATCCCAATAGTTCATCTTTGGGTCTTAATGTGACAGGAGAACCTGCAATCGTAACCCTAGGTGACGACCTTCCTTTTCTTAAACATCTTATGGAAAATGAGACATCAACATATTCCGTAGCCAATGCTATGAAATATTTAAGACAAGAAATTATGAAAGACATTCACAGAGAAATTCAAAATCAAGTAACATGACATAATAATAATGTCACAAACAAAAGCACGCTATACCGTAAAGGTATCGCGTGCTTCTTTTTTTCGAGGCGAGGCCTCGAGGCCGATTCAGCAGACGATCCAGCAGGATCGCCACTGGGCTCGTCACGGGACTCGCCTCGAGGTCGATCCAGCAGGATCGCCACTGGGTAGGCCTCGTGGTACAATAAACTTATGACTTACACCCATACTTATAAAGGTATTGTTTGGTTAGATCTTGAATCCCCTACTGATAATGAAGTTTCTCAACTTGTAAAAAGATATACTCTGCATCCATTAGTCGGTGAAGAGTTAAAAATAACGTCATCACTAGCAAAAATTGATTTTTATGAAGATTACATACTAGTTGTTCTTACATTACCAGCACGAACTAGGAAAGATAAGGGTTACAAAATATCTGACCGCGAGATAACCTTTGTTATCGGTAAAACATTTCTAATTACTTCTAGAACAGAAACAATTGAGCAATTAGAGTATTTCAGTAAAATATTTGAAACTAATTCAATACTAAACAATAAAGAAGAAAATGTTGAGCATGCTGGCCATTTATTCCACTATATGGTTAAACGTATTTACGCTGGTTTAATAGAAGACTTGGAGAATATTAAAGATTCAATTATAACCGCAGAAACGCGTATTTTCAGTGGAGATGAACACAAGATGGTAGAAGTTTTATCCAATCTTGGTCGTGAACTCATTGATATTAAACAAACTGCACGCATGCATCATGATATTTGGGAAAAAATGGTTTCTTACGGTGATAAAAGTTTATTTGGTAAAGACTTCGGAGTATATATCAGAGACATCAGAGATGAATTCAATATTATTAATGAACTTATAACTAACACCCGCGAGCTTTTAGCCGAATTACGAGAGACCAACGATTCCCTTTTAAATACCAAGCAAAACGAGACTATTAAAATGCTAACAATGATCACGGTTATCTGTTACCCGGCCACTTTGATTGCCTCAATCTTTACAATTCCAGCCCTCGGTATCCCTATCCTTGCTCATTCACAAAGCTGGACAATATTAATGATTCTTTCAACCTGTATCACTATTATTTTCTGGTATTTTCTCAAGAAAAAGCGCTGGATTTAAACTTATAACAATTAGCAAATAAAGTTCTGTATTTTATTACAATTCTCTGTTAATCTCACAATATGAATATTCAACTCTATAACACTCTTTCTGGTAAAAAAGAAGTCTTCAAGCCACTTATAAATGGTGAGGTCTCAATGTACAACTGTGGACCAACTATTTATGACCGACTTCATGTCGGTAATTTCCGTGCCGCATTTACCGCCGATCTTTTGCATCGAGTCATGGAATACAATGACTACAAGATCAAACATATCACCAATATTACCGATGTTGGACATCTTGTCGGTGATGGAGATGCTGGTGATGACAAGATGACCAAAGCCTTGAAAAGAAATAATATGCCTATGACTCTGGAGGCTATGAGAGAAGTAGCAACTATGTATTTCAATGAATTCGTGAAGGATCTGGAAAAGTTAAATATCAAAATGCCAGACAAATTCACTCGAGCTAGCGACCATATCGAAGAAGATATCGAACTTATCAAAGAGCTTGAAGTCAAGGGTTTCGTTTACAAAACTTCAGATGGTTTATATTTTGACACTTCGAAGTTCAAAGGCTATGGCAAGCTTGGAAATATCAAAATTGAGACTTTGAAAGAAGGCGCCAGAGTTGCAGAAAACACCGAAAAGAAAAATCCAAGTGACTTTGCTTTGTGGAAGTTTGATTCCAAACTCGGTTGGGAGACTCCTTGGGGCAAAGGTTTCCCTGGTTGGCATATAGAATGTTCTGCCATGTCCACAAAATATCTTGGTCAACCATTCGATATACACGCTGGAGCTATAGATCTTATCGCTACACATCACAACAATGAAATTGCTCAGTCAGAGGCCGCTCATGATAAACCCTTAGCCAACTATTGGGTTCATAATGAATTCTTGGTCATAAACAATGAAAAGATGGCAAAGTCAGTAGGTAATGTGGTGAATATTGATACCTTGATTGAGCAATCCATCTCTCCACTTTCCTTCCGCTATTGGCTGTTGACCGCACACTATCGTTCACCTGTTAACTTCACTTTTGAAGCTGTTAAAGCTTCTCAAAACGCCCTCATCAAACTCATGAACCTGATCAGTAGTTATCCTGATGGTGGTTCTCTTCGTGAGGATTATAAAAATAAATTCTTGGCTTTCATAAACGATGATATTGATACAGCCAAAGCTTTGGCTTTGACTTGGGAATTGGTCAAAGACGATAGTGTTTCCGACGCCGATAAGAAAGCCACTGTTTTGAACTTCGACCAAGTCTTCGGTCTCAAACTTGACTCCATTCCAAAAGTTGAAACTGAAGAAATTCCTGACGAGATCATCGTTCTTTCAGAAGCTCGTGAAGAAGCTCGTAAAAACAAAGAATGGGAAAAAGCAGATGCTCTCCGAAACGAGATTGAAGCAAGAGGATATGAGATAAGTGATACAGCTAGTGGTATTAAGATTTCGAGGAAGTAAAACTGATCAAACTACTAAGATTGGCAATGTATTATAAACATCTGTCAAACCCCAACTACGTCTTTGATGATAGCCAATTCCCTAACTTCATCTCTCACCTCCCCTAAACTATCTGAGATATCTTGCCTACTAGCTTCAACTTTATCTTCAATTTCCGCAAGCCTTGTGTAAATTCTAGATTCTGTAGCATCAATCCTTTCTTCAAGTCTTTCAAAACTACGAGCTATAGAAACAGCAATATCATCACTGTTTTTATAAACTAATCTTTCTATAAGTTCAAGATCTTTTTGATCTAAAGACATATCTTTATGGGGTACAATACCCTTTTATCCTTCTAATAATATAGAAATAGTATCAAGACTAGATAAATTCCTGATAAAGAAGTGATAAAGATTTGATAAAGAAAGGTTAAAGAAATGATAAAGATTATTTGATAACGTTTGAATCAAAATCAACCTGATACTCCGGTATACCTAACGAAATACCATATTCTCTCGCTTGATTATATTGTTTTTGACTAGTCCTATCTATAAAAAAGACTTTGTTCTTGAAAATAACATAATGATACTTATCGTTCTTAAAATCAGCATACCAACTACCATTATGATCACTTACAATGGATCTACTAAGTCTTTCTGCTATTTCTCTAGCTTTTGGAAACGGTATATCAACCTTGTGAAGAGTCCATTGTTTCAACCAAGGTGTATTGTGTTCTTTAACAACCTCTTCAACCTTAGTGGAAGTTATATTTAAATCCTTAAGAACCGCCTTATCTTCTAACGATTCTTCAATAATTGTTCCTGCAAAATTATTCATGAAAAATATAAAATTATTATTAATACTTCCTAACCACCCCTCTCACAATCGCCGCTACTTTCAAATCAAATGTTGGATAAATGGGTTTATATTTTTTATTAGCGGGTTCAAGAAAAACTGTATTTCCATGTTTACGAAAATATTTCATAGTCCAACCACCATCAACTTCAGCAATAACAATATCACCAGATTTAGGTTCACCTTTATTACGCTCGGCAATAACTAAATCACCTTCTTGAATACCAGCATCTATCATTGAATCGCCTTTTACTTCCAATAAATAAGTAGCCTCTTTATTTGGAATAAGATAATCCTCAAGACTAAGAGTATTCGTGGTATCTTCTTCGGCAACCGTAGGAAAACCAGCTTCAACTAAACCAAGCATCGGAACTTCGCCAAATAATCTGTTTGGAATGATACGACCTCTTGAATCTTTATCTAAAACACCTTCACCAATAAGTTTATTGATGAGTTTGAAAACTGCATTTTTGGATTTAAATCCAAGCAAAGTCATAATCTCCGTATAACTTGGCATACGTCTAGTCTCTTTATAAAAAGAAAGAATTTTGTTTTTGTATGAATTCATAATATATAAATAACCTTAAACTATATTTTTATTCGCATATTCGTAGTCATTCGCATAATTCGTAGATTCGTAGTACTAAAACATAAATGCTCCTACAAAACTCAATGATCTTTCAAACCAAGAACGCGTCGGTGCTAACCGAGCAAGCTGAGCCGTGAGAAATTTATGCCTCAATGATTCACGTCTATAGGAAATGCCTTTGATGATACAAAGATCAATCTCCTTATTGAGTTTATCAATCTCGGCACGAATAGCTCTCACGGTCTGTTGCTTGCTCATAATTTTAAAATTATTACTACTTAATAAAATGCGTTCTTATTGCATTCATAAGTATAGGTGAACGATAGTTCACCGTCAAGTCAAAGCTGTGGATAACTTCGAGGCGAGGCCTCGAGGTTAGAACATACTCTCGTTATATATATGTAAATCAGAAACAGAGACGTTAGTGTAATTACCACAAGTACCACTACATAAGGCACCGCCTATCTGCCAAGAAGCTGATATAGGCGACATAGCATTCTTTAGAGTAAATTGATTAACAACCAACCTACCATCAATGTATATATTTACTTTAGTACCATTCAGACTATATGTAACATTATGCCATTTACCATCATTTATTGGAGTTGGAAAATAAATATAATTATAAGAATTAGAAGACGGTACGCTCGAATCATTAAAGAGATACATGTTAGCAAAAAGTCTACGATTGTAACCTTGACCGAGTATCATACCCGAAGTGCTGGTAGTCTTAACCCATACGCTTATGGTTTCTTTTGTACCAATCACTGATACTGAAGGAGTCTGTGCATAATTAGTAGAACCATTAAAATCCAAAGCTTGTACTTGACCAGAATAATCTGGTACCCATGGCGTAGAATTGTACACATTCATCGTTAAATTGTTAGCTGATGTATCTTTGACAGTAGTACCAGTTCCTTCAGTAAAATCATAAGAAGTAGCGGCATTTGCTCCGAAAGCATGATACAAATTTTCATCAAACGTAATTGCCGAAGCAATTCTAGCTTTTTCTCTGGCGCCATTCACTGATGCTAGAACAACAGATGATAGCGTGCCAATTATAGCTATTACTACTAATAATTCTATTAATGTAAAACCTTTATTTTTCATAAAAACAATTAAAAACTATTCCGTAAGTATGTAAGACAGTATATCACTGATTCCAATCTCTACTTTTTAACTACCGACTGCCCACTTCGATACAGTGCCTTTATTTCATTCGCTGATAATTCTCTGTTGTAAATTCTGACTTCATCTGTTGCTCCATTTATTGCACCAATACCTAGACCAGCTGCATTTGTCGCAAGAACCCCACTACCGACCCTAGAACCGTACGAGGAACCATTGATATAGAGCTGACCACCCAAAGAAGAATTGTATGTCCAAGTAACATGAGTCCATTTACCTAAAGTGCTCATATAACTTGAAGAAACTGCTTTCCATGTTCCACCGGCATTGGCGTAAAATCTTAAATTTTTACTTTCGCCACTGGTTGTACCGAAATAATACAAAACGTAATTTGCATCACTTGTACCGCTCCATTTAGTGAGCGGATTGGAAGAATAACCAACAGTCTCAGCATCCGGTCTTAACCAAAGACTAACCGTAACATTGTCAGGAATATCCAAAGCATTATTATCACCAACTACAACACCAGAATTGTTAAGTTTAAAAGCTTGTCCAACCTTACCTGCAATTGGCGTCATTTTTTTACTAAAACCTGAGAATGAACCATTGAGCCCTGATCCAGATCGATCATAAACCGTACCAGCTGTATCAGATGACCACAAAACATCTTTGCCGTTGAAGGGCCAATAACCGACTAAGCCGCTATTCAAGAAATTAGAAGCTTGTTCGGTAGCACCAATCTTGGTTATTCCTTGATTGTAAAGATTGAGAGCTTCTATAGCAGAAATTGCTCGGTTATAAACTCGAAGCTCATCGACAAGTCCATTCCAACCACCGACAATACTTGTATAAGTTCTCCAACCGACTACTAAACTATTTGTTCCAGAAGCGGCATACATACCTACAGCTTGTGCGCTTGCTTGTTCAACACCATTAACATAAATACGAACATTTGAACTATCGTAAGTTGCGATCACGTGATACCAAGTATTGTACTGATTAATAACAGCACTGCTAGTACAATAATAATTGTTCACATTCGTATCATAACCGAAACAAATTTGTTTGGTTG
>JBAZRX010000002.1:49945-72948 GCA_041662725.1 Minisyncoccota bacterium
GCGCCATATGAATTCAATCTGAAAGCCGGAGTACTTCCTTGTTCAGCCAAAACTGTAAAAGCTTGTGTACTACCTGTTGGATAAACCCACATACTCACCGTCTTATTTCCAGTCAAACTTTTTATAGCAGACATCGTAACTGTACTTGTTCCTGTACCATTTCCAGGATACAACCTCATCCCTTTTCCCAGCCTTCCATTGGTCCAACCGCTTGAACTTGTAGGAGGTTCTGAAATATTTGTAAATACTCCATTATTCCCCTTTCCAGAAAAATCGTGAGCGATAGTTGAAGTACCTTCATCGAATGACCAGTAGCCGACAAGACCGCTATTAAAGGAGCTAGAAGATTGATTCGTTGTACCAACCTTCGTTACTCCTTGATTGTAGAGTTCAGTAATCTCGGTAGTAGACAAAGCTCGATTGTAAGCTCTAAACTCATCTATTGTTCCACCCCAAGTATATGTTGGAGAATCTCCACCGATCTTCAAGGTAGTACTGCCAGCTGGACTTCTATAAGTACCTGAACCCAGATAAGCACCGTCGTAATAAATTCGAGTATTGTTGGCACCAGCATCAGCAATAACTACATAGTGATGCATTTTTCCATCAGTAGCGTTAGCGGGAATATCAGCAAGAGGAGTTGAGCAACTATCCCAAACATTCCAAGTAATTTTTCCACAACCAGGTGATGGAATAAAGAAGAGATCTGGTCCAGCACTTGTATTTCCGGCATTGAACAACATTTCAGTATCACCACCATTCCATGAAGCCCAAACGGAGAAAGTCATAGTCGTACTCTTTGGAATTGTAAGAGGAATGATGCTTGTACTTCCATCGAAATACAAAGCTTTACCAAGTTTTCCTGCACGCCAAACTGGCAATGTTGTACCACTCAAAGTTCCATTATTACCTTTTCCAGAAAAATCGTGAGCGATAGTTGATACACCTTCATCGAATGGCCAGTAACCAACAAGACCATTGTTCGTAGCCGCGGAAATGGTCTTTGAAGATGAGAATGAAATGATGATCAAGGCGCTTACAAAGATGATAAGGAAAAAAATATAAAACGAGGTCGTTGAATGTCTCGATGAATTATTTAGTAAATTATTCTTTCCTTTTTTATTCATGAAATTGATCACTGGTTATTGATAATTGATCATTGATCATTTTCCTCTAGTCTTTAGTACTCTAATATTCTAATCTCTAACCCTTCTTCTTCCAATCACCACCATTATGCCTATTCATCTTCGAATAATAATGCCAATCATGTGGATCAGTCTTTCCTATATTATCCCACAATTTCTTGGCTGATGCTGTAAAAAGTTTTGGATAGACATTATCTTTCCTGTTCTTAACCCAAAGATGACCCAGGGAAAAACCTTTGGCTCGCATTTCAGCTAATTCGAGTTCAACATCAAGATTATCAGCATCTTTTACAATCTGAGCTTCAATACATTTTCTTTCTTCATATTCTTTGAAAAGAGCGATCATTTCATCAGAGTGAACGGTTTCTTCGAACATATCTTCAACAGCTTGTATTTCACTTCTCTTTGTATATTGTCTAGATAGATAATGAACATCACCTGTTCTCGTCTCGGTCAAGTCGTGCACCAGAGCCATTTTCAAAATCTTCCCATGATCACCTTTCTTCTCGAGTTTGGCTAGGGTCATAGCGATCCAAGCTACTCGAAAAATATGCTCTGCACAATTGGCTGTATCTGGGTTCAAAAACTGTCTCCAAACACGGTCTAAATGTCTCATTGTACCGATTTCAAACAATAATTCTGTATTGCGTTTCAAAGCCTTGTTCATGGTCTTCTTAGATTTATTCACGATCTTACCAGATTTAGTTTTAAGTGTTTTTCCTGACATGAATGCATTATAGTTTCATTTGGGAAAATGTACAGTGAAAATATGCTGTAAGAAAAAACCCAGCTTATTTGACTGGGTTTTAATCGAGAAAGCTTTTACAAAATCTCATTTCACAACAACTTGCGAATGAGTTTTTCTAACATGTCTTTTCTTCCACGAAGTTCTCCTTTTATGCTAACCATAAGAGTCATGCCTTCTGGTTTCTCCGCCACCGGTTGAGAAATTTGCAGATTAACATCTTTCAACTCTTTAGCCAGGAGTCTAACAATGCGGTCCCTCTGCCATCTTGCTCCTAAGGACATTGTGAGTTCGGGGTTTGCGTTAAAAGGAGACACAGAACAGTAGTCTGAAATCATTTCTGATGTGAGAAACAGAGGTTCCTCTTTTTCTGTTTCTGTTGAAGTTGGAGTATTTTTAACTCCAGCTTGTTGTTCTTTTACATCTACATCTTCTATTGTTACAGCTTCCATATTAAATCCTTCTTTTTGAGGGTTTAGCTTCTAAAAAGATAATAAAGCAAAAATAGGTTGGTGTCAAAGAAGAGCGCCCTTTACTTCTTGTAAAAAATCTATAATATCAGCCGAGGAAACAAACTGAGTTAAAAATATCACTCACACTCCGTTGTACTAGTTACAGCGGAGTTTTTTAATAATTTAAATACATTAAAAGCTACTATAGATTAGATAGTGTGTAGGTAGTACATCTCTTTTCCCAACCACTTTACCGGACTAAAGTGGTTGGGAAATGAATACCTTCACCCCCACCCCGCCTCTATCTCACCCTCTAAAAATTTAATTCGTGTGAATTTTTCTATGCTAACTCAAAAATGATATACTCCACACATCACCTCATTTTATTTGAATTATTCAGTCATTATTTTTTTAATCACCCTAATAAAAAATGTTTATGCATTGGAATTTAACCAGTAAAGACAGACTGCTAACCGCCATAAGATTTGCAGAAGAATACAAATTCTTAGAAAAATTCCTTTTGGAATTACTTACAAAGAAAGAAATGCGTTTGTTATCAAATCGCCTAGAGATTATGTGCTTACTATATGACGGAGCGTCTTATAAACAGATCGAGAAGACTTTCAGTTACAGCTCAGCTACAGTTGCAAAACTAGCGAAAATCGTCAACAACAAAGAGAGTCATTTTCACATGGTTATGACGATGTTCAAAGATCGTGGTCACAAAAGACATCCTGACGATTAATCATTTTATACGTCACCGCAGGTATCATCTCTTTCCCAACCACTTCACCGGACTAAAGTGGTTGAGAAATGAATACCTCCTCCCCATCTCACCCCCACCCATAAAAATTTAATTCGCGTGAATTTTTCTATACTGATTCAAACTTAATTTGTTTGCACCTCCAACATAATCAGGATCAGCCGATTGAATAGGATCATCCTCCCATCTGCACATATCACAAATTTCATACGACCCTTTTTCTGTTATTGTATTTTTCCTGCAACAAGGACAAGGTAATAATGTATTTTCCTGATTGTTCATAGTACTATTTCCCACAACACTTCTTGTACTTCTTCCCACTCCCACACGGACACGGATCATTTCTCCCCGGTCCTTGTTCTTTTTTAACAGTTACTGAATCATTAGTTCCATCTCCTGCCCCAATAATCTGAGCATTTTCATGAACCTCTTTGAGATCCGCTTGAATACTTTTATCAACTGCAGTTTGATTACGATTACCTTCATTATTATTTCCACCATTAACCTCGTTACCATTATTGGAATTGGTGGCTGTACCGTTAACCGTCGGCACCACATGTGGCAAAATTTTGACTATTTGTATACGCATTGCTTCTTGCATCTCTTTGAAGAGTCTCAGCCCCTCCTTTTTGTATTCAACCAAAGGATCACGCTGACCGTAGGCACGAAGATTCACGCTTGAACGTGTATAATCCATAACTTCCAAATGTTCAACCCAATACATATCAATAGCTTGCAAAAGTACAATACGAACAGCTTGCAAGAATGGCTCACGACCATATTCAGAGATTTTCTTGCTAATAATACTTTGAATATTAGATTGATCATCCTGAATTAAAGAAGCATCTTTTTCTTCCGTATTATTCACATTTCCTGATTCATACTTCATACCTACTCCGATAATACTTTCCAACCCCTTCTCTACTTCATCAACATTTCCCATGAGTAATTTCCTTCTCCTGCCATAAATTGACCCTCTTTGATGATTTATGACGTCATCAAACTCAAGCACTTGTTTTCTAGAATCAAAGTTGAAACCTTCAATCTTTTCTTGTGCTGATTCCAAGGCTTTAGAAATAAATTTATGCTCTATAGCTTCATCTTCCGGTATGTTTAACCTACCCATCATTGACTTTAAAGTATCAGAAGCAAAAACACGCATCAGTGTATCTTCCAAAGATACAAAGAATTGTGTCTCACCAGGGTCTCCTTGACGACCAGAGCGACCTCGCAATTGATTATCAATACGTCTAGCTTCATGACGCTCTGTACCAAGCACAAAAAGACCTCCTAAAGATTTTATTTCCTCGTATAATTCTGGGGTATTCGGATTACCACCAAGTTTAATGTCCACGCCACGACCAGCCATATTCGTGGCAATAGTTACACCACCTTTCTTGCCAGCCTGAGCAATGATCTCTCCCTCACGTTCGTGATTCTTGGCATTCAAAATCTCATGCGGAATACCTTCAGCTTTCAAAAACTGCGAAAGTACTTCATTCTTTTCAATAGAGACTGTGCCGATCAAAACTGGCTGACCCTTAGCATGAAGCTCTTGAACTTTACGGGCAATAGCTTTAAATTTCCCCACTTCTGTGCGAAAAATCTGATCATTTTCATCTTTGCGTATCGCCAATACATTAGTAGGTACAGTTGAAACATCCAAGCCGTAAACTTTAAAGAATTCTTCTGAGGAAGTTACGGCTGTACCTGTCATACCCGATAATTTCGGATACATACGAAAGAAATTCTGGAATGTAATAGAAGCATACGTGCGAGATTCTTGTTGTATAGAAACCCCTTCCTTTGCTTCTATAGCTTGATGTAAACCGTCAGACCAGCGACGCCCTGGTTGTAATCGACCAGTAAATTCATCAACAATAACAATTTGATTTTCTTTAACAACATACTCTTTGTCCTTATGATACAAAGCAACCGCTTTGATAGCTGTTTCTAAATGATGCACAGATTTAATACCCTTTTCAGTATAAATATTTTCTATACCAAGAGCCTTTTCAGCTTTAGTTATGCCGACCGCTGTAAGTGAAATGGAATGATGTTTTTCTTCTACTATATAATCTTCTTCAGCTTTAAATGAAGTTACTAGCGAAGCGAACTTTTTGTAAGTACCTTCCGCATCACGTGTTGGTGCAGAGATAATAAGTGGTGTACGAGCTTCATCTATAAGAATAGAATCTATTTCATCAACAATAGCGTAATTGAAATCTCTCTGACGTAAGCGTTCGGGTGAATATTCAAGATTGTCGCGAAGGTAATCAAAACCAAATTCATTGTTAGTACCATAAGTGATATCAGCCATATAAGCTTCGTGGCGCGTGACTGGTTTCAAAAATTCATGAACAACTTTGAAAGCACCTAGTTCATCACGCTCTTTATCAAGTGTGTTAGATGGAATATCTCCACTCCCTTTCGGAGAAATGGTTTCACCGACGGGCGTGGATAATGTCTCAGGGTTGTAAACAAAGGAGGCTTCGTGGTTTATAACACCAACGGTTAATCCAAGAAAATTATAAATCTGACCCATCCAAACAGCGTCACGGCGTGAGAGATAATCGTTAACAGTAACAATGTGTACCCCTCTTCCTGTAAGAGCATTCAAATATGCTGGTAATGTAGCAACTAAAGTTTTACCTTCACCAGTTCTCATCTCAGCTATTGCTCCAGAATTCAAAACCATACCACCGAGAAGTTGTACATCGAAATGTCGCTGACCCAGTGTACGCCTGGCGGCCTCGCGGACAACAGCAAAAGCTTCTGGTAATATTTCTTCTAAAACTTTATTTTCAGCTTCTCTTATTTCTTTCTTATCTAAATCCGATAATTCTTCTGTTGTAACATTATTAGAAACTACCAAATCTTGTAATCTCTTCCTAAATTCTTCTGTCTTTCCTTTCAATTCTTCATTAGACAGCGCTTTTACTGCATTTTCAAATGCATTTATTTGCCCCACTATCGGCTGAAATTTCTTCAGATTCTTCGTATAAGAATTGCCTCGTAATTTATCTAAAAATGACATGATAAGAGCCACTTTATCATATTTTGACTGATAAAGGGAGATGCTAAACAAATGCTAAACAAAATTGTATTAAACAAAATTTCCCGATGTGGAACACCGGGAAATTAGAGAATTAAACAATTATTTTACTTTGGCACCTCCATTACAAGGACACTGAGGTTCTAACCAAAGTAAGAAAATGCTTATGATATAACTGATTAAGAGCAGAGATTACTTGATCAATCAAATTAGTCCCGTTAATGACTAAAGATTCAAGAAGATCTTTGGAAAGAATTTTTACTTCAATCCTTGTAATCTTATCTGGTTCTTTAATAATTCGCGCCCTTTCTATTGGGCAAAACATCTCTGTTACAAGCAAATCATTTTTTTCACGTAACAATAAAGTACGTTCAATGAACGTGTATCTATCGGAATACAAATTCAATGAAGGATTCTCCAATCCACTATAGAAGACAACTACTTTATCCTGATAGGAAACACCTTCACCAAGGATAATTTTATCCGGTGAGACACCCTGACAAATCGGTTGCTGATAAAGTGGCCTTGCACCAAGAAAATTCAAAAAAGGATCCAAATCATTGACAATCCTCCAAAGAATTTTCGTCTGGAGTGATATCGGTAAATTCTTTATTTCCATAGACAGAGTAATTTTATCTGCAATTACTTCTGTTTCTTTATCTAGTAAATCCATAACAACACCTCCAAACCTAAAGTTACTCTCTATTTGATAGAAGTCAACAATCTATAAATTTAATTATTTCATGCCACCACCCATTCAACTTCACCTTCTATATCTATTCCTGTCTTATCTTTGACCCTGTGTATAAGTTCATTAGAAAAAGCCAAAACTTCAGAAGCAGTCGCGCCGGATTTAGCTACGATAACTAGCGCCTGTTTCTCATAAGTACCAACATTGCCGATTGTAAATCCTTTTACATCACAAAGTTTGTCCAATACCCAACCTAAAGAAATCTTAACACGACCATCAGCTTCTAAATAACCAGGTATTTCTGGATATTTACCTTTTAACTGTTCAAATTGTTCAATTGTAATAATTGGATTTTTGAAGAATGAACCAGCTGTTCCAAATTTTCTCCAATCAGGTAACTTATTTTTACGAATCTCAACAATAGCCTGACGAACTTCTATAGGAGATGGAGAATCTGTTACTTTATTTCCAAAATATTCCTTAAGATCCCTATACTCAATATTCACACCTCCTTTCCTGGAAAGTTTATATGTCACACCTGTAATAATAAAACGACCCTTCTCTTCCTTAAATAAACTATTTCTATAAGAGAAATGACAATCTGTATTGGATAATTCAACAAATTTCATAGTCTTTTTGTCCAAAGCATGTACAGATGAAATAACACTAGAAACTTCTACCCCATAAGCACCAATATTCTGCACAGGTGAAGCTCCAACTGTTCCAGGGATTGAAGAAAGATTTTCTAAACCATACAAACTTTTATTTACTAATTTTTCTACTAATTCATCCCAATCTTCACCAGCACCAGCAGTAATCAATTCATAATCCATATCTTGCATTCCATGTTCTTTCACTCCTTTTATTTCTATCTTAATCACTAATCCATTAAAACCACCGTCTGATATCAATAGATTAGAACCTCCTCCGATAACCAATATATTTAACTTTTTATCTTTTGCGAAAGTTACAGCTTCAGCAAGTTCATCTTCATTTGTAACTACACAAAAGTACCTCGCCGGACCACCAATCCTAAAAGTCGTATATTGTGCCAGCGATATGTTCTCTTGAATAATCATTATTGAAAGTATACACGGGAACGCATTTGCGCCCAATGATGGCGACGGGTGTGAGCTCCAAATTAAATGTTTAAATTTATGTGAGTACAACCGTCGCCGTCATTTGGTACAATCCGCTTTACATTATAATATTATATCTACGAATCTACAAATTATGCGAATGACTACAAATCTACAAATCAGTATAATAAACATATGGGAGAAAAAATTATACAAAAGGAGTTATCCTATAAAATATGCGGATTATGCTTTAAAACCCAGAATGAATTAGGTAGATTTCGTAGTGAAAGAACATATGCTGATTATATAGAGAAATTACTTACGATTAATAATATTCCATTTAAAAGAGAAGAAACTGTAGGTAGTTTTATTGAGGAAAAAGTTAATAGAAGAAATATTCCTGATTTTATAATAGATAATAAAATACTTCTAGATTTAAAGGCTAAAGATCTTGTTACTAGAGACGACTATCACCAAATGAAAAGGTACCTTACAGCATCGAATTTGAAACTAGGTTTAATTGTAAATTTCAGGCAAGAGCATATTTCACTTAAGAGAGTACTAAACCCTTATTCGTAGATTCGTAGTCATTCGCATAATTCGTAGATTCGTAGTCCCTTATTACGCAAAAACCCGCCGAGGCGGGGCTTTGCGAAACATTTATTGGAGGTGCTCACACGAGCACTCACGGTCATAATGTAACACATTTTACGAGAAAAGCAAGTATAAGCTGTGGATAACCTGTGGATTAGAGGCCTAGCCTCTTACTTCATGTTTTTTATTGCCGCTTCAACCTGATCTTTTAAATCAGGATTTTCCTTTGTTATAGCACGTAGCGTTTCTGTAGCAGTCCATTTATCTCCTGAAAGATACTGTATTTGTGCCAGTTTGGCTTGTAAATTAACATCTTTAGGGTTATCTTTTATCAAATTCTTAAATATTGATATTGATTTAGAATATTGCTTAAGAGAAGCATATAATTCTGCCATTTGTTCACTTTGGAAGAATGCAGGGTCATCACTAAATATCTCCTGTGCCTCAACTTCTTTACCAGCTATTACCAAAGCCATAGCATATGTAGATTTTACTTTATCATTATTTGTAGCTGATTCGTATGCCTTTTTCAGTATAGCTAAAGCTTTATCTTGTTTGTCTGAATTTATGTAATCAATAGCCAATGGCAGAATAATTGACTGCTTATTTGGTGACAGCTCATTAGCTTTTTCAAATAGCGATATTGCATCTGTAATCTTTCCCATACCACTCCCGACTATACTATTCACAAACATACCACCAAGAACGTAAATACGTGCATCATTAGGAGTAGCTTTCTTTTGTGCTTCAATCTGTTCAACTGTTAATTGATAAAAAGCTTGTTTTACTGGTCCAGGTATCTGTTCTGCAGATATAACAATTCCAGCACAAGATAAAAGTTGTTCACGGATTTCTTGATTGGCTGTATACACATTTACAGATAAAGCCTTCTCAAATAAAGTTGGATCCGGCATAGATCTACCAGAGCATCCAGTTAAAGCCGCAATCAAACGAGTGTTAGCCATAATATTCTAACGTTAAAGAAATAGATAGAAGAAATAAAAACAACCAAAACTATTGGCATTACAATATATTCAACAGCATCAGCTTGTAATGGATTTGTACCAAAAAACTTAATCGGTTTACCTTCATAAAGTGACGCTGAGAAACCTAGCATGGAGAAGAATAGAACATAACTAGCCAAATTATCAAACACGAAAATATTGTGAACAGCATATCCTGCCATAAGACCAATAAGTACACTCTTCTCTGCTATAGTAAGTTTTGATTTCCAAATAATAATTACAAATAGTACATAAAGAGCTAAATAAGATAAAAGTCCTACAAGACCACCCGCCACAAACCAATCTAAATACACATTGTGTGCCCTATCAAACCATTGTTCTTGAGACCACATCTTCGGATTGTAATTCGAGTTGAAAATGTAATTAAAATTTTCCTGACCCCAACCGAGAATTGGTCTTTCCAAAGCACCAGAAACGGCCATTGGCCAAACATAACCACGAGCTTGAGTCTTTGTATCATTCCAAGAAATAGTCGCTAAACGATTAAGAATCTCGCTGTCTTTTACAAATTGACTATCACGATTCATCCAAAAAACAACTCCAGTAAGAATTATTACACCTATAATAGCTGTAGAAATCCAGCGTGATTTTTTAGATTCACCATGACCAAATATCGCATACAAAGCCAAAGCTAGTATTACTCCACCAATAAAACCGAGAGTCGTTCCACGAGTTTGAGTTTGAAAAACAAGAAAACAGAATAGTAATGTGATAATCCCGTAGGCCCAAAGTCTGAACTTAATTCCACTTTGTTCGTTATTCTTACTCTTAGAAACAAGATTCATTTTTTGCATATTCACAATGAACATGTAAGCCGCAATAAAAGCGTGAATCATCATGTAAACTGCCATGTAAATAGCATTTCCTAGAGAAGCGTCAAGACGCGTACTACCTTGGTGAATTTCTGCCCAACCAAATAATTGGAATAGACCGTATATAGATACTATAAAAGCAACAAATAAAGATGTGTTCAGCCATTTGTGCCATAAATTCCTATCTTCCTTTCCGCCAGTAGAAGAACTACCAAGAATACTTGTAGTTGTCATGAAGAATGCCCATAGATGAATTATCACAAGCCACCCTTCCATACGTTCAAAGTTGGACCAAATACTACGAGCAGGATTAACACCGAAAAGATCAGCAATAAGCGTTACTAATGCAAATATAGTTACACCTATAGTTAACGGGGTTAACTTTGGACGATATTTTGCATCAATAAAAGCCAAAATCACCCATGCAGCAAAAGCTATTTCAACAAGAAATCTAAAGAAAAAAGCTTTACCTGTAATAAATGGAAAGAAAAAACTATTACTTATACCGAAGATTGGCACATTAGGAATTGGAAATAAAGCGAAAAAAGGAATGGCAAAGATAGCACCGATTGCGATATAGTAGGTTAATTTTTTCATAATAGATATGCCGATTAATAAATTTCGTAATAATAATAGCGAATGTAACACATCATACATGATATATTGCCGTTACTCAACAATCTATGATAATCATGCTAATATGGCTTCATGTCAACAAGTGTTACAGTTATACAACCTAAAAAACTCTTCCATTTGCGAGATCTTAAGGAATTGTGGCAATACCGTGAATTGCTCTATTTTTTCACTTGGAGAGATTTGAAAGTTCGCTACAAACAGACTGCCATTGGCGCCATCTGGGCGATTTTACAGCCATTTATAACCATGGTAGTTTTTTCAATATTTTTCGGCGGATTAGCGAAAATACCTTCTGACGGTGTTCCTTATCCTATCTTTGTCTATGTCGGTCTTTTATTCTGGCAATTCTTTTCTAGTGCCCTTTCAGATACTAGTAACGTATTAATTAGCAATCAAGCGATTGTTACAAAAGTTTATTTCCCACGTTTAATTTTACCAATATCGTCTGTCATCACTAAACTAGTAGATTTTGCTATTGCCGCACTCATTCTAGTTGGTCTCATGTTTTATTATGGCTATATGCCAGATATAATCGGCATTCTTATTATGCCTTTACTTCTGCTTATATCATTCATGGCCGCTATTGGTGGAGGACTTATCTTAGCTTCTATCAATGTTAAATATCGTGATATTAGATATGCTTTACCATTCTTCATACAAATCCTTTTATTCGTTACACCAGTTATTTATCCTGCTTCCATTGCTGGAGCTTATTCAAAATTACTAGCCATAAATCCAATGATGGGAGTTATTCAAAATGCTCGTGCCGCTTTACTTGGTACAGCTCCTATAAATTGGTTACTTATTGGTATATCACTCATAAGTACAACTGTTCTTATGTTTGCAGGAATTTATGTATTTAAGAAAGTTGAAAGATATTTTGCCGACATCGTTTAACGTTTATCAGCATTAATTCATAAATTCGTAGTTATTCGCATAATTCGTAGATTCGTAGACTTATATGAAACCTATAATTGAAGTAAAAAATATTGGTAAGAAATACATGATTGCCCATGGCCGAGGAAGCTATGTTTCTTTACGTGATGTAGCCACTAATATATTCAAAAGGCCTTTATCATTTTTGAAAAATAAAGCAAAGAAAGCTATTGGCTTAGAAAAAAGAGAAGATTTTTGGGCTTTAAAAGATATTAATTTTACTGTAGAGAAAGGTGATGTTATTGGTATTATTGGTAACAATGGTGCTGGTAAATCTACCTTGCTTAAAATACTTTCCCAAATAACCACCCCAACCGAAGGTGAAATCATCATTCGTGGAAAAGTAGGCTCTTTACTTGAAGTTGGTACTGGTTTTCATCCTGAACTCACTGGTAGAGAAAATATTTTCTTGAATGGAGCGATTCTTGGTATGAAAAAAACAGAAATTGTTAGTAAATTTGATCAAATTGTTGAATTCGCTGGTATAGAAAAATTCTTGGATACCCCTGTAAAATATTATTCAAGCGGAATGTATGTTCGTTTAGCTTTTTCTGTAGCCGCCCACATGGAACCAGATATACTTATAGTTGATGAAGTTTTAGCTGTTGGAGATATAGAATTTCAAAAGAAATGTCTTGGTAAAATGAATGAGATTACCAAAAAAGAAGGTCGTACCATTCTGTTTGTCAGTCATAACTTAGGAGCAATAGGAGAGCTTTGTAATAAAGGTATATTACTACATCAAGGGCACATAACACATGCAGGACCAATAGAGGAAGTTATAAAAAGTTATACAAAAGTTAGTATTGGTCAATCCAGTGCGGAATTACCACCTCATGAAAACTATGCAGCAACTATACGTAAAATCTTTCTCACCGATAATAACGGTTTAGATAAATCTATTTTTGATATTACAGATGATGTGAATATATCGATCGAATACGATGTTAACTTGTCTTCATCACAATTACAGTTAGCACTTTATTTAAGAAAAGATGCCATGGAAATAGTACGTATGTTTGATACAGATGAACAAGAAGAACTAGGAGTAACAGAACCAGGTAGATATAGGGCCAATTGTAAAATTCCAGCAATGTTCATAAAAGCTGGTAGTTATACTCTAGGTGTTGATATCGGGCTTCCACACAAACTTATCCAAAATACTGGACCAGTTATTGGTCTTGAAGTTAAAGAAATGACCACTAATACCCAAAATAAAAGCTATAGAATGGATCGATCAGGATTAGTAGTATCCCCTGCAAAATGGAAAACAGAAAAAATATCATGAGTAACATTCCTGAACCTTTAAAAGAATCATGGAACTCTTTTTCTAAAGATAGGGCACGCACGTATCTCAAGACTTTTGGACATCCTTCTATTCCATCAAAAAAGATGCTAACTGACCTTCTCTTAAAAGAATCCAGAAATGGTTTCGTAGACATTTTAAGAGGCTCTTCTTTTAAAAAGAAAATTTCAATATTAGAATTAGGTTGCGGAAATGCTCAATTATATGAATATTTCAAAGAAAGAGGATTGCTATGTGACTATACTGGTGTTGATTTTTCAGAAACTCTACTAGAAGCTGCTAAAGAAAATAATCCTGAAGCTACTTTTATTTGCGATAATGTTGAAGAGCTAAAGAAAGTAACTTCTACATATGATTTTGTTATTTACTCTCATGTCATAGAAATGTTATCATCACCGGAAGCATCTTTGCTTAGAGCCAAAGAATTAGCAAAGAAAATAATTATCCGTTTTTTTGAACCACCAGTATTTGAAGTAGATGCTGTCGAACTTAAAATGATGGAAACAGCTGAGGGGTTAAAAGTTCCCTACTTGCGCCGCAAAATGTCAAAGGATTATTACAAAATGATTCTTGATAAGATGAAATGCACGAAAATTGATGTTCATCATCCTGAACATGCCAAAGATGAGATTCATATGCTTCATTATTAATCATCAATCACTACAACGTCATGGCCTGTATTCTAAAAATACCAACAAACGAAACTAAAGGTGTAATATCGTTCACAACCCCAGAACGAGACCAGTTTATCTTGAAAAACCCTAAAATCATGGAGAAAGTTAAATCCTTGAAAAAAGATTGGGTAATTGGCTTGCATCATAACCGCCATGATTACCATTTCTCTTATAATCCACTTTTTGACTTCAGTATGGCCGGGGAAGAAGATCTCATAGAAAAAGATGGCAAAGACATCCCCCTTGTTACAATGGATGCTTGTAACTTTGTCCCAGAATGTTTCAAATCATCACCTTCAGGAGAAAAATTCTGGGATATTTTATATATTGCGCGTGCTGTTCGTTTCAAGAAAATTCCTGAATTTTTCCAATGTATAAGAAAATTATATAACTCTGGCAAAAAATATCGAGTTCTTTTTATTTGTCCGGTACCACCTTATAAGCGTAGCGAACGACGTACTGTTTTTTATGATATCAGAAAAGTGTATGACGGTATGTTTAATGAAGAGGAAAAAAACTTATTCACACTTTTAACAATAAATTACCGCCATCCGTTCCCTTTTGATTTAGATACTCTATCTCACTTTTATAAATCTTCTAAAATATTTGTGCATTTCGCCAGCGATGAAAGACGTTGCCGTGTAGCTTCATATGCATGGAAAAGTGGTTTACCAGTAGTCGGCATGTCTTGTGTAGGATCATTATTACCGAAAGAACTAAGAATAAAGCCATATTTTTATGAGGTAAATGACTATGAAGATTTCAATACATTGATTCCAGAAGCTATTACAGAAAGTCAAAAAATGAAAGAGTTACCTGAAAATAAAGCTCAAACATTTTTTGATCTTGAAGATTCAAAAAAGAGATTGGGGGAAGAATTAAACAAAATATTTGTTAAAAACGGTTTAAAGTTTGAAAATAAAGAGCTGTTTGATAAAAATCTAGATATTCGTCTTGGTAGGCATGTTAATATAGGTTCAGGACCAAATAGCGTACCAATAAATTTTGAAAGATTCCTTGAAGTACTAAGTTCGCCACAATTAAGAGAAATGATTCCATGTGAGACAGTTGATCCAGAAACGAAAATTGCTGAGTCATTTAAGGAAAAACAAAAAGATGGATTACTAAATAAAATAATAAGTTTTATTAAAATTAAAAAATGAAAAAGATTATTAACAAAAATAGACTAATATTTTCTAATCTTTTTAGACAAGCAATTATTAATGACCCACTAACTCTGATTGATGCCGGAGCCCGCGGTGATCTAGAAGAACCATGGTCAAGCATTGACCAAAGCATACTTCGTGTAATTGGTTTTGAACCTGATTTAGAAGAATGTAAAAAACTAAATAGCCAATCAAGTAACAGAACTTATATTCCAACAGCTTTATGGTCTAATAAAACAAACTTAACTGTTTATACAACCTCTATGCCATCATGTTCCAGTGTTTATTCACCAAATATGGAACTTATAAAAAAATTTGAAAAGAAACACTGGGAAACAAAAGTTGTCAGTGGTACTTCTTCTTTTTCAACAAGCACAATTGATGAAGAAATCCGTAACAAAAAGGTTCATCCAGATTTCCTTAAAATTGACACGCAGGGTGCAGAATATGAAATTCTAAAAGGATCAACAGTGTCTCTTGAACAAGATATATTCGCAGTTTTAGCTGAAACTTGGACTACAGAAGTATATAAGAATCAGCCATTGTCTGATGAAATTATGAAGATTATGCGAAATAATGGATTTAGCTTATTTGAAGTACACACCGCTGCAGCATGGAGAAGAAATGCTGGAAAAGAATTAACCAGTGGAAAAAGACAAATTATCGGACTTGATTTGCTTTTCTTCAAAGAGAATCCTAGTAAATTTTACTTTAGTACCCATACAAAACTACTGAAGACTGTTGCTATAGCTGAAGTATTCGGGTACCCAGACTACGCCTTAGAAATGATTCAAAATAATCAATCTCGCTTCCCTGATTATTTAGATTTATTTGAAAATGTAAAAAAACAGATCACTATAAATTCTCGTGTTAAAAATAAATTTTTAACACGATTAAATCGAAAACTATTCTTATTATTTGGTGTTAAATTAGACGAATATCCATCATTACATTCCTAGGTTGATTATCTTCTAAGGAAAAGATAGACTATGTTTTACCAATGATGACCATGATTAAAAAAGTTGCCTCTAAGCTAATACCGAAGAAAATCTATCTTCGACTTAAAAACTTGGTTAAACCGGTCAAAATAGACTATTACTCTGTGGCAGAATTAACCGAAAAGCTCACTCATTTTGACTTAAAGAAGATTGCTATTCTAACTGACGGAAAAACAGATTTATCTGTGCTATTTCAATCAGAAAATTTCAAAGACATTGAATTAATAGGTATTTACAGCTTCAATCTAGAGATTATTGATAATAAAGTATCAGAATATGAGATTTTACCTTTACTAGCCGGAGCAAAAGTACCAACAGATGGTTGGATAGTCAGCACTTTAAATGAAAGTGATAGTTTTTCTTTAAGCCGACATTTATTTGAAAATGGTATGGAAAACCAAGTAACTCTTGAACATGTTAAAAATCCGAATGGTACAAAATATTATTCCTACGCTGATTTTTTCAGTAATGAACAAAAAACTGTTATTCATATAAACAATTATTTCCGTCGTTGCTATGCCCTAGCTTTTCCAATTAACTTAAAATTAACTTTACGTGATATCAATGGAAATAAACATACTGCTCGCCAAATCATACTACCGCCCGATACTATTAGAATTATTCGCAGTGAGGACTTCAATGTAAGTAATTTTGCCGGTTATCTAGAAGTAGAATTTGAAATGGCTAAAAAAGTAACTCCATTTCTTCATTACATGGTTGATTATTTGGCACCAAATTTTATCTCTAGCAATCATCAATCTGGTCTAGGATTACATCCAGCTGGCTCAGAATTTACCAGAGGATATGTTCCCGTAGAAAAAGACAAGTCTCTAGAAATCTGTTTATTTCAGAAAAACTACGACCAACCTGTTATATGTCATGCTATTTTGAATTATATGAAACAAAACGGAGAAAATATTTCTTACACCAAAGATTTTCCGCCACTTGCCAAGAAAAATATGCTTTACGTGGATGTAAAAAAACTTTTTAATGAAATCGACTTTACGAAGACCCTCTCTCCTGTTGTCACTGTTAAATCTGATGTTCCCCTTCATCGTCCGAATTATTACTACACAAGTAAAAATGGACAAGGTTATTACGACACTTCTCATGCTGGTCCAGATCTAAAAAAACAAGTTGCTGGAACTTTCCGTGGATTCTCTACGATAACTGATAAAGAAAAAACTATATTAAATAAATTCAGTGTATATGGTGGTAACTTGAGACATCATGTACTCCCGAAAGAATTAGAGATTGAATCAATTATTTCCATAGGAGGTAATGACTCTACTTATCCCATCAAAGAATTCAAAATTGATCTTTATAATCAAAATGGTGATTTAATAAGATCATTTGAAGAAACCCTTGATTTTGATAGAAATAGATACATGAATATAAACGACTATCTATCAAAAAAAGGTTTACCAGATTTTCATGGAACAGTATCTTTTAGACCAGGACAAAAAGCAAAAGATATTCCTATCAACCTAAATAGTATTACCGGATATATTCACCATAAGAGTAAATATGTAACATCAACTGCTGGTAATGGTTCAAATCCTGATAATATACCTTTTTATTTCCGAGGCGGCCCACCAAATTTCTTAAAATTAAGATCATCAGCTGGTACAACAGATGTATTCGCCAGAGGCGTAGCTTCGGATGAATTTGATACTATATTCACAGTTTCTTATCAAACTGCCGATAAGAACCTAAAGAAAAAGATAAAATATGAAATCCAATTAAATAATACTCTTGGCGAAAAGAAAATAATTTACAGAACTTTATCTCCTAATGCCTACGATGTACTCAAACTTTCTGATATGGTTTCCGAGACAAATCATTCTTCAAGCGGAGGATATTATACTGTCTGGCTTTTTTCACCAGAAGCACATTTATATGGTCAGCATATTCTTATAAGAAAACGTGATAACGCTATAGCTGTAGAACACTGCTATGCCGGTAAATTCGGACTATGATTAAATTCAAAAAATACGGGAAAATTGCGCAATGTTCGCAATTCATAAACGATAATGGAAATAACGAATACTATATTTCTATATGTCCAGAAAAACCAGCGAGTGACGCTACTGCACTTAAAGATATAGAAAAGTCTTATTTATCATTACTTAAAAAAAATAATCTATCTGAAAAAACTCAAGTGTTCTGTCGTTTTTATTTGAGTGATATGGAGAACCAAAGAGAAATACTGTCTGCATCAAAAATATTTAAAATCAGCGGGAATGGAGCTTGTGCAACTATAGAACAATGCCCTCTCAATGGTAGCCGCATATCTTTATTGGCTTACCACATCAAAGGAAATTTTAAAAAAGAAATTTCCTACCAAAATGAAGACAAGTGGTCTAATACGGTCAAACTTCAAGGAAAAAGCTATTCCATGATATTCAATGCCAATCTTCATGGTTTATCAAATATAAATTCAGAAGAACAAACGAATAAAATTTTCTCTATCTATAAATCCGTCTTAAAAAATCAAAACAGTACACTTCTTGAAAATAGCATAAGAACATGGATCTACGTTAGAGATATAGATAATAATTATAGTGGTATGGTTAAGGCTCGTAGAGAATTTTTTGCCAGAGAAGGATTAACACCTCAAACTCGATTTATTGCGAGTACCGGCATAGAAGGTAAACCTAAAGAAAAAAACTGTTTTGTCTCTATGGATGCTTTATCTTTCTCTAAATTAGATGAAAAACAAATTATACGAATTTCTGCACCTTCTCATCTAAATCCAACCCATGAATATGGTGTCACTTTCGAAAGAGGTACCAGACTTGATTTTGGAGATAGATCTCATCTGTATATTTCTGGAACAGCTAGCATTGATAAGACTGGAAAAATTATGTATATAAACGATGTAAAAAAACAAACCCAAAGAGTCTTTGAAAATATCAACGCTTTGATGAAACCGCATAAAAGTAGCGTAAAAGACTTAATGTATATGATTGTATATTTAAGAAATATGACTGATTTTTCAGCCGTAAAGAAAGTTGTTGATAAAATGAAAATAAATGATAAACCAATATTCTATGTTGAAGGCGCCGTCTGCCGACCAGGCTGGTTGGTAGAAATAGAAGGAAGTGCTATCATTCCCAACGATTCAAAATGGCCAAAATTCTTCTAATTAAAGCCGTAAAAACAACTTAATTAAATATAATGAAAACCATTCAGAAAATGAAAATAGTTGCTTTGATACCTCTCCGAGGTGGATCAAAATCAATACCTTATAAAAATATTCAAAAATTAGCAGGTAAGCCTCTAGCTTATTGGGTATGTCGCGCCGCAAAAAACTCAAAATACATCAGTGAAGTTTATGTTTCTACTGAGGATTCAAAAATAAAAAAAACAATAGAATCATTAAAATTGGGTATAAAAATAATAGACAGACCTAAGGAACTAGCTTCAGATAATTCCACCACTGACTCTGTGATGGTTCATTTCCAAACCAAAGTATCATTTGATGTCTTAGTAACGTTACAAGCTACCTCGCCCTTTACTACAAGTGAAGAAATTGATGAAGCCATAGAGATGTTTTTAGATAAGAAATACGATTCCCTACTAACAGGTGTCAAATTGAAAAAGTTTTTCTGGACCATAGACGGCAAACCTCTGAATTATGATTATATGAATAGACCGATGAGACAAAATTTTGATGGTGTTGTTAATGAAAATGGTGCTTTTTATATCACCAGAAATAAGACTTTAAAAAAATATAGAAACCGTCTCAGTGGAAAAATCGGTTTATATCTTATGTCACCAGAAAAATATATTGACATTGATAAACCCGAAGATTGGATTGAGGCAGAGAAAATGTTAAAAAGCATGTACAAAAATGAAAAATAAAATAAAAAACCAAACGATTAGTATCGGTAATAAGAATATAGGGAAAGATTATCCAACTTTCATCATTGCTGAAGCTGGTATTAATCATAATGGCAATATGGATTTAGCCAAACAACTTATTGACATAGCGGTTGATGCAGGAGTAGATGCTGTAAAATTCCAGATGCGTGACTTCAATTCACTATACACTGGAGGTGTATCTAATAATTTTCAAAATGAAGATATTGGAACCCAATATATAGTATCTGCCATAAAACAAGCTTCATTAAGTTTTGACCAATTTAAAGAATTAGTTGACTATGCAAGATCAAAAAACATTATCTTCATGTGTACTCCTTGGGATAAAAAAAGTGTTGACGATCTAGAAAAACTTGGCATAGAAGCTTATAAAATTGCCTCGGCTGATTTGGTCAACATAGAAATGCTTGAACATGTGATATCAAAAAACAAGCCAATTATTGTATCTACGGGAATGTCTTCATATGAAGAAATTAAAACGAGTGTAGATTTCCTTGAGAAAAATAATGCTAAATACGTAATATTACACTGCAATAGCACTTACCCTGCCGCCGCCAAAGATATAAACCTTAAATTCATGCAGAGACTTGAAAAAGATTTTAACTGCACAGTCGGCTATTCTGGTCATGAACTTGGAATCTCAATTTCTCTAGCAGCAGTAGCATTAGGAGCTAAGGTTATTGAACGTCATATTACTGTTGACCGTGCTCTATCTGGACCAGATCATGCTATAAGTCTAGAAAAACAAGAAGTAACCAGATTAGTCAGAGATATAAGAAGAATAGAAGAAGCTATTGGTACAGATAAAAAATTTATCACCAGTGGAGAATTTATAAATCGTAAAATCCTTGGCAAAAGCCTTGTAGCTACTCAAAATATCAAGAAAGGACAAAAAATACTGAAAGAAATGATTACGTCCAAAAGCCCTGCTAAAGGTTTGTCTCCACAAAAAATAAATGAATTGATCGGAAAAATCACCAAAGTAGATATAAAAAAAGGAGATTATTTTACCGAAGCAGACCTCGGTATCGCCACCACCAAAAGAAATTTTAATTCCAAAATGAAATGGGGACTAATCGCTCGTCCACATGATTTAGATAAGATAATGGAAAATGGTCATATACCTTTAGTAGAATTCCATTTCAGTAGCAGAGACTTTGACTATCCATTCGAAATCAAGAATTATCCTGATACCGAATTATCAGTACATATACCAGAATTATGGGGTACGGAACTTCTTGATCTTTGTTCCAGAGACAAAAAACAACTCCAAAACTCAATAGATAACGTTAATAGATCTCTGGATTACGCTAGAGAAGTAAAAAAACACTTTAAAAATAAAGACTCCAAGATAATAGCCGTATTACATGCTGGAGGTATGAGTTATCATGGTTTTGTGGATCAGAAAGAAAAAGAAAAAATGTACAACATTCTCGCTTCTTCATTGAAAGAATTAAATACAGATGGTGTAGAATTACTTCTAGAAAACTTACCCCCATTCCCATGGTATAAAGGTGGTCAATGGTTTTCTAACGTTTTTATGGACGCCGATGAGATTTACGATTTCGCTAAGAAAAATAAGTACAATATATGTTATGACGTCAGTCATGCACAACTATATTCAAATTATAAGAAAATAGATCCTGTAGAATTTCTTAAGAAAATTTCACCATTTGTTAAACATGTACACATTTCTGATGGAGCTGGTGTAGATGGAGAAGGATTACAAATAGGCGATGGCGATGCTCCTATTAAAAAACTTATTCCTATCATAAAGAAAATCAAAGCTAGTTTTGTACCAGAAATATGGATGGGACATCAATTTAATGGAGAAGGTTTTTGGACGGCTCTAAATATTCTCAAAAAATATGGTCTATAAAAATGACTACGGCTTTGAATACATTAATTCGCTATGTCAGGCTATAGAGCAATTTACAAGTAGAAAAGACCCTTCCTTATTCATATACAAGGGAGCAAATCTTAAATATGCTCTTGAAAGAGCTCTTTACAGTACATTTGCTGATAACAAAAAGTTTTATCTGATATTTAAAGATTATAAATTAGGCAATCTTGAAAAACATTTAGTAGTCAATGACCATGTCCAAAAAGAATTAATATGTTTGATGTGTAACTTGGATAAAAGTAACATATCTATCAAAAAGACAAGTGTAATAAAGAAGATTCTACGTTCAATCTTGAGACGTCTAATAATTATTTCTTGCATACACAAATTATCTTCCCTATTAAGAATATTGATAAGTAAACATCATTTTGCTGTAAAAAAATATAAATATCTTTTTTCTGCTAAAAATAAAAGAACGGTTGAATACTTCCAACCGATCATTTCAAAAATACAAAAAGAATCAATCAATTTTACATATAACAATAGAACGGCTAGTTATATGAGTGAAAAGAAAATACCATATTTAAAAGTATTTACTGCTACATACATTTTTGAACGTTGGGCTCAAAAAGATTCTCTACTAAAACAATTCAGTATCACGGAAAGATTTGATCTTCTATATGAACCTGCAAGAATCGCTAGACCAGAAGCAATTATGGTTACAGAAGGTAATGCTTCAGAAGATGAAATTTTAAATCAAATATGCAAGCTTTTAAATATTAAATCCATATGTATACAACAAGGCTGGTCACCAATAATTCATAACGGATTTAGAAATATGACCTTTGATAAAATGTTAATCTGGGGAAAAGAATTCGCAAATACACTTTTACCTTATAATCCAAAACAAAGATTTGTAGCCACTGGTAGTCATATCATCAGTACTAGATCAAAAAATAAACCTTATAAATTAAACAGTGTTGTATTTTTTCTCCAGACCATCACTCTTCTAGCACCAAGAGATGTCTGGGAAAAATATATAGAATTTATTATATGGATAGCAGAAAATTACAAAAATTTGACAGTGATAATAAGAGAACATCCTGCATATCCTATAGACAAAGAGAGACGTGAGGTACTAAAAAGCTTTAAAAATGTTCAATTCATGAACTCAGGAAAATATTCTTTGGACGAAATT
>JBAZRX010000003.1:0-38344 GCA_041662725.1 Minisyncoccota bacterium
TTATGGTGACCGACAAATCTGGTAACGCTCTTATGTGGGGATCAAGTGGTGGCGCAGGATTCCGTGGTGCCAAAAAGGGAACTCCATTCGCTGCTGCAAAAGTTGGCGAGACCTTAGCTCTAAAAGCACAAAACCTCGGTATGAAAGAGGTTGATGTTGTTGTAAAAGGCGTTGGATCAGGTCGAGAATCAGCCATTAGAGGTTTTATTAGTAAAGGTATAGCTATTACATCTATCAAAGATGCGACACCTGTTCCTTTTAATGGACCCCAACCTAAAAAACCAAGAAGAGTTTAATACAATTTTATGAAAATAGGACCACGATATAAAAAAGCAAGATATTTAGGAGCGCCAGTCTTTAGAAAGACACAGACGCCAAAGTACGCCATGCGCGCACAACGCAAAGCCAAGACTATGGGTGGTCATCGTCATGGTGCAAAGAGCGAATATGGTAAGCAGATGCTTGAGAAACAAAAGGCTCGCTTCAGTTACGGTGTTTCTGGTAAACAGTTCACAAAATACGTCAAAATAGCTTTGAAGACTCAAGGAGATAACGGTAAGAACCTTCTTTCTATTCTTGAAGGTCGTCTAGATAACGTAGTAGTTAGAGCCGGATTTGCTCCAACTAGATCAGCAGGACGCCAGATGATCTCTCATGGACACATCGTTTTGAACGGCAAGAGAGTTACAGTACCTTCATGTGAAGTACGCCCAGGAGATGTTTTGACTATTCGTGAAGGTAGCAAAAATAAAGTCATTTTTGCAAATCTTGATGAAGAACTCAAGACGGTGCAGTGCCCACCATGGATGAGTGTTGACCAAAAAGAGAAGAAGATTACCATAACCGCTGTACCATCAACTGATATGAGCGAGCTTCTTTTCAACGTCGGAGCAGTGTTGGAGTTCTACACACGCTAGACAATATATTTTTTCAATGTATAATTAATCGTCTATTTTATAATTACAAAAAACATGACATACGACGTCGTTCTACCAACCAAACCTAAGGTTATCCGCGAAGATAAAACTAGCGGAGTTTATGAGATTGATGGCCTATATCCAGGATATGGTCATACCCTCGGCAATTCTTTACGCCGAATCATTTTATCATCTCTTCCTGGTGCAGCTATAACTAAAGTCAAGATAAGAGGCGTTGAACATGAGTTCTCAACTATAAATGGTGTTAAGGAGGATGTCATTATTATTTTACTTAGTCTAAAAAAGATCCGTATTCGTTTGGATACTGACGAACCTCAATTACTTACTCTTAGAGCAAAGGGTGTAAAAGAAATAACTGCTAAAGATATAGAAGTACCTGGTCAAGCAGAAATTTTAAATCCTGATCTATACATTGCATCACTTACAGATAAAAATGCAGAAATAGATATTGAACTTACAGTTGAAAAGGGTCTTGGATATGTTTCCAAGGAAATTATCCAGAAAGATCGTGTTGATATTGGCGCTATCACTTTAGATGCCGCTTTTTCACCAATTCGCAAAGCCAATTACGAAGTTGAAAATATGCGCGTCGGAGATCGTACAGATTTCAACCGTATTCGTTTAACTATTGAAACTGACGGTACAATCACTCCTCATGAAGCTCTAGAGAAATCTATCTCTCTCATGATAAATCAACTTAAAGCCATTGTTGGATTTAAAGAAGAAGAAAGTTCTGCAGATACAACATCTAAGAAAAATAAAGATTCCAAAGATGGACCAGAGGCCGAAGGAACAGATAAAGTCTCAGGAAAAGGAGAACTCGATAACGAACTTTCAAAAACTCGCATCGATTCTCTAGGACTTTCAGCTCGTACCACTAAGGCTTTAACCAATGGCAATATTCGCACATTAGGCGGTCTCGCTAGAAAGAAGGAGTCCGACATTATGGATGTAGATGGTCTAGGATCAAAGGGAATGCAAGAGATCAAGAAATTACTCGCACAATACGGTATTACCCTTAAACAATAATTTTGCATTATAAATTTTGAACTATCATGAGACATCATTCAAACGTAAGAAAATTCGGCAGAGAAACAAATCAAAGACATGCTCTCATGAGGTCTTTGGCGCGTAACCTAATTCGTGATTCACAAATACGTACAACTACCGCTAAAGCCAAAGAACTACGTCCTTTTGTTGAAAAGTTGATCACCAGAGCAAAAGTAGGCACTATTGCTTCCAGACGTTTAGTAAATTCTCGCATCCACGGTGCTCCTGAAACAAAAAAACTTTTTGATACTATCGCTATTAAATACAAAGATCGCAAAGGTGGTTATACTCGTATTGTCCGTTTACCAAATAGAGATCTTGATGGTAGCCCAATGTCTATTATACAGTTTGTATAATAACGAATCTACGAATAAAACAACCATGAAATACACCATTGATGCACAGGGCAAGAAATTAGGAAGAGTCGCTAGTGAAGCGGCAGCTATCCTTATGGGCAAAAATTCTACATCTTTTGCCAAGAATGAGGTTATCGATTCAACTGTTGAAATTTTAAATACAAAAAATGCAGATATTTCTGCTAACAAGAAAGAGAAAAGTGTATATACAACATATACCGGATTTCGTGGCGGTTTGAATAAAGAAACACTTGGTCATCTTATTGCTAGACGCGGCACAAAAGAAGTCTTCCATAGAGCTATTGAGCGCATGTTGCCTAACAATAAGCTGAGAGACAAGAGATTAAAGAATTTAATTATAAAAGAATAACAACAGTATTGATAATTCATGACAACAACAACAGCAACAAAGAAATACTTCGAAGCCGTAGGTCGCCGCAAGACTGCTATTGCTCGTGTCAGACTCTTTCCTGGAACAAAGGCAGGATATGAAATAAACGGCAAATCTCTAGAAGCATATTTTCCTGTAAAAGAGATGCAAGCTACAGCCATAGAAGCTATAGCCAATGTTAAAGCTGGTGAAAAATTCCACGTTACTGTTAAACTCGTTGGTGGTGGTATATCTGCACAATCAGAAGCTATGCGACATGGAATCGCTAGAGCCTTATTGGAATATGATATACAAATGCGTGGTGCCTTAAAGAAACTTGGCTTTTTGAAAAGAGATGCTCGTGCTAAAGAACGCCGTAAGTTCGGATTGAAGAAAGCTCGTAAGTCTCCTCAGTGGTCAAAGCGTTAGTCTAGAACAGAGTAATATCAACAAAGGATTGACTTATTATTCACAATAAGTTAAATTGCTTTATCGTAGGCTCTTAAACGGAAGTTGTACGAGATACAACTACTGGGCCATCACTAGTCGTGATGGCCCTTTTTACTTCAATAGAATAACTACACAATATCTATATTAGATTGTTTCTTAAAAAGAAACCCTACCATTCGGCTTTTTTGTTGCCAAAAATATGTCTGGCAAGTATACTATTCTCACTATGTTCAAAAAAGATAAAACCGATGAGGAAAATGATATTGTATCTGAAAACAATGTCGCAAATGATATCGCAGTTGATATTCTTGATGATTCTGTAGTGGCTGAAGAAAATACTGCTGAAGCAATAAAAAAACTCCGCGAAAAGCTTAAAAAATGTGAGCTAGAAAAGCAAGAATATCTTGTAGGTTGGCAACGCACCAAAGCTGATATGATCAATGCCCGTAAGCGTGATGAAGAAGACAAAAAGAGTTTTATTGCCTTCGCCAATGAAAATCTTGTATCTGAGCTTATTCCAGTTCTAGAAAGTTTTGATATGGCTATTCATAATAAAGAAGTCTGGGAAAAAGTAGATAAAAATTGGCGCATGGGTGTAGAAGGTATTTTTGCTCAACTTAAAAAAGCTTTAGCTGATAACGGGCTTAAAGAAATAGATCCGATCAATGAAAAATATGACCATAACAAACACGAAGCCGCCTCTTATGAGCCTGTTACTGATGAAAAAATGGATCAATTGATCATTCAAGTTATCCAAAAAGGATATTCATTGAACGGTAAAGAATTAAAAGCTCCGAGAGTGAAGGTGGGGGAGTGGAAGAAATAATTAAATCTTCCTTCTTCGCTCCTTGTCTCACTTGAAGCTACGAAGAACAAAGAAATTTAAAATCTCAGAGATAAACACAAAAGCCCCGAAAGGGGCGTTGTGTTACCAGTTATCTTTGCGGGTTTTACACCCATCAGATCCACCAGTCGAGATTAATCGACCTGATAAATATATACCAAACAATTTAAAAGTCAACAGATCAGATTGAATAAGTCCACCTATTGTGGATCCGATGGGAGTTGCACCCACTTTTTTTTCTTGGTAAGAGAAAAGTTCCTCTACAGGCGGACCCACGTGAAGAAATTAATCCTTCACGTAAAAAAGAATATCAAACTTGGATAAAATCTTGATAAAGAAGTAATAAAGTTTTAATAAAGAAGTGTTAAAGTTTTGATAAAGATTTTTCGAGGCAAAACATCTTTTCGAGGCGAGGCCTCGAAAAAACTTGAATTTTTGCACCAAATCAGCTAAAATGCCCGTATGAATAGCATGCTAAATACGCATAATCACATACCTTATACAGCTTTAGCAGAACAAGGACCTCAATTCGTCTCTCGCATCTTCACCGATCCAGCTGGTCGTCAATTTCGTCTAACTTTCTTGGTTGCTGTTGTAGATGGTGAGGTCAAAGGACGCTTGGTTTCTGCTGAGCCGGTTTCATATATAGCGGCTGGGGCAAATGATCAAGTTCCAATCTCCAATGATCAATTCTGCTTGCCGATTTTTTGTGATGAAAACAAGCCCGATACAAAATACATTCCCGCTTTTGCTCCAGTCGTTTCTCCATATTTTTCATTAGAATTTCTCATAAATAGTCAACCTACAAGAGCGCCCTCTCAGAGATAAATTTGCCGAAGATTAACTATATCTTCGGAATAGTCACTTTAGTCTACTAAAGTGACTATGAATGCGAATGAGGTTCATTAAAAAATTAGACAAACAAAAACCGCAGTTGGTTTCTGCGGCTGGAGTGAAGGGATAGAACCTTACTCCAATATTATCCCTATAACCACTTCACTCAGATTTGAAATTAATTACTAGCTCGAGTGGCTTGATTACTTGATCATTCAGATCTGGATTACTATTTCTCAATTCTTCCAATGCTTTGATCACCAAACTGACTTCAGCAATCTTTGCATCATTCTGGGGATTCCAGTAGTAAAACTGGTCCCTGATCCGTTCGAGAAGAATAATGAGACATGGAATGATTTTGTTACGAATCGTATTCCAATACCCACCATGACTCTCGTGTAATTCACCTATCGCTTCACCAGCGATATACTTGGCGGATTTGAGTAGATAGTCCACCCGTTCTCTATTGATTGTGCAATTATGCATTTTTTTCCTTTCTCAAAAGACAATATTTACTTTCTCAAAGCTACTGTAAACTAGTTCCAAAGAGCCCTTAAGTAACTTTCTAGTAGAATACCAAATTAATCACTAATTGTCAATATCATGTCCAAAATCATCGGAATCGATCTTGGAACAACGTTCTCCGCAGTATCAGTCATGGAGGCGGGAAGTCCAAGAGTCCTAGAAAACGCTGAAGGTGCGCGTACAACACCTTCGATTGTCGCCCAATCTAAAACAGGCGAAAGATTGGTCGGCTTGCTAGCGAAAAGACAGGCGGTCACCAATCCAAAAAATACCATATTCCAGATCAAGAGATTCATGGGTCATAACTTTGATGATCCCGGAGTTCAACAAGACATCAAGAATGTCTCCTTTGAAGTACGCAAATCTTCTACAGGAGGTATAGAAGTCAACATGTCTGGTAAATGGATGCGTCCAGAAGAAGTCTCGGCTATGATCCTTCAGAAATTGAAGAATGATGCCGAAGCTCGTTTGGGAGAGAAGATAACCGAAGCTGTGATCACCGTACCGGCTTACTTCAACGATTCACAACGTGCCGCCACGAGAGATGCTGGTAAGATTGCTGGTCTAGATGTAAAGAGAATTATCAACGAACCAACAGCCGCTGCTTTGGCTTATGGATTCAACAAAGCCAAGAATGAAAAGATCGCCGTCTTCGACTTCGGTGGTGGAACTTTTGATATTTCAGTTTTGGAAGTTGCCAATGCTGACGGAGAAAGTTCTATAGAAGTTCGCTCAACCGATGGTGACTCACATCTCGGTGGTCGCGATATAGATGCCAAGATCGTCAATTGGTTGGCTGATACATTCAAGAAAGAAAACGGTATAGATTTGAAGAATGATCCTCTAGCTTTGCAAAGATTGGATGAAGCCGCTGAAAAAGCCAAGATTGAACTTTCTACAGCTATGCAGACAGAGATAAACATTCCATTCATCACCTCGGGTGCTGATGGACCAAAACATTTGCTTGTTACCATGACTCGAGCACAACTTGAAAATATGTGTGCCGAATTCATCGGTCGAGCTATGACTATCACTGAACGTGCTATGAAAGCCTCACCATTCAAGGTTAATGAAATCAATGAAGTCGTTATGGTCGGTGGTCAGACACGTATGCCGGCTTTGCAAGATGCTGTAAAGAAATTCTTCGGTAAAGATCCTCACATGGGAGTGAATCCCGACGAGGTGGTTGCGGTGGGCGCCGCTATTCAAGGCGGAATATTGGGTGGGGAAGTTCGCGATGTCCTTCTCTTGGACGTTATCCCACTTTCTCTTGGAATTGAAACTTTGGGAGGTGTTGCTACAAAGCTTATTGAGAAGAATACGACTGTTCCTACCCAGAAATCTCAGATCTTCTCTACCGCCGCTGATAATCAGACTTCTGTAGAGATTCACATTACTCAAGGTGAACGTGCTATGTCGGCTGATAACAAATCTCTCGGAAGATTTATTCTTGATGGTATTCCACCTTCACCTCGCGGTATGCCACAAGTTGAAGTTACATTTGATGTAGATGCAAACGGTATCTTGAATGTCACAGCCAAGGATAAAGCAACAGGTAAAGCTAACAGTATCAAGATCACTGCTTCATCAGGACTTTCCAAAGAAGAAGTTGAGAAAATGAAACAAGAAGCCGCCGCTCATGAAGCTGAAGATAAGAGCAAACATGAAGCTGTTGAAGCCAAGAATATTGCCGAGCAGTTAATTTATACTTCAGAAAAAGCTTTGAAAGATGCTGGTGATAAAGTGCCGGCTGAACTTAGAAAAACTATTGAGGATAAAGTTGCTGATTTGAAAACAGCTAAGGATTCAACAACTCCAGATTTGGCAACTATTAAAAAGGCAACGGAAGCTCTGTCTACAGAAATTCAAAAGATTGGGCAGTACATGAGCCAGAGTCAGACTGGAGCCAATCCAGCTGGCGGTTCTACTGGTCAAAGTACCAATGGTAATCAGGCCGGAGCAGGTGACAACAAAGGTCCAGAAGGTGATGTTAAAGACGCTGAATATAAAGAGAAGAAATAGGATGCTCCTGGAAAAGAAATAGTAACTTGTAATCCAAATAAAAAAAGCTGGCTAAGAAAATTATCTTGGCCAGCTATGGATTATGTACTATTGAATGAAATTAACTATTACAAGCTTTGACGTACGCAAGCTCAGAGTTATTTCTACAATTCTCTGAACAAAATCGTAGCCTTACTGTCTTGTTAGGTCTTATAATGGCAATAGCCTGACTACCAAGCTTGATATGCTTCTTGCAATCAATATTGGCACAGCGTGCATTTCTGACTGTAACTGTTTCATTGATGATTTTATTGCCTCTTTTATAGACCTTATCAGAATCTCTTAAATTCATTATTAAAGTAACTTCGGTTTATTGTAACAGGTGTAACCACGGCCCTTTCGAATGACCAACCTCGTCAATTAGTAATCCATTATATTTAGCTATTAAAGAACTAAAATTATTATAATAACTGTCATTATTATCACTAACAGAGTAATAAAACTACAGGCATTGCTAATCAACTGACATTAGGTTAACACGTAAATCAGTAGGCGTCAAATTTAAGAAATCAAAAATATAACCGCTCAAGAATGAAGGTGAGCGGTTAAAATGAGGGATGCTAGGCAAATTAGATAGCTATGTAAAATATAGTAAACCACATGCCAGCAGATATAGTAGTCATATCTAGTCTAAACGACTCATATCCCTCAGATCTGAAATATGACCAGATTGAGTGGGTAACTGCTGATATTATGGATATAATTACAAGAACTAATCTAAATGTTGGCAATCTCCATGCATCAGTTACGATAAGTAAAAATCCAATAGCTGAACAAATAACAGAGATCGAGGGAACGAGAAGACGTAACCAAAATACTATTTTATTCATTTGTAATATTTAGTTTTTGTGTTTCAGGATAAACTGTGACTTCCTTTCTTCTAAGCCAACCTGTTTCTAAATAAAACATTAACTAAATGTGAATAGGCTGTCAATTGACCTCAGATTAACCATTCTGTACAATATGTACACAATGAAAATAATCACCACAACATTAGCAAGAAAGAATATAAGCAAAATGATTAACAGAGTTAAATATTACGGGGAAGTGTTCGGTATAGGCAGACGTAATTCTGTTGATGCTATTTTGATAAAGTTTCCAAACGCTCAAAATGACGAGATGAACGAGATTACGAATATCAATGCCAATTCATCCAGCTTTGACTTCTTGAAAGAAGAACCAGATATTTATTCATTATCAGATTTGAAGAAAAAATATGTATAAAGGAACAATCGTATTAATACCTTTTCCATTTACAGATCTTTCTAGTCAAAAGATTAGACCGGCTCTTGTTCTCCATAACCAAGCGAACGGTGAAGATTGTATTGTAAGCTTTATTTCATCAAATTCTTCGAAAAAAGTTGGACAATATGAGATCTGTGTGATTCCAACGAAAAATAATGGACTGAAAGTAAATTCAGTCATTAAAGTCAACAAGATCGCAACACTACAAAAGAAGACCATTATTGGTGAATTGGGTAAGCTTGAGTCAATGCTAATAAAAGAACTCGATGTTAAATTGAAAAACTTGTTTAAAATATAGATTATTTACAGATTACAAAACATGACCAAAAAGGAAATCAAAAACTCAGGTGAACTCATTATCTACAGCGGTACAAAAGGTCGTGTAGAGCTTCGTGCTGACACAGATAAGGAAACTATATGGGCTACGCAAGATCAGATTGCGGGATTATTCGGCATTGAACGTTCGGTAGTAACTAAACACATAAGAAACATATTGGCAGATAGAGAATTAAACAGAAATTCAGTATGTGCAAAATTTGCACATACTGCCGAAGATAGCAAGCAATATAGCGTTAATTTCTACAATCTAGATTTGATTTTAGCTATTGGCTATCGTACAAATTCTACAAAGGCTATCAAATTCCGCCAATGGGCCACTCAAATATTACGTGAATATCTCTTAAAAGGAATTGTTATAAATACAGAACGTATCAAAAAACTTCCAGATAAGATTCTTTTAGATCTAGATGAAAAACTGGGTTTTATTCAACGTACCTTGGAAAAACGAGAACTGGACAAAGGCGAAGAAAATAGTTTACTCGCAGTCATTCACGACTACGCCAATTCTTGGAAATTCCTCAAAGAATACGATGAGGGCGAATTGAAATTACAAAGAAGCAAGAGTAAAGAGAAGCAACGCTTGGAATATGACTTTGTCAGACAAACTCTTGATACTATGCGAGGTGAGTTGATTACCAAAGGGCAAGCTAGTGAATTGTTTGCATCGGAAAGAGATCAAACATTCCAAGGTATTCTAAAAACTATTTATCAGACATTTGGTGGTAAAGAACTCTATTCAAGCCTTGAAGAAAAGGCTGCACATTTGTTGTACTTTGTTATCAAAGACCACCCATTCTCTGATGGCAACAAAAGAGTAGCTTCTTTCTTGTTTATTTCATTCTTGAAACTAAATAGAATACTTACAAGATCAAATGGTGAGAAAAAGATCAACGACAATACATTGGTAGCTTTGGCGTTGTTAATAGCTGAAAGTGATCCAAAAGATAAAGAAATTATGGTGATATTGACAACCAATTTACTAATATAAATCTCGGTTGATTATCCTATAAAAAATGATACGATTGAAGCCTAATAAAGTTTATTGAGTCAAAAATCAAATGAATACACTAACACTACAAAAAAAGGCTCTAAAGCTTGAGAATTTCATAAAGAAAGCATCTAGAGCTTTGTTGGAATTTGAGGTTGCTCAATCTAAATGGGAAGCAAAAAAAGGTCTTGGTAAAATTTATACTTCAGTCGATGTATTGATGCGTGATGTCAAAAAAGGAGCAAAAGTTTAAGAAAAAAATCAATGAGGAAAATATTCTTATCTCGAGCTTTCTCAGTACGATTGAAGAAATTCCTCAGGTACCATTCTGAGTTAGAAAATAATATAAACAGAACACTTAAATTATTAATAGAAAATGTTCATGATGTTAACTTAAAAACTCATAAACTTCACGGCAAAATGAACACTTCATACGCCTGTAGTATCAATTATAATTATCGAATAATTTTTTCTTTTGATAACAACTGTATTTATCTAGAATCAATCGGTTCACATGAAGATGTTTACTAAAAACTATGAAAGACTATTACAAAACCCTAGGAATAGATAAAAGCGCTTCAAAGGAGGATATCAAAAAATCCTTCCATAAGATCGCGCATGAACATCATCCTGATAAGACAAAGAATGATCCAACCTCAGCACAAAAGTTCAAAGAAGCCAGCGAGGCTTATTCTGTGTTGTCAGATGATAACAAACGCAAACAATACGATATGTTCGGAAGTGCCGGTCCTGGTGGTGCTGGATTCAATGGTCAAAGTGGTTTTAGCGGATTTAACGGCGGTCAAGGCTTCGGTGGTTTTGATTTTTCTGGATTCACGCAAAATGGTGGTGGATTTAACTTCAGTCAAGGTGGAGTAGAATTTGATCTTGGAGATATATTCAATGATTTCTTCGGAGGTGGTAGGAGTAGAAAACCACGCAAAGGTGCAACTATAACTATTGATCTGCAAATCTCTTTTAGAGAATCAATATTCGGAGCTGAAAAAGATATGAATGTTAACGGTGAAAATCTAGCGATCAAAATTCCTTCTGGTATAGAAAATGGTCAAGGTTTACGTGTGGCAGGTAAAGGTGAATTGCCAGCTAGTGGAGAAGGGAACCGAGGCGATCTCATCGTCCGCGTCTGGGTTACAGAACATCCTCATATACGCAAAGAAGGATTCAATCTGGTCATGGAACTTTCTATCAAACTCACCATGGCTCTTTCTGGTGGTACAGTCACTCTGGATACATTGGATGGTGCTATAGAGCTCAAGATACCAGCCGGTACTTCTCATGGAGAAATCCTACGAATTCGAGGAAAGGGTGTGCCTTATGAAACCAGAGGATTCACTGGTGTTTCAACCAAGCGTGGTGACTTATTGATAGTTACTCAAGTTATGATGCCAAAGAAGTTATCAAGGAATGCTCAAAGGTTGATTGATGAGTTGAAGGGTGAGGGGGTTTAGAAATGATCAATTATCAATAACCAATGATCAAGTCTGGTAACTAACATTGATTAGCGTAATTGATCATTCTCAGCAATCCTAATCTTTAAAGATCGCAGGCAAAAGAAAACCGCTGACCAAAGCCAGACGGCTTTCGTGAGCGGTTGTTGCATCGGTGGATTTTAAATCCGGCCGAACGCGGTATCCGAAGTGATTTCTCTTACTTCGATTTGGCTTCAACCTCCTGAAACAACCCTCGACGAGTAAAATTTAGCCCGAAGAGTGTTTGACAAGTAAGCGCGTTCTCGAGAAGCTGCTTCGTCTCATTAACATGGTTGACTATACTAACTATATCGTTGACCAAGTCAGTTTTCATAGAATCGTGAAGGTACTTTTCTAAACCTTCGGCGTCCAGAACATCTTGCACCATAGCGGCAAGGTTCTCATGGACAGTTTCATGATTGAACAATCTACGTTCCTCTAATAGCCTGCGTTTGTCCTGCTCGAGAGCTCTCACCGATTCCTCGAATTTTTCGAGTACTGCTTCCGAAGCATCTCGAACTTTAATAGCTTCAAATCCGATTTTACGGAAATAAGCCAGGAAACACAGCACCACGATGCAGGTCAGAATCACCGCGGTGGTGATTTCACTGAACGTACTGTTGATCAACCCGGTCCAATGGATCACAAGTGCGAGCGGCCACGGTGCGAGAAGTAATAGTAGCATCAATCCGACCGTTAGCTTTGTTACCCAGTCGATTACCTGCTCACTCCGGACAAATTTCCGGTTTTCTTCTTTGAGGTTCGTACTGGTTGAAATTTCGTACGCCTCACGCAGAGGTGCAGAAACTCGTCGAAAAACAGGAGCGAATCTATCGTATGTTTTCATTCTTTCAATGCCTTTTGCGGAGCATGGGCTTTCGGCCATTTCAAGAGCTTACGGCTCAAGAAATACTTCATGCAATCCGGAACAGTTCGGCAACTATTCTGCGTGCTATTATATCAAACTACATAATGAAAGTCAATCGCTGTCTAGTGACACGCCATTTAACCCCCTAGCGTCACTGCCAATGACGATAGGGGTTTTATTTTTATATAGTAATATTGCACCCTCAGGCAAATTCTAGTAGTATCAAAATATGACAATATTTACATACCTCAGAAGGCATGCTTTTTTATCCTCCGCATTGGCTATAATCCTTGTTATTATCGGTATAATCGCCGGTAGGATCGCCAATCAGAAACCAGAGACAAACGTCAATTCTGGGACAAAAAAGGTTGTACTAGCTAGTGTGGCAGATTTTCGTAAAGACAACTTAGTTATTTCCGCCGATGGAGTTGTAGAATCACAATCACAAGCAGATTTGAAAAGTCAGATGTCAGCACCGATTTCTTCTATCAACACTTCAATAGGTCAACAAGTTTATGCTGGCCAAGTTATTCTCGAATTACAAAACACAGATATCCGAGCTCAGCTTTCCCAAGCTATGGCTTCATTGTCTCTAGCTACAGGTCAAAAGAATACAGGCGCGGCATCATTGGAGTCAACCAAACAGTTGGCAATAGATAAGATCCGCGATGCTTATATAAAATGTAATGATGTTATCAATACACAGGTAGATAATATTCTTTTTAATAACGATGGTAATGGCGGTAGATTGGAGTCACATGTTCTAGACAACAAGATAGGTTCTGAAATAACTGAGATTGATATTGAAATGAAATCAAATTTGCGTGATTGGAAAAAGACTGCCGACGAATTGACTATTTCAACTGATACAGAAATAATCAAAAAAGCCCTAAGTTCGTCTCAAATTTATTTGAATAAGACAGATAAACTTCTTGGCAATATTATCCAAGCCCTCAATGATGTAGCTAGATATGCCACACCTTCATTCTTGGTCTCTGTAAATTCTTGGAAAACCATAGTTGTTGGAGCGCGAGCCAGTGTAAGCGGAGCAGTGCAAGCTTTGACTGGAGCAGAAATGTCTCTATCTACAGCCAGCATATCTCAAGGTTCAACCGCTGAAGCACAAATCTCTATGGCTGAAGCTGGAGTAAGAAACCTTGAAGCTCAACTAGCAAAAACTATTATTCGTTCACCGATCAACGGAAAGATTGCCGCACTACCATTGCGTGTCGGTGAGCTCGCATCACCAGGACAACTTTTGGTAACTGTTGTTGGTGAAGGTGGATTGAAAGTCAAAGCTTATGCTAGCGGTGAAGATCTGGCTCGTATCAAAAATGGAGCACCTGTTATTATCCAAGAAAAAACAGCTGGTACAGTTACTAGCGTGGCACCAAGTGTAAGTTCACTCAATAGAAAAGTTGAAGTAAATATTGACGTGAATGATCTCGGAAATTCTGATTTGGTAATAGGGCAGAGTGTCTCTGTTTCTATAACAGCAGTAAAAATAGACAATAATTCCTCAAAACCAAGTTCATACATGTTACCGATTCAGAATGTAAAAATTGTTCCTGGCAATGCTTATGTTTATACTCTGGACGAAGAATCAAAAATAAAAAGAAATGAAATAACTCTCGGACAAGTCCAAGGTGATTTTGTAGAAGTGATCAAAGGTTTATCCGATGAAATGATGATAGTAACTCCAGTTTATGAATTAGACGAAGGAGAGAGTGTAATCGCCCAATAAATTCATGTCAGAAATAAATCACGAATTTTCATCAGACAGCAAATATCTGGACAAGCTTTCATTTCGTCCAGAATTACGAAAGACGTGGCTAAATTTCTTTGTCACCAATTTTCGCGTAGTCGCATTACTCATAATCATGATTTCTACTTGGGGATTGTATTCATTCTTCAACTTACCTCGAGAATCCAGTCCTGAAGTCAAAATACCGATCGCTATTGTTACAACCGTGTATCCCGGAGCTTCTCCTTCAGATGTAGAACAATTTGTGACAAAGAAAATTGAAACCAAACTTTCTGGATTGAAAGATTTGGACAAGATAACTTCTAATTCATATAACTCTTTATCTTCTATAACTGTAGAATTTGACGCTAGAGCTGACATTCAAAGTTCTATACAACTCTTGCGTGATGCAGTAGACAGTGCCAAAACAGATATTTCAACCGAAGCCAAAGATCCGATAGTAACAGAAATTTCACTTGATGATATGCCGATCTGGTCAATATCTATCACTGGTCCATACGACGGATTCACTCTAAGAAAATACGCTGAAGATATTCAAACGGAATTAGAAAAAATCCCTGGTGTACGTGAGATCAATGTTTCTGGTGGCGATGAAAAAGAATTTGAAGTCGCTTACAGACCTGAGCTTTTACTTTTTTATGGAGTGACTATCAGTGAAGCTAATAATGCTATTTTGGCCGCCAACACCGCTATTCCTGCTGGAAATTTTGAAACAGGGAAGTTTGTCATGCCGATAAAATCTGATTTGTCACTGGATACTATAGAACATTTAGCCAACACTCCAGTTGCTCATACTGATAATGGTGGAACTATTTTACTCAAAGATATAGCAACTGTTACAGAAAAGGCCCAAAAGAAAGTTGCTTACTCGCGATTGTCTATAGAAGGTTCTTCTCCGAAGAATTCGGTAACTCTCTCGCTTGTGAAAAGACAAGGTGCTTCGATCATTGATACTGTAGACGAGGCCGAAGCTGTTGTAGAAAAAACTATTTCTTCAACATTCCCACCGGGTATTACATTTAACGTTGGTACTGATCAAGCAAAAATGGTAAGAGATGATTTTAGCCAACTTTCTCATGACTTTCTTTTGACTTTGCTTCTGGTTTCGATCATTCTCTTTCTCATCGTCGGACTCAAAGAAGCTTTCGTAGCCGGACTAGCTATTCCTCTAGTATTCTTTGCTACATTTGGTTCACTTTTGATGCTGGGTATTTCCCTGAACTTTCTCTCACTTTTCTCTCTGATACTTTCTCTAGGTCTACTCGTTGATGATGCCATCGTGGTCGTCTCTGCAACCAAGCAATATATCAATACTGGTAAATTTACACCGGAAGAGGCTGTGCTTCTGGTTTTGAATGACTTCAAATGGGTACTCACAACTACAACGTTAGCAACTGTCTGGGCATTCATACCACTACTATTTGCAAGTGGAATTATGGGGCAGTATTTGAAATCCATACCAATAACAGTTTCTATCACCTTGATCGCTTCTCTCCTGATCGCTCTTATGGTCAACCATCCTCTTGCCGCTGTATTGGAACGTATCAGATTGACCAGAAGATTTTTCTTCATTATTGAACTATCACTTATTTTTGTATCAGCTATTTTATTCTACGTCGGTAGTACACTCGCCATAACAATCGCTGTTATTATTCTCCTCATAGAAATCTACCTCATCTGGTGGTATGAAAGAGGTGGTAGAAGAAAACTTATTGAAAATAAAGAATTGATGGAAAGAGAATGGGAGAGTGATGAACTTATAAAAGGAAAACTACGTGCTCAAGGTAATCGTGAACATGAAGATATGACTGGCAGAATCATTCACGGCATCATAGATTTTCATCGCTTCTTGCCTTTGTATGAAAGATCTTTCAGTAAATACATTCTTGATAAGAAAAAACGTAGATGGGTTTTGGGATCTGTTTTAGCTCTCTTTGTTTTTTCTGTTGCTCTCGTACCACTCGGTTTGGTAAAGAGTGTATTCTTTCCTGCACAAGACAGTGAATATGTTTTCGTTGACCTCAGAGCACCTGTCGGGAGCAATCTTGCTGAAACCGATAGACTCACTAGATCCGTAGAAGAAAATCTTCTTCAATACGAAGATATTGCCAACATGACCACTATCATCGGCAGTGCTAGTGCCAATTCCGGAAAATTTGCCGGAGGAAGTAGTGCTACTAACCTTTCTTCAATTTCTATTATTTTGAAAGACAAAGGTATTCGTAAAATGAAATCCTATGAATTTGCAGATATGTTGAGAAGTGATCTTGCTAGTACAACAGGCTTGGAAATCAATGTTTCAACTTTGGCTGGTGGTCCACCAGCTGGATCAGCTTTTGAAGCGCATATTTCTGGAGATGATCTGGATAAACTTACTGAAATTGTTAGGAATCTAAAGCCGATATTGTCTTCAATCCCTGGAGCTATAAACGTCAACACGTCTCAAAAAGAATCTGTGCCAGAATATACTTTCATTTTGAATCCTGCGTCTATGGAACAAAATAGTCTCAATGCGGCCATCGTCGGTTCTACTTTACGAACAGCCATATCTGGGATAGAACTCACCAAGATTGTTCAGGGAGAAAAAGAAATCAAAGTTATTGCAACCTTTGATCAAAGATCTATGCCAAACTTGTCGGCCGTTCAAAACATACAGATCATGAACATGCGAAAGCAACCAATCTTCTTGAAAGATGTTGCAAAGATTGAACTCCAACCATCTGTAGATGTGATCACACGTATCGATCAGAAACGCACTATCATACTTTCGGCTGGAGCTGACTCTACGACCAATAGTCAAGCCATCCTCTCGGCTTTCCAAAAGAAAATCACTGACTTCAATATGCCTTCTGGTTATAACATTACTTACGGTGGTGAAAATGAACAAAATGCAGAATCAGTCACCTCAGTTCTTCGCGCCATGATCATTGCTCTTATTCTCATCGTGGCTACGCTTATCATCCAGTTTAATTCCTTCCGTAAGGCTCTAATTGTCCTTGTACCGATACCACTCGCTCTCATCGGAGTATTTATCGGTATGGCAATATTCGATGTGCCTTTGAGCTTCCCAGGTCTCATCGGGATTCTGGCTCTATTTGGTATTGTGGTTAAAAACGCTATTATTCTAGTTGATAAGATTAACCTCAATATTAAAAGCGGTATTCCATTTGAGCATGCCGTAGCTGATGCGGGTAAATCTAGACTTGAAGCGATATTCATCACTTCTATCTGTACCATCATCGGTATTTTGCCTATAACTCTTTCCAATGAAATGTGGCGCTCACTCGGTGGGGCAGTCATCTTCGGCCTAACTCTTTCTTCATTTTTGACTTTGTATATAGTGCCAGCTTTCTTCTTGATATGGGTGAAGGACAAGAAGCAGAGGATGTAGGAATTTGTTACTATTACAACATGATTAAATAGGTATATTTATTTCATGGGTGGGGAGGAATGCCTGATGGCGCTTTTCGTCCATACTTAAAACAACAGTTAATTAATAATGGATTCAAAGTTGAGACACCAGCCTTTCCAAACACCAATTTTCCAAAAATGGAAGAATGGATTCCATTCATGCAAACTGTTATAACATCACCACTTGATGCGACTATATTAGTTGGTCATAGTCTAGGCGCTACGGCTGTTCTCCGTTTTCTAGAAACATTACCTGATAATAAAAAACTGAGAAAAGCAGTATTTGTGGCAGGCGCGTATGATGTAGTTTCTAATCTCAATAAATCTGAACAGGAGATAGCTAAGCCATGGTTTGATAAACCTTACAATTTAACAAAGATAACTGATTCGGTAAGTGAAATCACCGCCTTTTTTTCTGATAACGATAAATATATTCCACTTGATACAGCAGAAAAAATGAAGACTAACCTCGGTGCAAAGGTAATCATTGAGCATGACATGGGTCATTATAATGAAGAAACTGGTATCACTGAAACACCAACAATATTACGGGAAATTTTGGAAACAAAATAAAATAATATTATCAAGTGTAAAAGAATGGAAGATAGAAAATAATAGACTATAATATAACTATTAAAGAGAAACTGTATAAATAAACCAATGAAAAAAGAACTTATACAATCACTGGTAAGTAACTTCGAGTCATACTCTAAGAAAACTGGGGAAGGGATAGAATTTTGGCTTGCTCGGGATTTACAACAACTTCTTGGATATGACAAATGGGATAACTTTTTGAATGTGATTTCAAAGGCAAAAATAGCCTGCGAAAATAGTAATCATCAGATCTCCGATCATTTTGCCGACGTCGGGAAAACGATACAAATGCCAAAGGGCGCCCAAAAAGAGGTGCCAGATCTAATGCTTACCAGATACGCCTGCTATTTAATAGCACAAAATGGTGACCCGAGAAAAGAAGAAATTTCCTTTGCTCAGAATTATTTTGCAGTTCAGACAAGAAAATTTGAGATTATTGAAAAAAGAATTCAGGAATTTGAACGAATTAAAGCACGACATAAACTTACAGAGACTGAGAAAGAATTATCAAGTGTTATATTTCAACAGACGGGAAGTGATAAGAATTTCGCTTTGATTCGTAGCAAGGGTGACAAGGCACTTTTTGGTTATAGTACAAGTGAAATGAAGACTCGCCTCAGAGTACCACAAAGTCGCGCTCTTGCAGACTTCCAGCCGACTATTCTTCTAAAAGCGAAAGATTTTGCAATGGAGATAACCATATTTAATAGTAAAGCAAAAGGATTAAGATCCGAACAGTCTATCTCTGAAGAACACATCACCAACAATCGTAAAATTCGTAAGACTTTAGTTGAGCGCGGCATTCAACCGGAAAGTTTACCAGCCGAAGAAGATATTAAAAAAGTAGAACGCAAGCTTTCCTCTGATGATGAAAGAAGTCTTAGAAAACCTGATAAATTAAAATATTACAACGGCCATACACAATAACCCAGTAACTTTTATCTATTATTACTGTCTGCTATAATTGCATTATGAAAAAAACCTTACTCTCAGGCGTGAAGCCAACTGGTCGACCACATATCGGTAATTACTTTGGAGCCATGAAGCAATTCGTGGATCTTCCAAATTCTGGTGAATATAATTCATATTTTATGATTGTTGATTATCACGCCTTGAATTTTATTCAAAATCGAGACCAGATGAAACAATACACGTATGATCTTGCTTTAGATTATTTAGCAATCGGTATTGATCCGAACAAATCAACACTGTTCAAACAATCTGATGTACCTGCACACACCGAACTAGCTTGGATTTTTGACACCATAGTAACTATGCCGTATCTCATGAGGGCTCATGCTTACAAAGATGCTGAAGCCAAGAATAAAGAGATCAATGTTGGAACATTCAACTATCCGATCTTAATGGCCGCCGATATTCTCCTTTATGACACCGACGTTGTTCCGGTCGGACAGGATCAGAAACAGCACGTTGAATATGCTCGCGATATTGCTGAAAAGTTCAATCTGATTTTTGACCATGTTACTTCAGAAAATACCAATTCTGATAAAGCTACTTTCAAACTTCCTGAGCCATTGATTCTTGAGAATGTTGCCATAGTTCCAGGTACTGATGGAAAGAAAATGTCCAAAAGTTATAACAATACAATTCCTCTTTTTGCTACAAGAGATGAAATTATAAAAGCTGTAATGGGAATAGTTACAGATTCCGGATCTGGAGTTCCAGAGAATGTTTATGCTATTCACAAACTATTGAAGTCTGAAGATGAACTCAAAACTCTTTACGAGCAAAACAAAGGTAAGTATAAAGTCTTAAAAGATACTTTGATTGAAGATCTTGATACTTTTATTAAACCAATGAGAGAAAAGCGTGCAGAGTTAGTGAAAGATGAAGATTATATCTTAAAAGTTCTTAGAGACGGTGCGATAAAGGCAAATCAGATAGCAAGTAAGAAGCTCTTAGAGGTAAAAGAGAAGATTGGAGTGTTGTAACATGACTTTCACTATCAAAACCGAATCCTTCGAAGGTCCTCTTGACCTTCTTTTGGATTTGATAGAAAAGCGCAAATTGTTTATCAGTGATATTTCTTTAGCAAAAGTTACAGACGACTTCATTGAACATATTAAACAGTTTGAAAACATGCCGATGGGTGAATCGGCGCATTTCATTTTGATTGCTTCAACATTGCTTTTAATAAAGTCAAAATCATTACTTCCAGGTCTAGCTTTAACAGAAGAAGAACAAGGTGATATCAAAGATCTAGAAATACGTTTGAAAATTTATAAGCGAATTAAAGAAGCTGGTACTCACATAAGTAAACTTTTTGGTGATCAAATTATTTTTTCACAATCACAATCTCGACTATTAACTGCTGTATTCGCACCTGATCCAGAACTTACTTTAGAAAAAGCACTTTATTCATTAAAAGATCTAATAAATCGTCTTCCAAAGAAAGAAAAACTACCTCAAGTTGTAGTCAAGAAAGTTATGAGCTTGGAAGAAATGATTGGAACTTTAACCACGCGTATTACCAGCCACTTACGCATGAGTTTTAGAGACTTTACTAAGGACCACAAAGAAAATCGTGTAAATGTCATTGTAAGCTTTCTTGCCATGCTTGAACTCGTCAAACAGGGAATACTCATGGTTTCTCAAGAAGCGACCTTTGGGGATATTCAGATGGAAACAAAAGAAGTGGGAGTACCGAGATATTAGTTATGATGCAACTTTTATTTGATGCATTACAAATGAGAATTTTTTGACTGGTGTTGGAAGATATATCATTTTTCAGCCACTTCACCGAACTAAAGTGGTTCAAAACTGGGCGATGTATCACATCAGGACATTATACTTGACAAAGCTCTGTTAAGTTTGTAATATAAAAGTAGATTGCAGAAAGGAAAGATATGGACTACAAACTAATGACTACTCGTATAGTTTTCGGAATGATGCTGTTTTTGAGCTTAATATTTTCATTAATATATGGCCTTGCAGCAATCATTATTGGCCATTTGACCGCAGGGCTTATAGCCTTCCTCATTCTTTCAGATTGGAAACCATTCAAAAACGGTTGGAATCCGGCAAAGACTGTGGTTCTAATTGTTTTTCTCCTATTTGGTTTTATCTCACTTGTTTTTATTGGATGTATTGAAAATATTCATCTAGTAAACAAGATCCAACAAAAAATTTCTTCTTAAAGATGAAATAATTCACTAACAGCTTCTCGAAACAAGAAGCTGTTATTTTTTATACAGAAACCTCATTACAAAACAAAATTTTGTTGTACGTAATCTTGTTTTCTATTTTTGACTTGATAAAATTCTCAGACCTGCCAAATTTATTAGAAATAATCTAAAAAACATGACAAACGAACAACCTCATTCAGAACCCACCATGGCAGAATTAAAAAACTCCATTGATGATTTAAGAGTTATAGTTAGTAATTTAACAACCACTGTTTATGATTTAGCAGTTAAAAACAATAACGCCATTGAGGAACTTGCGATTATGACCGCGAGAGGCTTCAGAGAAATTACAAATGATCTCAATAGCTTCAAAAAGGAAATGTATGAATTTAGGGACGAGATGTATGCATTCAAAGACGAGATGTATGCATTCAGAGACGAAATGTATCAATTTAGAGATGAAACTCATGCTGAATTTAGAGAATTACGTAATATCAACATCGAAAAAGATCACAGACTAAACAACCACGAGCATCGATTGTGTAAGGTAGAAACAAAATTACAATTAGCCTAACAAATTTTGACTTGTCTGCTATAATTCAGACATGAATCCAACTTCTTCACTTCCGAATACCACTGAATCAACTAGTGATTCACCTAGTATTTCTTCAAAAATTGAGGCCATTTTGTTTTGGAAGGCTGAACCAGTAACAATCAAAAAACTAGTATCTTTACTAGGTAATGAAACGGACGTAAGCGCTGTTCATGAAGGTCTTTTACAATTGGAACAAAATTTGAAAGAGAGAGGTCTTTCCCTAGTTCAAACAGAAGATGAGGTTATGTTGGGTACTGCTAAAGAACTTTCACCGTTGATAGAACAACTAACCAAAGAAGAGCTCGCGCGTGACCTAGGTAAAGCTGGATTAGAAACAATTTCAATAATACTTTATCAAGGACCAATATCTCGCGCAGATATTGATTACATTCGTGGAGTAAATTCCCAATTTATTCTGAGAAACCTTTTGATCCGTGGATTAGTAGAAAGAGTAGATAATCCGAAAGATGCGCGTAGCTTCCTTTATAAACCAACACTAGATTTGCTTGCACATCTAGGAGTTTCAAAGATTGAAGATCTACCGGAGTATAAAGAAGTAAGAAAAGAAATTGATGAGTTTAAGAATGCACAACAGGAAAATAAAGAAGGGAATGATCAATTACCAATATCCAATGATCAAGTAACAATAACCTAGGTTAGAAATTGATCATTGGTTATTGAACATTGATCATTTATTAAACTTCCATGTCATCCGACGCTCGAAAAATTGATAAATTCTTTCTGATATCAGTCAGTATATTGGTTATAGCTGGTTTTATAATATTTCTCTCAGCATCAATGGGATTACTAGCACAAGATGGAGCTAATTTTAATACAGTCGCCACTAAACAATTTATTAGCCTCGCTATCGGCCTTATTTTCTTCTTTATTTTATCTTGGACCAACTATCACTGGCTACACAAGATGGCTTTATTTATATTCTTAGGTGCAATAGCAGTAAATTTACTTTTATTCATTCCAAGTTTAACTTTTCATTATAACGGTGCATCACGCTGGCTTGAAATTGGAAATCTTACATTTCAACCTTCAGAATTATTAAAAATCGCTTTTATTATATACATAGCGGCGTGGGCACATTTTGTTAAAGATAAAATCGCCTCTCTTAAATTCGGTCTTTTGCCGTATGTGATAATTGTCGGAATATTAGGCGCTATATTACTTGCACAGAGAGATACTGATACATTTTTAATCATTGCTTGTACAGGTCTTATTATGGTCTTTATCGCTGGTGTACGTATACGTCACATCATATTGGCATTATGCCTTATTGGAGTATTTATTGGTGGAGTTATTATTACGCGTCCATATGCTATGGATCGTGTAAAAACATTCTTGAATCGCGGTTCTGATACACAAGGCTCTGGATATCAGATCAATCAATCACTCATAGCCATCGGTTCAGGTGGATTACTTGGTAGAGGTTTCGGGCAAAGCGTACAAAAATTTGGTTACTTACCTCAACCGACCGATGATTCAATATTCGCTGTAGCGGCGGAAGAATTCGGTTTTCTAGGAAGTATAATTCTGCTTGGTCTTTATCTCATGCTAGCGGCAAGTATATTCCGTATTGGTAATCGTTCAACAGATATTTTTGGTGGATTACTTGCTATTGGTATTGCCGTTCTTATCATTACAGAATCTTTCATGAATATGGCGGCAATGCTTGGACTTATACCTCTTTCCGGTATGCCTTTACTATTCGTTAGTCATGGTGGAACAGCACTTATTATCACTCTTGTAACGATGGGTATAGTGGCAAATATCTCTAAGCACACAACAAAGTCTGTGTAATAAAAAAGATTAGCGAGTACGGCTGTGATATTTATTTAATTCGTTATATACTATTCCTATATATGAAAATACTCTTTACCGGTGGTGGAACAGGTGGACATTTTTATCCCATAATAGCTATAGCAGAAGCTATACATGAGCGTGTTAAAGAACGTAAGATAATAAAGCCTGATTTGTATTACATGGCTCCGTCTAAATATAACCCCCGTGCCTTATTTGAAAACGGTATAGAATTCATCGGTGTACCAGCAGGTAAGATAAGGCGTTATTTTTCTTTATTAAATATTACTGATGCTATAAAGACCCTTGTAGGCTGTTTTACAGCCCTTATACGCTTATATTCGCTCTATCCTGACGTTGTATTCGGAAAAGGTGGTTATGCCAGCTTTCCGACAATTTTAGCCGCCAAAATACTCGGTATACCAGTTGTTATTCATGAATCAGATAGTAAACCTGGTAGAGTCAATTCTTGGGCTGGTAAATTCGCTAGAAGAATCGCTCTTTCTTATCCAGATGCGGCTCAATATTTCAAAAAACACCCCGACCGTGTAGCTTATACAGGTAATCCTATAAGATCAGAGATTATTCAACCTCTTTCAAACGGAGCTTATGAGTTTTTAAATTTAGAAAGAGAGACTCCAACAATTCTCATTCTAGGAGGTTCACAAGGTTCTCAAATTATTAACGATACAATAATTGAAGCATTGCCAGAACTTTTAAATCGCTACCAGATTATTCATCAAACAGGTAAAACAAACCTAGAAGATGTAAAAGCAACTTTAACAGTTACTCTTAGGGATAATAAATACGCATATCGTTATCATCCTTTTGATTATCTCAATGATCTAGCCCTACGCATGTCTGCTGGTGTAGCCAATATTATAGTGTCTCGTGCTGGCTCTACAATATTTGAGATAGCCGCATGGGGAATACCTTCTATTATTATTCCTCTACCTCATTCAATATCTCACGACCAAACAGATAACGCTTTTGCATATAGTAAAACCGGCGCGGCTTCGGTTATAGAAGAAAATAATTTAAGTCCACACGTGCTTATAGAAGAAATAGACCGCATCGTTTCATCATCAAATATAAGAGATACTATGAAAGTTCGTGCCAAAGCTTTTGCAAGACTTGATAGTGCTAATGTTATTGCCGATGCTATTTTAGACATCGCATTGGAACATGAGAAATAAATTAGAATGTATGGCCTCAGTTTATTTTCATAATAAAGGCTTTACATTGATTGAACTCTTGGTAGTCATTGCTATCATTGGTCTACTTTCAAGCGTTGTTCTGGTAAGTTTAAGTAGTGCCAGAATGAAAGCGAGAGATGCTGTTAGATTATCTGACATGAAACAAATGCAAAATGCTTTAGCTTTATATTATTCTACTTTTGGTAGATATCCTGATTCTGACTTCGCTGGCTGTGGCGGCTGGGATTCATCCGGTAACGGCACATTTATTACACCATTAGTATCAAATGGTTTTCTTCCTTCACATTTATTAGATTCAAAAACTAATGACAGCTGTGGTAATTATGCATACTATCGTTACGGTGCTGGCAGTTATGGTTGCAATGCTACTAGAGGAGCTTACTATGTTTTAGGAGTCCGTGATATTGAATCAACAGGAAATCCATATCCTTCAAGCCCTGGTTGGCAATGTTCTTTACGAAATTGGCAAAATGAATTTGATTGGGTGGTTGGAGTCTTTGAAAATTAGATTAGGATTACAACATGATTATTACACAATATATGGCACTAGCTAGCAACTAGTATTATGTGCTATACTGATTTTCTAACTAAAAAGTCGAATTATAAGCAGTAAATCTAATTATAAATATATGAATCCTAATGAAAATGGTATTAAAACATGGCAGTGGGTTATAACTGTCATCGTTATCATTGCACTTATTGTAATCGGTATTATGGTATTTGGTGGCAAAAACTCACAAATGCCTGTTGTTGAAGAAACACCAATAACCGATGAACTGGGTCTAAACCGTATTATCATGTCAGATCAGTATCCAGGAAATGTCGTCTACATATCTTCCGTACAAGTTGCAAATCCTAGCTGGGTAGTTATCCAGGACGATAATAATGGATTACCAGGTAAAATTATTGGTTCAGCCCACTTTGATAAAGGTATTAGCCCAGGAAAGATTAATCTAACCAAACCAATGATTGATGGTAGTACTTATTACGCTGTTATTTATACAGATGATGGTAAAACCACCTTTAATGTTACGACAAACGTTCCTCTTAAGGACGCTAAAGGTAATATTATTATGAAAGTATTTCGTGCTTCAACCTCTGTTGGAGAAGGATTCAAGGGATAAGTAAAATAAGATAGTTGTTGATAGTTAATTAAAGAAATCGCCACCAAGAAAGATTGTGGCGATTTCTTTTTAGCTTTGTTATTCTGACGAGCGACCCAGTAGGTCAATGTCCGACTAATCCCTGCTTCGCTAAAGCTACGTAGGGCACGTAAGAATTACAACTAGTAACTAGTCACCAAACTGCTATAATAGCTCTACTTATGAGTAATCACATAATAACTAGATTTGCACCAAGCCCAACAGGGAATCTCCATATTGGAAGTGTTAGAACAGCACTTTTTAATTATCTATTTTCAAAAAGTAACGATGGTAAATACCTACTACGTATTGATGACACTGACAAGACAAGATCAACGAAAGCTTACGAAGACAACATTGTAAACGGTTTTAAGAGTCTTGGTCTCAACTGGGATAACCCAAAACTAATCAGACAATCAGAAAGGACAGCAGTATACAAGAAATACTTACAAAAGTTACTAGATGAAAACAAAGCTTTTATCTCCAAAGAAAATGATGTGAAAGAAGGGGATAGAGCAGAAGTTATACGCTTAAAAAATCCGAATAAAAAAGTTACCTTTTCTGACTTGATCAGAAATGAAGTTGAATTTGATACAACTGAACTTGGTGACTTCGTTATCGCAAAGTCATTAGAAGAACCTATATATCACTTTGCCAGTGTTGTAGATGATTTTGAAATGGGCATCACTCATGTTATTCGCGCTGAAGAGCATCTTTCTAATACTCCTAGACAGATTCTTATTCAAGAAGCCATTGGCGCCAACCGTCCGATTTATGCACATATTCCAATGATTCTTGCGCCTGACAGATCAAAGCTTTCAAAAAGACACGGTGCCACAGCTTTAACAGATTATTTTGAAAAAGGTTATTTACAAGAAGCTATCATCAATTATTTAGCATTTTTAGGCTGGAATCCTGGAGGTGAAAGAGAACTATACTCACTGGAAGAACTGATAAAAACATTTGACATGACAAAAGTGCAGAAAGCTGCAGCTATATTCAATATAGAAAAACTTGATTGGTTTAACCGCGAATATATTACGAAGCTATCTGATAAAGATTTTATTGAACACTCTAAATCTTTTATTCCGGAATGGTTATCAGCTGACAGTCCACAATTCAAAAAGTTATTACCTCTTCTCAAAGAAAAAATCACAGTATTTAGTGAAATTAAAACCATCTTTGAAAACGTTAACGAATTGGGCTTTGTTCAAAAATTAAATAATTTCGCACCAGATCTACTTCTTTGGAAAAAAAATCCGAGTAGGGAAGTAGCGCACAAACACATACTCTTTGTTAAAGAAGCAATTGAAAACATTCAAGATTCAGATGACACATTCACAGCTGAAACTATTAAAAACGCTTTATGGAAATACGCTGAAGAAAATGGTAAAGGTGATGTCCTTTGGCCTTTACGCGTAGCACTTACAGGACAAGAGAAGTCTCCTGATCCATTCACAAGCGCAACTATTCTTGGAAAACAAGAATCTCTTAAAAGGATTGACTTGGCACTTGCGAAGTTAAATTGTTAAATTGTGTAATTGTTAGATTATCTGATCTTTCAATTGTTTGATTGTTCAATTGTGTAATTGTGTAATTGTTAAATTACTAAATCATGATAAAAACAAGAAAACCTATTCTTCTCTTATCTGTCGCAGTGATTCTAATTTCTAATACAGTTTTTGCTCAAACCAAAGATGATCTTCAAGCTAAGATTGATCAAAAAAATAAAGACATCCAAGCACTTCATGTAGAAATAGAAAGTTTAGGTAAACAAATAGATGAACTTGGTTCTCAAGCAACATCTTTATCAAATACTATTAAATCTCTGGGTCTAACGCGTAAAAAGTTAGAAGCTAACATATCCGTAACTCAAGATAAAATCTCTGCAAAGAATTATGAAATTCAAAAACTTGGTAAACAAATTTCTGGGAAGGAAAGTGACATAGAAGATGATAAGCGTATCATTATAAAGACATTTTCTTCTATACAAGAGATAGATAATAGATCCTTATTGGAAATGATGCTATCTAGTGATTCTTTTTCAAAAGCTTGGGATTTTATAGAACAATTAAACGTATTACAAACAAACTTATATGATCGTATAGATAGTTTAAATAAAGATAAAACTAATCTAGAAACAAATAAAAAAGCTACAGAAAAAGCCAAAGCAGAACTTGTTGCTTTAAATAAAGAATTAAGCGATCAAAGAGCTATTGTCTTATCTACAACAGCTGAACAAAATGCTCTATTAAAACAAACCAATCAATCAGAAGCTTCGTATAAAAGAGTCCTGGCAGATAAAAAAGCTCAAGAAGCCGCCTTTCAGGCTGAAATAAATGAGTATGAATCCCAACTCAATTTACTCATCAATCCTGCACTCATACCACACACAGGTTCTGGTGTATTGCTCTGGCCTTTAACGAAAATCTTTATTACACAATATTTTGGTAATACTTCTTTCTCTACAGCTAATCCGCAAATATATAATGGTAAAGGGCACACAGGTATAGATTTCCGAGCTTCCATCGGTACACCCGTCAAAGCCGCTGGATCAGGAATAGTTATAGGCACAGGTAATACAGACCTATATCGTGGTTGTTATTCCTACGGTCAATGGATTATGATAAAACATCCAAATGGTCTTTCAACTCTTTATGCGCACCTTTCACTACGAACAGTATCCTTAGATCAAGAAGTTACGGTTGGAGAAATGATTGGTTACAGTGGCAACTCCGGTTACTCTACAGGTCCACACTTACACTTCGGAGTATACGCAACTCAAGGTATACAAATAAAGAAATTTACTAACAGTACTAGTTGTAGAGGTGCAACTATTCCTATAGCTGATTATAAAGCATATCTAAATCCTCTTTCTTATCTTTAATAGACGTATCCCCAGTCAGCTAATTTTTAAAACTGAACCATTCTTTAATTTAAGATATAATATATAAATCATGATCCAACGAATTCAAACAAACAGGGGATTAATGAAGACCGTAATCATCTTTATTGTACTTTTAATTATATTTGCATACCTCGGACTTAATATTCGTTCAATAATCGCATCAGAGACATTTCAAGATAACTGGGCATACATAAAAGATCTAGCCTTAAACATTTGGAATAATTATTTGAGTGGAGCAATACGTTTTATCTGGGATAACGTTCTTACACCTATCATCAAAAAGTTTTAATACTGTAGGGAAGTTCACGGCCTTAATTCTTGGGTTTATGTGGATAAAACATATATTGTGCGACATAGAGTAGCTAAGTAAGATGGCTCAACTAGACTTATAAGAACTAGCTCCCTGTTAAATAACTTATAGTCACCTAATCAAAAACCCGCGACCATTTCTGATCGCGGGATTAAATTTTTTAACATCTTCCCCAACATTATAGAGATTGCCTTGTCTTTATAATACGCCTAGACGTAGTCGGTTCAGCAATCTCTCGTAAATCAACAACTTCTTTCTCTTTCTGTAACATACACACTTTGGGAAGTGGTTTTGTATCAGGAGAGAAATGGATAACTTTCCGAAACTCCTCCCTATTCACTTTCTTGCAGTCTCCAGAAAATAAATCTGAAAGTAATCCGCTATTGATCAAGAGTTCAGCTTCAACGAAACTAACTCCACAATTTTCTGCAATACGATATATTTGAGTGAGTTGCCATGAAGTTATTCTATTATTTGTAACAGACTTTGTCATAGATCACTCCTCATAGTTCTCAATTTCTCTCATAGCATCTCTGACAGAATACCTTGATATTTTTGCTTCCCTGCGCATATTGCTAACTCTGCGAGGAGAAATTCCGGCATGCATGGCAATCAATGCATCTGGAAGCCGACCAAGAAACGGTCTGAGCTTATCCTTCCAATCAATTGGTTTTTCCAATTTGTAATCGATTCCAATGGTTTGGAATGCGTTCTTAAGGGTGCCGTGATGAAATATTGCCGCCCTGTAAACAGCTGGATGTTTTTGAGCAATCTCTTCTGATCCAATCTCTCCAAGACTTCTCATTTTTTCCAAGGTTTGTGCCGCACAAAAAAATGGAAGTTCAATACTGGTACCGTTTCTAAAACTGATTAACTTCGGCTCAAAACGATACCCGCACCCAGAACATTGGGTTGTAAAATCACTTGGATCACGACTAAAACCTTTTAGGATCTCCGCCGGTGTTAACTTACGTGAACACTTGGGACATTCCCCTTTCGGAGTGTATTGATCTCCTGTTAGAGCTTGTATAAGCTGTGTCTTAAGAGACAATTCTTGAGACGCGACAATAATTTGTTTTTGTGAAATTGTCAGTCTCTGTTCCTGAATGAATTCTTGGCTCTGTCCTAACATCATCATACTCCACCTCTTTCTGCTTGGTTTAGTTTATTTTATTTAAAGTAACTCAAAAAACAAAGCCTTATGCTTTATAGAATCACTTTAAATTGTTTTCAAGGAACTACCCTCTCAGGATTCGCGATTTAATCTCGAACCCAGTCGAGCCCCCATGTTTAATAATTAAACATGGGGGTGACTTTTAATAGTATTAATTATTCTGACAAGCGACCCAGTAGGTCAATATGCTTATTGAGGAGCGCGTGCATGTGTTCTATATGCACAGCGTCCGAGCGTAGTCAGAAAAAAGGGATTCAATACCCCATGGTATGAATGCCCTTTATTTCTTGGCAAGATCTTTGCTTGCACCCCAACATTTCCTTGAAGCTGACCAAGGTTTTGAACCCTGCTCTTCATAGAGATGCTTAGCATAGGCTATGTTACCAGCAATAGTATGCAAGTCATAGCCTAGAATCTTTGCTGTTTTGTCATGATACATCTCATTGATCTGCATCACTCCAATATCAGCACTGTTTACAATTCCACGAACGACATCGCCGTTCTTATCAAACTGTTTAAAGTTGGACTCGCAACGAGCGATTTCTACAAGAATCGGAGTATCAATATATTCCTTACGGAGATAAGCTTCCATGATCTTAGGATCATTGGTATCAGCCGCAATAGTATTCATATTGACTACTTCTTCCCCTGTATTGGCTGTCAAAATTTGGGCATTAGACATGTTTATAACATGAATACCTGATTGACCTGAACCATATAGAGAAGACATTAAGAATAGTACGCCTGTTGTAAGTTCTGTCATATAATTAAAAGGGAGCTTTGTAAACATGACGTTCACTAAGCTCTCTTGTCTTATAAGGATAGCATCTTGGGTAATATAAGTCAATACCCTATTACCCATAATATGGCTCAACAAAGCCATATTATATATACAAAATACCCTTATTTTAAGCCATATTACAGGTTTACTTAAGCCCTTGCGTCAAAAAACGCCTTATGTTAAGCTGTCTTTGCGATTAACTTTTACATTTTACCTTTTAATCTTTAATTTAATATTATGGCCCATAAGAAAGCCGCAGGAACAACTAAAAACGGAAGAGATTCAAATCCACAGCATTTAGGGGTTAAGGTTAACCATGGTCAGCATATTACGATAGGTCAAATCATCGTTAGACAGCGTGGTACACCCGTATTACCTGGTAATAACGTCGGTATTGGTAAAGATGACACTCTTTTTGCCTTAAAAGAAGGAAAAGTAGAGTTTGGCACCAAAAGAAAGACTAGTTTCAATAATCACATAGACAGAAAGAAAATTGTTCATGTAATCTAAGAAAAAGCGGCGATGAGCCGCTTTTTTTGTATATAGAAATTAATCAAACTCCTTTTTCTGTGCACCATAAGATTTAGAATACCTCCCGTCTTTGATAATAAGATCATCATGAGTTCCCTCTTCAATTATATTTCCATTATCTAAAACGATTATCTTTGTAGCTCTTTTTATAGTGGCAAAATTATGGGAAATAAGAATAGCGGAAGTAGTTTCTGGAATATTCTCTATTTCATTGAATATTAAAACGGCTGATTCTGAATCTATTGAAGCAGTCGGCTCATCTAAAATAAGAAGTTTTGGTTGTCTATAGAGAGCACGAGCTATGGCTAACTTTTGTCTCTGACCTTTTGAAGGTTCAACACCGCCGAATTCAACACCGATCATATGATCATATTTATGATCAAGCTCATTTACAAAAGAACTGATCGTACTTTGATTTGCTGATTTTTCCACTATTGGCATATTCACTGGTTCATCGATTTTACCTACAGCTATTGATTCTTTTACAGAGAAATTATATGTAATGTAATCCTGAAGCAAAACTCCTGTGTAACTCCACCACTCATCTTGATCAAGATCTTTCAAATCGATACCATTCGCAGTAATTCTTCCTTCAGTAGGATCGTAAATTCTCAAAAGTAATTTAACTATTGTTGATTTACCAGAACCGTTATTCCCGACTAGACCAAGTTTTTCACCACCGTTTATTTCAAAAGAAACATTTTTAAGAGCAAAGACATCACTACCTTTATATTTAAAAGAAACATTTTCAAATTTTATATCGGGCATCTTACCTTCTAAAAGACTTAGCTTCTTGGAGTTTTTATTACGTGGTAATACTGGTAATGTATCTAGTACTGTAAATATATCAGTTACATATAGATTTCTTTCCAATAATTTAGCAACGGAACTCAAAAGCTTTGATGTTTCTCCACTAATCCTAGATAATGTCTGAAAAGCATAGACAACAGTTCCAATCGCTATAATCCCAGCAACAGCACTTTTTATTATTAAAGCAGTGGCAATAAACAATCCAATAGCGGCTAAAACAGTAGAACAGAATGATAAAAAGGTTCTGCCGAACTCTGCTTTTAATTGTTCATTCGTAAAATCAGAAAGTATTTTCTTTATATCTTCCAAGAACTTCTTTCCCACTTGAAAAAGCTTTCCATCAATAACAGCGTATTTTGACCCGGCAGAAAAGAATCTTCGTAAATCCTGATTCCTTCTTTGTTCCGTGCTATTTTTCTGAAAAATATGCCAAATTTGACCACCATATTTTACTTCTACAATAAACTCTGGAATCGAAAATAAAATAACTAAAATAAAAATCTTCCAATCAATCATAAGAGCGGCGGCAGAGCCAATGATTATTCCAGAAATCATCTGAATATTTTCAATTATCCCATCAGTCAGATTGATAAGAGGAAAATGGCTTTGATTGAAAGCTCTCTGCATAAAATCAAGAAACTTTGTATCCTCGTATTGTGATATATCGAATGATGCTCTCTTTTTAAGAACCATCAAATCAAAATAATCCTGAAGACGTAGAAAATACACACGATCAAGATATCGGCGAAATACAGAGGCGACTGAAGGCAAAACACTGAGCAAGGCATAGACAGCTAAGGCTATCCAAACAGCACTTAGTACACCACTTGTAGCTCCAGCGATAATAGAGTCAATAAGCGATCCCATAGCCTTAAAAGCAAAAACTGGAACAGCGCCTATGATAACTGTTAAAAAAACCATACCGGCTGTATGCCAAGGCATGTATCTACAAACAATTTTTATTATTCTCCAACTATTTCTGAGTAAATCCCAGAAATTTTTCAGAGTTTTATGTTTTTGCATATCGTGACATTTTGTCAAAAATTATATGGTTTGTCTACTTTTCCGATTTAGGATCGTGGCTTGGGCATGATGTCAAAAAGCCACCAAGAGACGAGTCCCCTGGTGGCAATAAAATCTCGAACTGGAATCAGAGCGAAGTTACGACAACAGAACATGGCAGGCATCAATACTGATGGACGTCGGCGAAATTTCCTTCACCAGGAACAAGCTGTATTTGCCAGTGCTTGTTATCACGGCAACAACAATTCTCGACACCACTTTAGTAGACACTTCACGCTCTAGGCACGCTACTTCGCAAATATCCACGAGTTTCATCGAATCGTGTTGCGCACAGAGGACATAGAAATCCTCGATCGCAATGTTGGCAGGCGCGACCCAGACATCATCGAGCTTGTTGTTAGCATCGATGGGCAAGCCGGTGGCTCGGGCTGATTTGATCGAAAAGACCCTCGCAAAGAGAGGCCTTTCAGCCGTGAAGACAGACGAATAGACATAGAATTTACCTGGCTCAGCATGGATTATTGAGTCACTGAGCGGTCCTGAGGCTCCCGTCCGAGCTAGTCGCGGGTTTTCTAATGTGCTGATCATAATATTATTTCTTATTTGAGGTACTAATCAAACCCACTCATTCAACGTAAAATAAGTGATTTCAATTTGATTCTTCTTTTATAATACTCTTTTCGCATTATTTATGCAATAAATTTTACATCTGTAAAGACAGAGATCTTGACCTCCAAATATGTTTAGAGTATCACCATCCTAAACTCATTGTTTATTTTATTAACAACTCACGTAATGATGAAAAGCTTTTCCTTTTTACGATCTCTTCTTCATGATACTTGCCAGTCTTCCAATAGACCTTGTATGCTTTTGCCCCAGGTTTTGAGGAAATAACGCGATATGTATCGTCGACGAACTCAACTGCGCAACAATTGTCGATCGCGATAGCTACGCCCGAAGTTTTCTTCATTATCTTTTTCAATCCAGGGCGCCGATCCTTCTCTACATCAGTCGCATCCCCGAATTCGAAATACAATTGAACATCGTTGCCGAGCTCGTCTGCTTGCTTGATCGGGCGGTTTTTATTCGCTTTACAATCCAGAAGTGCATAATAGTGAGGAGAATGTGCTGCAGGAATAAACCCAAGTCCGCTGACCTTTATGAGATCGGCATCAGGATTATTGAATCGTCTGGAATCAGAAGTTCCATTGCGAAACCAGCAAATCGAACCTGCACTGAGACCAGAAAGAATTATACCTTTGGCCCAGGCTTTCCATAATATTTTATCTAATCCATGAGTCTTCCAGACCCGGATCATCTTTTGAGTATTACCGCCACCGACATACACTATGTCAGAGGACATCACTTTTTGCTTAATTTCATTACGAGAAAGCTTTTCTTTGATCAACCATAGAACATCTGTTTTGCATCCCAATCTTTTTCCATAATGCTTCTTTACGGTATCGTAATATCCCGTAGAATCAGAGCTCGCTGTGGGTATAAAAAGTACTTTTGGGCTTTTCATACCAGTTAGCCGGATGATCTCCTTATCAATTGCGATGGTTTCCACTGGATATCCAGGACTTCCAATTTCACCTCCTCCGATTGCTACAATTTTTTTCATAATGTTCGGATCCTCATAGGAAATGCCTATGAAATCATATATATTTACTTGATTAATTTCTGGCAAAGAAACGTAGAGAACGTTAGTTTAACTTACCTACTTAGCCTCTATAACCACTTTAAACTTCGCTGACTTCCCTCCTCCTTTAACTTCAATAATATGTTCACCAATTTCTTTCAAAGGATGTTCTAACTGTATGAAAGATGGATCCACTTGTAATTTTGTTTGTTTGAATATCTCTTCAGCAATAGCTTCACAGTGTAAACCAGCAAAGAGATGACCTTTTTCATTAGCTTTACCTGAAACAGTAAGCGTAATACCATCTAAGCCTTTTATATTCATAATTAAAAGATCTTCATGAACCTTTCTCTCCCCTTCTGTCTGTGCCTTTAAGACTTCTATACGTTTTAATGCTTCTGTTGTAGCTGAAATAGCTAAACCTTGAGGAATTAGTAAATTAAGTGCATGACCACTAGAAACATCTTTGGTATCATACTTTCTTCCAAGCTTTGCAACATCTTTTAAGAGAATTACTTTCATAATTTTTGTTTTTAATTTCTAATTAATTTAATCTGTCTATAATCATCTACCAACCATTAACTATGGCATATTACTCAACAACTCTACTGCCTTCTCCATAGCAGCGTCTTTCTTAGCCGCTACATCCTTCTCTGTTACTTCTACCACATAATCAGGAACCAATCCATCATGTGATAGATTATGGCCACCTGGAGTCAACCAACGCGCTATAGTAACTTTAAGAGAAGTATCGGATGTTATATTAACTAATTCTTGTACAGAACCTTTACCGAATGTTTTGGCGCCAACTAATTTAGCTACACCTTGTTCTGATAAAGCTCCAGCTAATATTTCAGAAGCAGAGGCTGAACCTCCATCAACCAAAACCATCATCTTCAAATTGTCATTAAATATATTATAACCCTTACTTCGGAATATATTTGGGGAACCGTTCTTGCCAAAGTCTTCTGTAACTATAACCTTCCCTGTTGGCAAAAACCATGAGGCCATATCTACTGCCGCTTCCAGATAGCCACCGGGATTACCACGTAAATCTAGAATAAGTTTATGATTTCCAGATACAACGAATTCACGCAAAGCATTTCTAAAAAGGCCGGAAGATTGAGATGTAAAACTATAAAGAGAGATAACAAATATGCCACCAGGTTTAGTTTTTGTATCAATAGTTGGAATATTGATTACATCACGAATAATCTTTCTAACTACTGATTTAGTAGCTCCAACTGGTAAAAAGGTTATCTTTACTTCTGTACCTTTAGGCCCACGAATAAGCTTAACAGCTTCATCGGTACTCATGCCTACAGTAGACTTATCATTAACCATAAGAATCAAATCGCCGGCTTTAACACCAGCTTTTTCTGCTGGACTATCTTTCAAAGGAGATACGACTTGCAATTGCTTATTCTTTACACCAATCTCCATACCAACACCCTCAAAACCACCGGATATTTCTTCTTTAAACATTTTTGATTCTACTGGTGGGAAAAATACCGTGTAAGGATCTCCGAAAGAAGAAGCTAAACCTTGAATAGAACCATAGATTCTCGTCTGTACTGTTGTGCTAGCGGCGGCTACATATTTTTCATCCAAAACTTTCCAGACTTTCCAAAATGGAGCAAAATCGGCATTTTCAACAAGATCAGAAGTTCCATTATTAGCGGCAACATAGACCTTGGTATTTCTTTCTCCAATATATATTCCAATAAACAAAGCTAGTGCCACGATTGGCAGACCAATTAAAAAGTATATAAGCTTCTTATCTTCCATATTCATATGTCAGACCATTATTACATGAATGATAAAAAGCGCCAAGTCTTGTATAATTAAGCACAGTAAGCCTCACATGATCAAAAAAATAATTACAATCATCTTAGTAACAACAATTTCACTGATTGGTGTATATGTTTATAGAGAACCAATAGCAGAATTTGTATTGGAGGTTAAAGACATACTTTTACCACCACCGCCTTGTACTAGACCTATAACCTACTCTATCGGAATATTTGATAAGCAGTTTGGTAAAAGCCGTAATCAGTTTCTAAATGAGATAGATTCTGCTATACAAATATGGAATTCATCTATAGACAAAAACTTATTCATGTACACAGAAATAGAAGAAAGTGATCTGGTAATCAATTTGATCTATGATTATCGCCAAAAAGCTACAACAGAAATGCAAAAGATTGATACAACTATAAAAAATACCGCTTCTACATCTCAATCTATAAAATTAAAATATGATGCTTTGATAAAATCATATAAAGAAAGCAAAGAAATTATAGACAAAAAGATTGTGGCTTTATCAGCTGATAGGATCGCTTACAATAAAGAGGTACAGAAATGGAATAGCCAAGGAGGAGCTCCTAAAGAACAATTAGAAATTTTGGGACAAGAAAGAACCAGAATAAATAATGAGGTGACATCTATAACTGCTATTCAAAAAGATTTTAATAGCTTGGTTGATGAAATCAATACTACAGCAACAATATTGAATCGTTTAATTAAAGAACATAACATGAATGTGAAGACTTATAATACTATTGGTTCAACTACTGGTGCTGAATTTAATGAAGGAGAATATATAAGAGATAACACAGGAACAAAAATAAACATCTACCAATACGCTGATGATATAAAGTTAATTAGAGTTTTAGCCCATGAATTTGGCCATGCCTTAGGAATGGATCATGTAGATAACCCAAAAGCTATAATGTATAAGCTAAATGATGATTCTAATCAAGAAATCACTAAGGAAGACATGTATGAGTTAAAAAAAGTCTGCAATATTACTCCGTAGACGTAGATAGAGTGGTGCAGATAAGTTATACACATCTATTTCCTTATTAACTCCTTGATTCCGTAGTACAATACAAGCACAGATGCCCGAAAAAATCCCTAAATCTTTCCAGGAGAAACGACCATGGGGGGAGGAGGTTATAATGACCAGTAATCCACCTGCCATGGTGAAAATTATTTCCGTTATCCCCGGAGAATTTTTGAGTTTGCAATATCACCATCATCACGATGAATATTGGTACATCATCTCTGGTAACGGTGAAGCTCAGATAGATTCAGAAAAAATAAAACTTGACGTTGGCAGTGAA
>JBAZRX010000003.1:38354-68309 GCA_041662725.1 Minisyncoccota bacterium
GCAGTGAATGCTTCATTCCTCGTGAGACCAAACATCGCCTATATGGTGGTAGCGAGACATTAGTCTTGCTTGAGTTATCTTTTGGTCAATTTGATGAAAAAGATATAGTTCGTTTAGAAGATAAATATGGCAGAATTTAATCCATTTTTTGTAATAATTCTCTCATTTCTAGCTTTGCTAGCTGGTCTAGTTTTAATACACAAAGAACGTATTAATTCTGCGTCTAAAAAAAAGAACTCCTTCATACTTGATAGAAATATTAATAATCCAATTCTGTCTCCACAATCTATTCGTGAATGGGAACATGGAGGAACTTTCAATCCTGCCGCAATTAAAGATGATGAGGGTAAAGTACACCTTTTGTATCGTGCGGTAGGTGCAGATGGTATTTCCAGAGTAGGTTATGCTATGAGCAAAAACGGACAAACCATAGACTCAAGATCATCACATCCAGTATTTGAACCGCAACGTGGATATGGTATGCCAGACCCAAAAAATGTAACTGGTCCAAAAACATATAATCCAGCTTTTTATACTTCCGGTGGAGGTTGGGGAGGCTCAGAGGATCCTCGCGCTGTTCTTATAGATGGAAAAGTTTATATGACCTATGTTGCCTTTGAAGGTTGGGATTCAACACGTATTGCTCTTACATCAATAAAAATTGAAGACTTAAAGCAAGGGCGCTGGAATTGGAAAAAACCAAAAGTTATATCCCCACCAGGACAAACTGCCAAAAATTGGGTTATATTCCCTGAAAAAATAAACGGGAAGTTTGCGATATTACACTCTATTGTTCCAAATATAATGGTTGAGTATCTAGACAGTATTGATAATATTCCAACTTATATAGATAGCCCGAGACTCCACGGACCACAACCTGGACGCAAAGATTTCTGGGACAATCGTATACGCGGAGCCGGTCCCCCACCTATCAAAACCGATATTGGTTGGCTTTTGCTTTACCATGCACAAGACAATAAAGAGCCAAGCAAATATAAAATCGGAGCTATGATTTTGGATGCGAATGATCCTACGAAAATACTATACCGTTCACCTCAACCAATTCTTGAACCAGATACTCATTATGAAAATGATGGTAAACCAGGTGTTGTTTATGCTTCGGGTGCTGTAGTTTTGAAAGGTAATCTCACGGTTTATTATGGAGGTGGTGATAAACATGTGTGTATTGCAGAAACTCCCCTCAAACAATTATTAGATTGGCTAGTAAAATACGGTAAAGTAGAATAATTCATACAAATCTATGTTCACCCTAACAAGATCAGAATATAATCCGATCCTTTCTCCAATGAAAGAACATCCTTGGGAAGCTGTAGCGGCTTTCAACGGTTGTCCAATTATTCAAGGTAAAAAAACTATTTTGTTGTATAGAGCCATGTCAGATATTGATTTACTTAAAGAACCTCGTGTACACACATCTGTAATTGCTAAAGCTGTTTCCAAAGACGGTATAATTTACGACAATCGTAAAGTTCTAATATCTCCAGACAGAGAATTTGATTGTTACGGTTGTGAAGATCCACGTGTTACCAAACTCGGTAGTACTTATTATATATTTTACACAGCATTAGGAGGCTACCCGTATTCTGCTGATAATATAAAAGTTGCTGTAGCTCTTTCTAAAGATCTTGAAACTATTACCGAAAAACATCTGGTTACACCTTTCAATGCTAAAGCTATGGCTATGTTTCCAGAAAAAATCAACGGCAAAATAGCCGCCATGGTTACAGTTAATACAGATCGTAAGCCATCAGATATATGTTATGTAGAATTTGATAAACCTGAAGATATTTGGTCTACTGATTTTTGGAATTCTTGGTGGCAAAATCTAGATTCACATAAAATAAGTATTCGAAGACAGAATGAGGACCATATAGAACTCGGTGCTCCACCTGTAAAAACAGAAAAAGGTTGGCTCGTTGTTTATTCTCATATACAAAAATACGGAGAAAGCAATCAAGTTTTTGGCATTGAAATTGTCCTACTTGATTTGGAAAACCCACGCAAAGTTATTGGGCGTACCAAAGGACCTTTCATGGTTCCAGAAACATATTATGAACAAGTTGGTCAGGTCGCTCATGTTATATTCCCTTCCGGCGCACTTATTCGAAAAGATAATCTAGAAGTTTACTATGGAGGAGCTGATACTCATTGTGCGTTTGCTTCTATTCCTTTAGATAATTTACTTAGAAGTATTACAGATAATGAACCAAGATTAGTAAAAAGATTTCCTGGAAATCCAATCATTACTCCAAGACCAGGAGTTTTATGGGAATCTCGTGGAACAATAAACCCTGCTGCTATATATTTAGAAGGTAAAACTCATATTTTATATCGTGCAGTCTCAGAAAATAACGTTTCCACAATAGGATACGCTTCTTCCGTTGATGGATTATCCATAGATGAACGTCTGGACAAACCAATATATTTTCCACGAGCACCATTTGAAACCCGCGCTGGCGAATCCAGCAATTTCGGTTGTGAAGATCCTCGTATTATAGAAATTGGTAGTAGATTATACATGACATATACAGCTTACGATGGTTCAACTCCACGTGTAGCTGTAAGTTCAATATCTACAAAAGATTTTATCGCAAAACGTTGGGGTAGCTGGTCAAATCCAGAAGTTATCAGTCCACCATCTATACCTGATAAGGATTCTGTAATATTACCCGAACCTGTCAAAAAAGGAGTTCATCAAGAAAATTCCGATAAAATATATATGATTTTTCATAGAATAAATGAAAGTATTTGTGCTGATTTTGTATCTTCATTAGACTTTTCTAAAGAAAAAATAACTCAAGGTATCGAAATCATCGCTCCACGTCGCGGTATGTGGGATGGTGGTAAAGTAGGTATTTCCACACCTCCAGTAAAAACAAAACATGGTTGGTTGGTTTTATATCACGGTGTCTCATGGAGTACAACATACCGTGTAGGTGCAGTACTATTAGATTTGAACGATCCAACAATAGTAAAAGCTCGCACTGCTATACCATTATTTGAACCAGAAGAAGAATATGAGAGAAAAGGTATCGTACCAAACGTCGTCTTCCCTTGTGGACTAGTTGTACGTGGAACGACCGCATATATGTATTACGGTGGCGGTGACAGTGCAATCGGTGTAGCTACAGTGAAAATGTCCGCATTATTACATACATTAGAGGTATAAAAGTCATATGAATATTAATTCAAAAAAACTTATTATTTTTGATCTCGATGGGACATTAACGCAAAGTAAATCCAATATGGATCCAGTCATGGCTGAATTATTAGTAAAACTTATCTCAAAAAAGAAAGTCGCCGTGATTTCGGCTGGAGGATATCCTCAATTTCAGACACAATTTTTAGCTACATTGCCAGGTAATGAAAGTAACTATAGTAATTTATACTTACTCCCAACTTCAGGTACACGTATGTATATCTGGAAAGGTGGCTGGATTGAACAATATGCAGAAAATTTAAGTCAAAATGAAAAAGAAATAATCATGTCAGCCATGAACATGGCTTTACGTGATGCTAAATATGAAAAACCTGAAAAAACATATGGCCCGATTATAGAAGATCGTGGTTCACAAATAACTTTTTCTGCCCTTGGTCAAAGTGCACCATTGGAATTGAAAAAACAATGGGATCCAACTAGAGTCAAACGTGAACAAATTGCCGCTTTTCTTAAAAATAAACTTCCAAATTTTGAGAGTCGTGTAGGAGGTGCAACTTCAGTAGATGTTACACGCCGTGGAATAAATAAAGGCTACGGAATTCGTAAATTGGAACAATATTTAAAAATATCTCCTGAAGATATTGTCTTTATAGGAGATGCCCTATTTTACGGAGGTAATGATTACCCAGCGAAAGCCTCCGGTGTTGACTGTGTTGCCGTTAAAGATTCAGAAGAAACAAAGACCCTCTTACAGAGTTGGCTTGCATAAATCATATAGATATTGTACTGTACGCCTAGAGAGAACTAAATATCTAAAATATAAATCAAAAAGAGGCTATTATATAGCTGTAATGAAAGGTAATAATTATGTCATTTATTGCTGAAATAATAGCCCAAAAAATTTTAGATGGTACAAATCTAATAATTGAGGCTATTGATAAAAGTAAGGATGAAATTAAGTCCCAAGAATTAATTTCTAATCTAAATCAAAGCGTTGGAAAAGTAAATGGCATTTCTAGTTTTATATCTCACCTGCATGATAATACTAGTAAAGTGACAATTACATTAACCAATGTACCACTTAATAACAGAGCCTACGTTATAAGTGCTCTGAGACAAAGTGATTTAGTTTTCCATGAGTACGAGAAACAAAAATCTTCTTTACAACAAGTGCCCGGGGTTAATGATTATAATATCTTAACTTCGGGCTCTTTTTTTACCCTGTGGCTCTACCACGGTGAAAAGCAAGCGAAGCGAATTCTTTGGGCGAAGCTCTGCCTCGCGGTATGAATACCTTTTTTATTGTCCTAGAATATTTTTTACTTTCTTAATGATCATAGCTGTATCAACTTTCCTATTATTTGAAGATATAACAATAATAGCAACCGGTTGATTATTTATATTCATAATAGTAAGCATAGTATCGCGTGCTTCCGTAGTGTGACCAGTCTTCCCTCCTAGAAAATCTGGATCAAGAACAAAAGGGTGAATATTAGTAAAATTATGTGCTCCGTGTTCTGTAGTAGAAGAAATAGATGAAGTCGGTATGCGGGTTATTGCTAATATATCAGGACGTGATTTGTATAAATATTGAGCCAAAGCGAAAAAGTCTCGTGCTGTAGAGACATTCTTTGGACTCAAACCTGTTGGATCATCAAATAATGTCTTTGGCATGCCAACTTCCCAAGCATAACCTTCCATTGAATCAAGAAATTTGCTTCTATCTGAAGATGAAGCCAAAGCTTCAGCGGCGACATTTGAAGAATTCATGAGTAATGGATTTAATAATTCACCTACAGTAAAAATCTCCCCTTCTGTAAGTTTACTTGCATCAACTGGTACATTCAATTCATCTTTTGTAATCGTAATTTTTGTATCAAGAGGAAGCATGTCTGTAACAGCAAAAGCTGTAATAAGCTTTGACATAGAAGCTACTGGTAATGCTGTTCCAGAGTTTTTTTCTAGATATATTTCTTTAGTAACTATATTTCCAGCTAAATAAGCTTTTGCTGATATTGTTGGTGTAGTTGGTACAAATGGTGCTGAAGTCGGTGAAATTTTCGTTTTAGAAGACTCTTCTGGTTCATAGAATGACTCCTCAGGAATAAGTGAATCACTTATAGATGCAGTCGTATAAGCCTGCTCTTTTAATGAAGCCAATTGTTGTTCCTGTAACACAATAGATATTCGTACGCCGGCAGCGATACCAATCAGTGTGAGACAAATTGTCCAAACAAGTATTAGATTACGATTTATGATCACTACTATATAGTAAACTGTAAAGACAAAAGAGTAAATGACTCGAGGTAGTTATCGTACTTATGTTCTAGAGCACGATCGGCCTTGCTCGAATAACGAAAGACTCGCAAGGCCGTCTATTCTCGGCGTCGTGTCGTATGTATGCTGATTATTATCTCCCCGACGCCTGCGAAATGCTCTAGAACATAAGTACGATAACTACCTCTCTAAAAATCGCCGTCATCGTGTCACTGAAATAGTTGCTGTCAATTCTCCAGTGGAACTAGCTGTGATGCGTCCTGTATTGTTATCTCTAAATATCTCATACCCAGTATTATAATCAGTAGTGCTAGCAAAATGTGCTCCTGTCATAGAAGGATCGAATGGTAAAGAGGATAAATAATCAGGTACCAAACAAGAAGCTATATCTCCTTCAATATCAGGAGTCGTTGTGCTGTACTTCACGACTCTTGGAATAATCGGTATTTCTTTTATTGTCCCACTACAAACGAAAGTGCCGCGATGTTCCGCCATATTCTGATGTACAGCGTTTAATATAGAATTAACATTACTAACTCTCTGAGAATCACGTGCCAACTTAAACTGCCTAGTCGGATTAACAGCTACAAGAACTACTGCGGCTAAAACAGCAATAATACCGATAACAACTAGAACCTCAATCAAAGTAAAACCTTTCTTATTAAAGGAATTTGTGCGCTTCAAATTCAAGTACATGTATTTTGAAAATATATTCATATGTTTAATGAATTATTCTAATAATACGCACAAGCATATCAGAAGGAGATAAAATCCTGATAAAGAAGTGATAAAGATTTGATAAAGATTAGGAAAAGTGGAGATATTCTTGTTTATTTCTATCTAGAAGTAACTTTAAAATTTATAGTATTACTTTTCTTTCCCCACGGCTGAGTAAAAATCTTATAGTTACCAGGTAAAATTCTGAAATAGTCTACACAATCTTCAGAAACCACAGCTTGTTTACAAGCAATATCTTTAAATTGAAAGTTAATTTGATTTGATTCGGGATAAATCGTTTCACCAACATGGCCTACATAACCAATCTCACCCTTTTCATTCTCTATCCAAGCATCCAAACTACCATTCTCACCAGACAAATTATTACCCTTAAGCGTGACTACCGTTCCTACGGGACCACTTTCAGGAAATATACTAGAAATAACTGGAGGATAAAAACGTAAACTTTCTGCTATTTTTAAATAACCATCTTCTTTATCTAAACCAATCATCTCATAGATAAAACCATCTTTCATAGCTAACATCATTTTTTCATCTTCCCATGTAAGTTTAGCAAACTCGATTCCATCTATAATTAGATATTTTACTAATGGTTGTCGCGGATTAGTATTCTTATAAAAAGGCACCAAATCCTTTACATTATTATAAATCCTACCAGTGATATCTAAAGGTTGATTCTGAACTGAGATATACATCACGGAACCACTCCCGGGACCTCTAATAGAAATTAGATCTACGAGATGTATATTGTCTTTGTCTTTTGGTTCATGTTTTAAGTCGTATGTAACCGGAACAGAGATTTTATAATTATAGCCGTCACCATATTCTTTTAATGTCTTACTTTGTTCAAGTAAGAAGTTCGTAGCACTTGGTCGTTGATCGGTAGAAAAACTTTGTTTGGATTGTTTATTTACAATAATTAAATAAACTAAACCTCCCAAAATCAAAATATTAACAACAACCAATAAAAAAATTTTTGTGTTTTTCATAACCATATTATAGCAAAAAATCAGATGTAGTTGTCATCCTTGGTCAATCCTTTTAACGAAAATCCTAAATTAACGTGGTCTTTCAGGGCGACAATGTAATATTTTCTGTCTCCATAAGCAGGCACTCCCCATTTCATTTGTTAACATAGCAAATCATTAAAAAAGAAAACCCACCGAAGCGGGTTTCTGTGTAAGCGGTCAGGAATCGACTTTTTCGAAAAAATCGCTTTCGTAAGATCCTAACACTTCGGCGAAAGTAATTATTTGCCCACCTCTTTTGGATGAGCGCTTAACGCCAGTAACAATCAGTTTAATTTTATTAACTATCTGTTGTCCTCCTTTTTCTCCTTTATAAGGATCAATTGGGACAAAGATTGGCTTCACGATATCGCCGACATTGAACGATTTTCCTTTGTCCGAAGGTGCACATTGCTCCGATAGCTCTTTTTCGTAGCATTTCATAATATTGTAAGTGTTCTATTTTTAGACTAAACAATTCACGAATAATTTGCAATAGGCACTTTTTATATCACCAGAAAATAAATTATAACCAAAATACCTAGTGCTAAACGATACCAACCAAATAATTTGAAATTGTGCTGTTTTATATAATTGATAAAAAATTTAATTACTGCCAGCGCGACAAAAAACGCGGTTATAAAACCAAATGCCAAAATAACTATTTCCGAACCGGTCATTGATAAGCCATGTTTTAATAAGCTATAACCGGTGGCCGCCGCCATAGTCGGAATAGCCAGAAAAAAAGAAAACTCTACTGCCACGATTCTTGACGCGCCCAAAATTAAAGCCCCAATTATCGTCGCGGCGGCTCTGGACGTGCCCGGAACCATAGCTAGGCACTGAATTAAACCAATGCCAACAATAATTTGCCATGGAATTTCTGCCAACGAATTATAGCGCGGCTTAATTTGCTTCTTCTCCACATAAATCAAAATCAATCCGCCAAAAATTAAAGCGCCGGCTACTACCCATGAGTTAAAAAGCTTGTCCTCAATCCAGCCTCCTAGTAATCCGCCCAAAATAATGGCCGGAATTACCCCCACAATTGTTTTTTGCCATGTAGCCAAAATTTCTTTTCTTTTAGCAATATCATCTACGAATGGCCAAAGCCGAGGCCAAAAATAAACAACGACCGCCAAAATCGCGCCAAGCTGGATTACGATGTCAAACATTGCCGTAAACGATTTATCGAAACTAAGCCACTGGTTTACCAAAATTAAATGACCAGTTGAAGAGATCGGCAAAAATTCAGTAATGCCTTCTACTGCCCCAAGAATTACAGATTTAATAATTTCAATTAACATATAATTTTGATTTGAGGTTAGTTATTAATATTTTTTATTTTTCTAAATTTCCACCACCCAACAATTATCGGCAAAATTAAAGTCAACGCGTAATAAACATAAACATCGGGTTTATAATAGTCAGCTGATTTGAAAAGTTTGACGATAAAAATATAATCCAAGGCCACGGCCATTATCGTCCAAACAATCCCAAGCCCGATATAGCACATAAATTCTTCTCTTTTGATCTTTTTAAGCAAAACCCAAAGCGTAAGCGCGACACCCAGAGGCAAGATAAAAAATCCGATCAGGTCTTTCGGCACAAAAGCGAAAAAGATAATCCCTAGCGCATAACCGAAAAACCAAAGAATAAATCCCCAAAATACGGTGTTTAAAAATATTTTTCCTTTGTTTGTTTGCATAAGTTTTCCTAGTTAATTATATTAATGATTTTATCAAAAATACCATGCCGAGGCTAATTCTTACGATTTCACAAAAAGTGAAAATTGGCGGAGAGGGCGGGATTTGAAGCTTACAGCTTCAGTACAGGTTTCGCATTCCTCCTCCCTACGGTCGTAGGAATATGCTCAACCTTTTCAAATCCTAAGACGCGAGCCAAGAAGTTGGCTCGCTAGTGGTATTCTGATTTGCGGAGAGGGCGGGATTTGAACCCGCGAGACCCTTGCGAGTCTGCCGCTTTTCGAGAGCGGTGCCTTCAACCACTCAGCCACCTCTCCATCTAGTGGTAATCTGTAAACATTAACATTTTTTGCCAAAAACTCAAAAAGATAGTATATTTAAAACACTTCTTATTTTACGGAGCTTTGAAGGGCAAGCCCTACGAAGCTCCGAGTGAAATGGGAAGCATGTAGGGCCCTATCGTCTAACGGTTAGGACATCGCCTTTTCAAGGCGGTAATCGGGGTTCGATTCCCCGTAGGGCTACAAAAGTATGAATGAAAATCACAAAATCTCCTCTTACGTATTTACTTCAATCATTGTTGCTGTTCTTGGTTGGAGCATTTTTTGGGTAGGAACAACTGGTATTAAAACAGCATTAATCAATAATAGTCATGTAAATTTTAAATTTTCATCAAATTCAAATAATATTATTACTAGTTCAGACAAAGAAAATAGTACGATCATCAGTACTTCATCAGAATCAATTTCCTCCGACACAGCTTCTATTTTTGATTCTATATTTCCAGAAAAATCTTCAAAACTTTCCATAATAATTACTGGCGATGTAATGCTTGATCGTGGTGTACGAAGCATGGCTCAAAAATATGGCTACGAATATTTATTTGATGCTGTCACTCCCCTTTTCAAAAAAGCCGATATCACTATGATTAATCTTGAAGGACCGATAACCAGTAATAAATCAAAAACTCTTTTACCAAATGGAAAAACAACAAAGGAATTAACTTTCACTTTCGCTACAACAACTGCAAAAATATTAAATACCATCGGAGTTTCCATTGTAAACCTAGCCAACAATCACACTACCAATTTTGGATCAGAAGGACTTAAAGAAACAAAAAAATGGCTAGAAGATGCAAATATCAAATGGTTCGGTAGTCCATGGAATAGTTCTTCAACAGAATCAGTTATTACTAAAAATAATATTGCAGTTGCCTTCGTCGGTTACCATGCTTTTGAACCAGGCTTTGATAAAGTAATAAATACAGTAAAAGATTTATCTGCCAAAGGAAACTTTGTTATAGTTACACCTCATTGGGGTACAGAATATTCTACTAGCTCATCAGAAAAGATGCGTTCCCAAGCTAAACTTCTAGCTGATTCCGGAGCTGGAGCTATTATTGGTTCTCATCCTCATGTCACATTAGATAAAGAATGGTTAAGTGATGTACCGGTTTTCTATTCCCTTGGAAACCTTCTTTTTGATCAATATTTTTCTCCGGAAGTTATGAAAGGAAATATAGTTGAATTAAGTCTAAAAAAAGATTCCAAAGGTGTACATTTAGATAAAGTCCAAATTTATGAAACTTCTACAGCTTCTCGTAAAGGCGTTTCTTTAGGAACAACAACTGAGGAATTCGTTAAATAGAAATTACAGTCTCTCAATATTCCATATCAAGAGATTGTTAATGACCAATAGATTTTTTCAATCAATTTTGTTAAAGTAATCAAATCCGAAGATAAATACTTTGGATGGTCCATAAAAATCTAAGCGCGCTTAGCTCAGTTGGTAGAGCATTGTCTTGACGTGACAAGGGTCGCAGGTTCGAATCCTGCAGCGCGCACTACTTCGCTCCCCGCTAAAAGGCGGGGAGCTTCGTAGTGCGGGCACATTCATAGAGGCACATTCATTTCGCTCCCTGCTAAAAGGTGGGGAGCTTCGTAGTGCGGGCACATTAAATACCACTAGCGAGCCAAACCAAGAACAAATCCCGGTGATTCTTTAGCATACATCTTTTGAATCGCTGTCAAAGAAAGAGCCTCATTATAAAAATGGACTTTGGAAATATTTCCTGTAAACCTGTAACTTCCACCCGATTCCCATTGACCTATATATAAATTAACATTATAAGTTCCTGGGTTAAGATATGGTCCAGCGGTACCATCAAGTTTTCCATCAAGATAAATCTTTATATAACCACTAGAATCATAGGTTGCCCCAACCATATACCATTTCCCTACTGACAATTTAGTTACCCCATAAGCGCTCCTCTGGATACCTCCTGCAGCCATACTTAAATGTAAAACTCCTGAAGGTTGCACGTTAAAATAAGGTAACCATTGTCCCATAAACATGTTATATGCATTCGGCAGAGCTGTTGGTTTTATCCATGCTAAATATGTAAAACCGGCCTGACTTATATTAAGAGAACTTTTGTACGGAACTGTTACATAACTACTTCCATTAAAATATAAAGAACACGGCTGTCCACTATAAGGAACATCTGTTGTGGACCACGTTGCTCCAGTTATTGTACCGTTGTTATTATTAGATGATAAATCTTTCAAAGTGGCACCGCTACAATCAGTAAAATCATACATCCCAGACATACTATTTCCTTTTGCATGATAAATACTAGTATTAAATGCTTGGTTAGACGCAATACGAGCTTTATCTCTTGAACTACTTAAACTAGCCAGAACTACACTTGATAATAAACCTATAATAGCAATGACTATTAGAAGTTCAATTAAAGTAAACCCATTATTATTTTTATTACTTTCCATATGAACAAAAGCAGTGCTTCAACACTTTAGTACAGATAAGCTTATTACGACTATTTCATTATAAAACAATAAATACAGAGAACACAACTACAAACCTATCCAACAACCAAAGTATTTGCTAAAGTGAATAAATCATGGTAATTCTAGGCATTGAAACATCTTGTGATGAGACAGCTTTAGCTCTCATTGAAACGCGCGATAAAAACGGCACTTTCGAATGCCGCGTGATCTCTTCATTGATCAATTCTCAAGCGGAACTACACAGCGCATACGGAGGCGTCTTTCCTAATCTAGCAAAACGAGAACATGGTAAAAATTTACTACCTTTACTTAAGAAACTTTTAAGCAATGCTAACAGCGACGTTAATATTGACACCACTTTAGATTCCAAACAAAACATAATATCAGACGAAAAACTCAATTCAATCATAGAATCATTTCGTTCTGAAATCGAATCATCAAACCCTGACTTATTCGAGTCATTTGTAAGCACAAATGTAAACATAGATTTTCTTAAAAATATTCCTCGGATAGATCGTATCGCTGTAACTGAAGGTCCAGGATTAGAACCAGCTTTATGGGTCGGTATTAATTTTGCAAAAATAATCTCTGCTTTATGGTCTATTCCTATAATTCCAATAAATCACATGGAGGGACATATCGTAGGATCATTATTAGACCAAACAGTACCGCAAGGAACATGGCAACAATTAAAAGCTTTGAAATTCCCTGCCATAGCTTTATTAATAAGTGGAGGACATACGGAATTGGTGAGGATTGAAGATGGATCCAAAAAAGAAAAAATAAATGAAAATGAACCTTCTGAATTATTGCATTTACATTACACCATTATGGGACAAACGAAAGATGATGCTGTCGGCGAGGCTTTTGATAAAACAGCGAGACTGCTCGGCTTGCCATATCCTGGTGGGCCACATATTTCCAAATTATCAGCCGAAGCAAAGGAAAAAAGTATTATTTCTTCCGTTAAATTACCAAGACCAATGATACATAGCGGTAATCTAGACTTTTCATTTTCAGGTTTGAAAACCGCCGTACTTTACGCAGTTCGTGATAATACTAAAGCTGATAAAACTTTAAGCGATGATTTCAAGAAAGGTTTGGCCAGAGAATTTGAAGAAGCTGTTACGGAAACTTTAAGTGTAAAGTTAAAATCTGCTATTGAAGAAATTAATGCTCAAACTATCATCATCGGCGGTGGAGTAAGTGCCAATAAAATGCTTCAAGAAAGATTCACGAAATTAGCAAATGAATTCGGTCTTCCAATATACCTACCATCACAGCATATCTCTGGAGATAACGCGCTTATGATCGCTCTCGCTGGAGCTTTGGATACAAATACTCATTCAGAAAATCTTAAAGCTCAAGGAACAAAGAAACTTGGTTAAAAAATTTCAGTAAAATAACCTTCTCTCAAGCTCTCGCTTCACTTTGTTTAGAACGAGAGGCCTCTTGGAAGACAAAAACAAAAACCGCCCTTAATCCAGGACGGTTTTTGTTTTGCTTAACTATAAGAGCTTATTTGAATAATCCAACTACAAATTTCCAAAAACGACTGAATGCAGATGCTTTAACTACAGTTGCAGTATTAGTATCTTCTACTTCAGTAATATCAACAATTTTGGATGTATCATCTTTAGAATTACTTCTATCAATGTTTGAATCTGTTTTTACTGGAACAACGTTTTGTACATTAGTATCCTGTACTTTTTGTCCACTAGTCTTATTCTTATAATCATTGATCATAGCAAGTTCAGAAGGATTCAATGTTAAAGGTTGATTACAAGCAATCTGATTAACCTTCTTCATTGTAGTAAGATAAACGTTTCCGTTACCTACTGTCATACCCCAAGGAGCTAAAATAGTTTCCGCATATTTATTTTGGAAAGCTATAACAGCTGATTGAGTCTTCTGATCAAAAATTCCATTAATATCAACATTAAGCTTTTCAGTATTCTTAAGGAATGACTGGAGCTTAGTTACTTCAGCAGAATCATTGTTTCCACCAAAGTTAAGATACTTTGAAATTAAGTTACAAGAAGAATTTGGGTTGTAATTAGCACGTCTACTACCGCCTGAAGATGAACCACCACCAATTGAACCTCCACCGGAAGTTATAACAGGTGTTACAGGAGTAACTGGAGTAACGGCTGAGCCAGCACTAGAAGGAAGATCTACAACTGTTTTAGGAACTGATGCTCCTGCACTAGAAGGTAAATCTACTGTCTTTATAACTGTTTCAGCGCTAGAAGGTAGATCAGCTGTCTTTATAGCTGTATCTGCACTGGAAGCTAAATCAACGGTTTTAATAGTTGTTTCAGCACTAGAAGGTAGATCCGTTGTAACTGCTGATGTTTCAGCGCTAGAAGGTAAATCTACCGGTATTGGAGTAGCATTAACAGCAAATGTTGGTATAACAACTATTGCTGAAGCTAAAATATAGGTTATGATGTTTTTATTCATATATATCAAGGGTTTTTCCCTGTTGTTACTAAACTTTACTGATAATTAACTGGCAATCCAGTAATGGACACTATTATACACTATTGGTATGAAATGTCAATACCGATTATGAAAAATCCCCCATAGCTTAAAGCTTTGGGGGATTTCAATGTTGCAATCGTTTTACTCAGCGACTGCAACCCGATAGAACATCCATGGTTTGTCCATGGGAATTATTGAGGCTGAGCCTTCAATAACTCCAACAGTGTACCAGTTGCCACGGGAGAAACTCATTTTCCCCTGTATTGGGTACTTAAACCCTGGTACAGCGTTGATAATTGACAACTGCCCATCCCGCGAAATTGCGAGGACAGGGACACCGACGATTGATGTTATCAGTTGAGAACTTTCGTTCCCCACTGACACGGTGTACTTAACCGTGTAGTTTTTGAAACCAGTCACCCAGTTCTTGACTTCATCAAGACCTGACTGGGTGTCACCGCCACCGAATAGTCGCGGGAAGACAATAACTATCACACGGCTAACCTTTTGAGAGGCTAGACCGCTAGTTATTACCGAGCCATCGCTCTTGATGCCGATGGCTATCGGCGTGTAAGCCTTATCACCGAACGAATTTGTTCGGCCAAGATAGTTCCCGTCTTTCGACAAGGAAACTACACTGATCATGTCCAATGAAATATCGTCACTTGACGATACGACATCGACACAGACAGCGACTACACGGCACCCTGCCGAGGAGGAGACGATTAGATTGGACCAGGTTATTTGGTTGTTTTCACAAACCATATAATCGGTATTACTCTTAAGTGCTCCTGTCTTAGCATCGGTGACCAGTTTGTTCGCAGTGACCATCCACTGCGAAGATGTTGACGGTGGCACCAAAACAGGTGTCACCTTTATTGTGGCGGCATTGAGATTAGCAAAGCTAATCAAAGCCAATACCAACACCAACACGGTCGAAAATTTCAAAAAATTCTTCTTCATATTATTTGTTTCCTCTTCTGAAACCTACCTAATCCGTAACTGATGACTACATAGTCATCAATAATGAAGGCTTAACAAAGCCCTCAAAGTTAAAAAGTTACTTCCTAGGTCTATTTCAATACTTGCCACAGTATAGCAAGCTCTTGCTTTTTTGTCAATAGAGAGGTATAATAGTGTTTAGCAAATAAAACAAGAAATAATTGCTTGAATTCCGTGTGTAAGCAGTTATATACATCTTGTAAAGAGCGGCCATTATATGGTCGCTTTTTTTCGAGGCGAGGCCTCGAGGCCTCGCCTCGAGGATATGCTATAATTTATCCATGACAGTGAGTACTTTTATACTTGCAATCATTGCTGGAGTTACACCATCTCTCATTTGGTTATGGTTCTGGTTACATGAAGATAAAACTAATCCCGAACCAAAATCACTTATTGAAACAACTTTCATCAGCGGTATTCTCGCTGTTATAGCAGCAGTGTTTGCTGAAAAATATATATCCGAAATAGTAAGCGATATATCAATACGATATACCCTATGGGCGGCTGTTGAGGAAATATTCAAATTTGTTGCTGTTGCCGTCATAGCGCTCAAATCAACAGAAAATGACGAACCAATTGATGCTATGATTTATTGCATAGTCGTCGCTCTTGGTTTTGCGGCTGTTGAAAATACACTTTTTATTATGGGACCGTTTTCAAGTGGAGAAATTGCATCCGGTATAGTTACTGGTAATATGCGTTTTATCGGGGCTACTTTAGTACATATCGTTTGTTCTGCTACCGTAGGATTCGCTATGGGTTATGTTTTTTATCGCGGATATTTAGCAAAATGTATTGCTTTGATTTTAGGGTTATCATCAGCCATAGCGTTGCATGCCGCTTTCAATATTTCTATAATAAACTCTGGCTCTGCAAACACTTTACAAACATTCGCTTGGGTCTGGGGAGCAGTTGTCATCCTTATTGTCTTATTTGAAGAGATTAAGGCTGTTAGACAAAAACAAATCATTAGGATAAAATAGTAATGCTTTTAATAAACTCTAAACAAAAATATGTCAAAAGATAAGCGATCATTCTTTGAAAGGTTAACAGGAACAGTCCGCATGCACGATTCTGCGGATGATGTTGAAGCAAACAATAAAGTTTCTAAAAAGGAGCGCGGAGAAACTGGTTCCTGGATAGATAGAGATACAGAACAGGAAGGAGAATTAACTGTAGATGTCTATCAGACACCAGAATTTATTGTTATAAAATCTATGATCGCTGGAGTACGTCCAGAAGATTTGGACATTTCCATAACAAGAGATCTTGTAACTATACGTGGTAAACGCGAAGAAGAACGTGTAGCTAAAGATGAAGACTTTTTCACACGTGAATTATATTGGGGTTCATTCTCACGTACGGTTTCCCTACCAGAAGAGATAGATGTGGATGATGCAGAAGCTATTGAGAAACATGGCTTATTGATATTGAAACTACCAAAGTTAGATAAGCAGAAACAATCAAAGTTAAAGGTGAAGTTGGGATAAAAATTAGAACAATTCTACAATTGCACAATTAAACAATTAAAACACGGCTGTTTTAATTGTTTAATTGTGCAGTATAAAGAGACTAGGGGCTAGAGTGTTAAAGATTGGAGACTAGAAGTCTAGAGTAAATAAAAAAGCGGTGTTTTGTATTACACCGCTAAGTTTTTTAGACATCGTTCAGTTGATACACCTTTCTCCTATTAAGAAACAGACGCCATCAACTCTTTTTTGCAAACATCCAAGACTGTGGAAAATCTCTCGATTATTTTTGCCTCTTGTTCAAAAAATTCAGGATAATCATCCGACATGTTTAAGCTGGTAATCAAGTCCTTGATATACTTTGACATTTTGAGCCCAGCTTGTGGGTAATCCTTTACAAGTTGCTCGAATATCTCGATGAGAAGGTCGGCGTATCGATCATAACATTGCGGATTATTTCCGAGAATAATCTTATTTATATACGCCATGTAGTACATATTCAATGAAGTTTTGAAGCCAGTTCCAATCTCTGTTGTTCCTGGTTTGATTCCACCAAATCGGAAGAAATCAGTCATCAGACCTTGCATACCAATAATTTGTTGGTATACATTGCCGTAGACATGAGCTAGAGCAAAACATTTCGTGAATATTTCCTCAAGAGGTTTAATAATCAAAACTCCCATCGGATCGGTTGGGCCGTCAGCACAAACCTGTGATAAAGGTATGAGTGTCATAGCCATGGCAAATGCCCATTGACCATAACTCAGGCATTTTTCGATCATTTCATCTCTTTTCGATTTATCACTATCTGGATTACAAATAGTTACAACCATGGAATTTACATCCCTTTTAATTTCCCGCATCTCTCTTTGAACAAATTCGTCGAGGAAACCAATAAGTTTCATTCCTTGAAAATCATGATGATATGCACCGCTTCCAAACCCGTATACAACAAATCCGTTTTTGACTGTTGTATCGAGTACGATTAACTCTGTATTTATTTTCATAGCAAAGAACCTTTCTCTTTTTCAAGATAAAAAGTATCACGGATTTAAAGATTATGCAAATCTATGACCCCAGAAAAAATGAATTCCTCTAATCTCCAAGAATTCCACAATTCTATATAGAACAATTCTACAATTGCACAATTAAACAATAAATCACAGGTTTAATTGTGCAATTGTGCAATTGTGCAATTGTTTAATTGTGTAATTGTTGAATTGTTGAATTTTAAATATCCAACGTCGCCATCTTGGCATTAGACTGGATAAATGATTTCCTAGCAGGCACATCGTCGCCCATGAGCATATCAAAAACCTTATCAGCTTCCTGAGCATCTTCAACACTGATCTGTTTCATAATACGTTTAGCGGGATCCATAGTTGTATCCCAAAGCTCATCGGAGTTCATCTCACCGAGACCCTTATAGCGCTGAATAGAGAATTTTGCACTCTTGCCAGATGTTGCTCCAACTTCTTCATCAGCTGTTGAATCCTTGCCCGTAGATGTGCTAGCGGCTTCCAAAAGCTCTTTGCGAGATTCGGCTTCGCTTTCATTCATTTCTACCTCTTCAATCTCCTCTTTCTTCAAACCACGTTCTTTGAGGAATTTATTTAATTGAATTTCATCATGAATATAGTGCGTTTCTTTACCAATCTTAATTTTGAAGAGAGGTGGCTGAGCTATATAGATATGACCGGCATCCACTAAAGGTCTGAAATATCTATACAATAAAGTCAAAATAAGTGTACGAATGTGAGCACCGTCAACATCGGCATCTGTAGCAAGAATAATCTTGTGATAACGCAAACGAGTAATATCAAATGTATCGCCAATAGCAGTACCGAGGGCAAGTACAAGATTCTTAATTTGCTCAGAACCAAGCATACGATCAAGTCTGGCGCGTTCAATATTCAAAATTTTTCCACGTAAAGGAAGAATGGCTTGAGTATAACGATCTCTGCCTTGTTTAGCTGTACCTCCAGCGGAATCTCCCTCCACAATAAATAATTCAGATTCAGAAGGGCTATCAGATTGACAGTCAGCTAACTTACCAGGCAAAGTCATACCTTCTAACACTCCTTTACGCAAAACACTGTCCTTGGCGGCTTTGGCGGCTTTACGAGCCTTCATAGCCAAGATCACTTTGTTTATGATAGCCCTAGCATCTTCTGGATTTTCTTCCAAAAACGCATTGAAAGCATCACCAAAAACCGTACCAACTGCACTCTGCGCTTCCATACTACCTAATTTAGCTTTAGTCTGACCTTCAAATTGAATTTCGCGAAGCTTCACAGAGACAACGGCAGTTAATCCTTCCAAAGCGTCATCGCCAGTAAAAGTATCTTCACCGTTCTTTGATAGATTGTTATTTTTAGCATAAGCATTCAATATACGAGTAAGAGCTGTTTTGAAACCTGTAATATGTGTACCGCCTTCAGAAGTATAAATATTGTTGGCAAAACCAAGAATACGTGGGGATACATCATCAGCATATTGCAAAGCGACTTCTACTGATTCAACACCTTCAACTTTCTTCTCAACGTAAAAAATGTTTTTGTGTACAGGTTTGAGAAGTTGATTAGAGAATTTTATAAGTGAAATAAGACCTCCTTCAAAAAAGAAAGTATACGACGGAGCCTCAACTCCAGTTTCACGAAGATAAAATAGTTCGTTGTCATTACCGAAAGTTGGAAGTTGCTCACGAGCATCAATAACACTTATACGCAAACTTTTTACTAGATATGCCTGTTGGCGCATATGACTGACGATACGATTCCATTCGAATTTGATACCTTCTTTGAAAATCTCTGGATCTGCTTCAAAAGTAACTATCGTACCTTGGAGTTTTGAAGAACCTATTTTCTTTACAGCGGCTTTACGTTTGCCTTTAGAATATTCCTGTACGTATATACCACCATCACGATGTACGATAACTTGCATATAAATAGACAATGCATTTACAACTGAAGCACCGACACCGTGAAGACCACCGGAAACTTTATAATCCTCTCCACCGAATTTACCTCCAGCATGAAGGACAGTCATAATAGTCTCCAAAGCAGAGACTTTAGTTTGTTTATGAATATCAACTGGAATACCGCGACCGTTATCTACTACACGAACACGATTGCCTGGTAAAAGAGCAACCTCAATATCATTAGCAAAGCCGTTCATTGCTTCATCACGAGAGTTATCAAATATTTCTGTTATAAGATGGTGGAGACCGTCTGGACCTGTTGTACCAATATACATTCCTGGACGCTTACGAACAGGTTCAAGACCTTCTAGAACTGTAATGGAAGAAGCATCGTAGGTATGAGAAGAACCGCCTTTTGAAGCGGTCTTTGGACTTTGATTCGCCGAAGCTTTATGCGAAGGCGATGCTTTGTTTTCCTTGGTATTTTCAGACATTTGATTTAATCGGCAATAAAAAACAATACCTCTTTTTGTGAGTTAATTATAGCATTTTGGTATACAGATTGGAAGTGAATAATATAGCTAAAAACACCCTATAACTACACAAGATATTCGTGTTAATACATTACTCCTTATCAGCAAATACTACCAATCTCTTGGAGTAAGATTCTTTAACTTTATCCCAATCCCCATTACAAGTAACAAGATTAAGATGCGCCTTTCCATCACTGGAAATAAAAACATCCGAAGTATCTTCATTGTAATTGTATGTCCGGAGTTCGCGTACTACAAACACAATATTTGTTCCTTTTTCATCCTGAACATACAACCGACTTCCCTTCTTCAGTTTATGTAAATCATCAAACACCGCTTGTAGATTATCTTTCCAACCAAAATGGCCAGTAATGACAGCGCTACCATTATCTCCAGGACGAGGACCGAGTTCAAACCAAGCCGTATTGTCACGATCTTTTGATACGCCCATTGATCCATCCGATGTAAAACCTACAGATTCAATAACAGCGTCAATATTAATTTCTGGAATCTTGAGACGAATCGGAAATTCTGAATTTGTTAATTTCAAAGAATTAATATCTTGAGCCGTGTTTTGAACAGGTTTAACTGAATCGTTAACAATAAAATTTTGCACTATTCTATAAAAAATATTATAAAATGTGACCATGTTTGATAGACTATCATCGTTTTTTGGAGGAAGTCCTGCTTTAGGAAAATTAGGAACGTATAAAACAGGAACAGGGGTTGTAATAACAACAGGAACTATCTGTAACGGTGTGGGAGTTGGAGTAGGAAGAAATGTACCACCACCACTACTAGAAGTTGGTGGATTAGGAGTTGGAGTTGGAGTTGGAACTAGAATTGGAATTGATATGGGAGACGGAGATGGAGACGACATAATAGACGGTGACGGAGACGGTGGAGGTGGAACAGTTAAAACTTCTATATTCACACCCTGGTTACCACCACCTGAACTATTAGTATCATTCTGATGAATAGTTCCCGTGTCTACCGCTGTAGCTACAAGAATATTACCAGGCTTTATATCTTCTGATCGTGCAACATAAGTTACGACATTCTGATAAAAGTCTTTTTCCTTATTTAAGAGTGCTGTTCGTGAAAGTGTAATCGGGTGAGCTTGACCATCAGGTGTAGTGATAGAAGCTTGAATTTCAGAAGCATCACAAACAATAGGCCCAACACCTGATCCGTTATATATATCTACACTAAAAGATATAGTGTCACCGATATGAGCTTGCACAACATTAGAATAGAGCATTATTCCCAAACCACTACCAGTACAAAGATCTGGGCTCTTATGTGCAAATATAGGAGTCGTCCATAATAAAGAAAATAACATAGCTAAACCTGCTATAGAAAAAATTGTTACAATTCGATTATATTTTTTTATTTTTACCATAATTAAAAATTAAACTATTAAACGATAAAATCAGATGATTTGTTGCCAAAACAAATCATCCGATAAAATCATGTACACCTGAAATCGTTTACGCTCATGGTAATTCTATGATTTACCAACCTAATACAGGCAACCATCCATGTGAGGAAAAGTCAGAATGCATGGCTATTTTAGTTAAAGGTCCATAATATCCAACGGCTGGTACAACACCCATAGAAGCTTGATATCTAGCTACAGCATTTTTGGTAAGAGATCCGTAGTAACCAAAAGGTATACCGAATGGAACATTGAGATAACCTAACTCTGATAATAGCCCTTGGAGAACGACAACGTTCTGATTTGTAGATCCAATTGTAAGATCCTGACCTACTAATATATTTGGGGATTCCGCTCTAGCTTGTGGAGCTGCGACTAGAATAGCCATAGCAATAACTAGTGTTAAACCCATTGTAGCAATAAAACTGGTTGATTTGAAAAAATTAATCATATATTTGTATTATTTATTATTTTTATTATTTATAAATGAATAAAAAAGCTCGACCTGCAATTTACTGTTTATATTTATATATGCCGTCTTTAGACATAAATCATTACAGACTCATTCAACTACAGTCTTAAAGACGAGCAACTATATAAACTTAAAGACGAACAAGTATATAAACTGTTACACCGTTAACAAAAAGCAAAAAATGTGATATACTTTTATTACGAATATCTACTTATAGATACAAAAAAGCCGTAATATTTGTGTAATAGATAACAAGAAACTCCGCACTATTACACGCCTGAAAATATAGGTTATTACAGTCCTCCTGTAATATTCGTGTAATCAAATGCCGTTACGTTCGGCTTAAACTTATATGACTACAGAGAAAGAAATGCAATTAAACAAAGAATTCACTACAGCACACCACGACTACAACAAGAGTCTTAATTCATATGCATTTTTTAAATTACAAGATAGCACCGTTGGTGAAGATGCTGTACAAGATACCTTCATGAAAACTTGGAAATATCTCCTGAAAGGTGGCAAGATCAATATAATGAAAGCTTTTCTCTATCATATTCTTAATAATCTTATCGTTGATGTATACCGCAAACGTAAGAATAAGATGATATCACTAGATACTCTCATAAAAGAAAAGGATTTTGAACCAGGAAGTAACGATTCGGAGCGTCTTATCAATTTTCTTGATGGTAAAAAAGTAATTTCCCTCATCAAACAACTTCCTGAAACATACGAAAAAGTAATACGTATGCGTTACATCCAAGACCTTTCACTGAAAGAAATATCCATCTTAACAGGAAAAACAATGAATGCTGTAGCTGTACAGATACACCGTGGTCTAGAGAAAATCAAAGTTTTGCATAAAAAGGAATTATTATTTACTAATCAAACTATTTAATACTTAATACCATGATTTGGACATTTATTTTTACCATGTTACTTCTTTGGATTCTTGGATTCAGTTTCAATTTTGGTGGAAACTTGATCCACACTCTACTAGTGATAGCTCTAGTAGCACTTATCATTAGACTTCTTTCATAACTATCAAAAGAGAAGGTAATGTAAAAGAAAAAGATGAATATATCGTTGATGTCAAAATATTATCTCACTTCCCAATCATTCTCTTTCATCACTTTATTAACCTTTTCCATAATTCCATTAACTTCATCGTCAGTTAAAGTTCTTTCCATAGATTGGAAAATCATTCTAAAAGCATATGATATCTTTCCATCTTTCTTAAATACGTCAAATAATGAATGCCTCGTAAGTAATTCTTCTGCATTAGCATTATTAATCCCCTTTCCTATAGCTTCCCAGACAACTTCACTTGAAATTGATTCTGGTACAAAAACTGCAATATCACGAACAATGAATGGATATAAGGAGAATTTCTGGTATTTATTTGGAGAGGTTGGACCAAAATTGAGATGTTGATAATCAACCTGATCTTTTAACTTAGGCCAAATATCATCAATTGATTTACTAATATTCACTTCAACAAGATACGACTGGCCTTTATTGATAAATTTAATTTTTATAATATCTAAGCCAATTTCTTTATTCAGAACTTCAAGTGCATTTTTAATCAACTGTTCACCTTTGAGGCCTTTTACTTTCTTTATTTGAACAGCACCAATTACGAGAAAAACTTCTTCTAAATCCTTCTTGAATATATGGCCAATCTCAAAAATTTTGATAGCTTCAAGACCTATGAGATCCGCATTAAGTGCATTCTTTTCAAGGCAAGAAAACATCCCATCAGCCAGATTTGTACGAGCAAAAGCTTTATCTTTAGCCAATGGTTTCGCTGTTTCAATCTCTCCTTTTTCAACTAAAGTATAGAGACTGACTTCAGAAAATCCTTGATCAGCCAAAATATTCTTGATTTTCTCTGAAATGTAATAAATCGGTAGGACTTCAACTTTATTTTTTGTTACAGGAGGTAATATACCCTTTATCTTGTCATAACCATAAATACGACCAACTTCCTCAACAATGTCTTCTTTAATGTTTAAATCAAGACGTTCATAAGGAATTGTTAATTTCCAAAGATTACTTAAATCGGATAAATTAGACGAATCATGAGCCGGATTAGCATCAGTCTCTTCAACTTTTATATTCATTCTTTCTAAAATCTCCTTTGCTTCTACTATTGGAATTTTCAAACCTAGACGCTCTTCAATATAGGTAGGATTAAATTCAATAACAGTCTGCTTTGGTTTAACTGAAAATTCATCAACAATTTCTCCGAAAATAGCATCTTTATAAATTTCTTTAATCAAAGCACAAACATTATTCATGCCGTGAATAGCCAACATCGGAGTAATTTCGTTTTCAAATCTCTTTGAAGAATCGCTACGAATATCGTATCTAGTTGAAGTTTTCCGAACTGCTGTTGGTTCAAAATTGGCTGACTCAATCATAATCCTTTTCGTCGTATCACTTATCTCCGCCCTCTTACCACCCTTAGCACCGGCAACAACTAGAGGACCTTCATCATCAGCAATAACATGATCAGCTGTTGTTAAAGTTAATTCACGACCATCAAGAAGAACTATCTTCTCTCCTTCTTTGGCCGCACGAATAGTAATACTTCCTTTTACTTTATCAGCATCAAAAGCATGCAAAGGTTGGCCGATATCATACATAACGTAGTTTGTTGCATCAACAATTGGGTTAATAGAACGTTGCCCAATCGCTTCGAGGGTAGCTTTTGAGGGTAGTTCTTGAGGACTACTCTCCCCAAGTTCTACAATTCTAGCAACGTAACGCCTACAAAAACCTTTATCTTCTATCTTAATAGACGGTTTATCTTTTATCGTAACTTCCAATTCTTTAGAGAATCGCTCTTTAATTGGTAATTTGGTCAAAATAGCCACTTCTTCTGCAACTCCTTTATGAGAAAGTGCATAATGAGCTCGATCTGGAAGAATCTTTACGTCAAAAACAGTATCATCACCTTTCTCAGTTTTGAAAAATTCCTCAATTTCAAAGGCATACAAAGGAAAAATCTCCACCAATTTCTCTGCTTGTGGAATATCTTTATCGAAATATGTTTTGAGCCAGTTATATGATATTTTCATGTTATTTTGCTTCCTTTTTTATATTATTCCTCTTTAACAAAAACGAATCTTGGATGTTTAACACCATTTATTTCCACTTCTTCCATAAATGTACTCTCGGGTCTCACCCAAAATTTGGACTTCTCATTCTCATACAAAGCTTCATAAACTACCATATCTTCAAGAGTTTCTGAATGTTTGGCAGCAAAATGGGCTTTGTAAAGATTACCTGTTTTTGAATGTTTATAAATACCTGATTTCATACTTTTATTATAATTAAACAATTTAACAATTGCACAATCAAACAATTAAAACTGATTAATAAACCTCAAATCTCCCCCATAAAGCAAGCGAATATCATCTATTCCGTGTTTAAGCATGACTATTCGATCAACACCAAAGGCAAAAGCAAAACCTTGCCATTCATCTGGGTTTAAACCTCCAGCTTTCAATACTTTTGGATGAACGAGGCCAGCTCCAATAACTTCAAGCCATTTATCTTTCCACTTCATATCAACTTCAATTCCAGGTTCAACGAATGGAAAATAACTTGGCCTAAATCTTATTTCACAATTTTCTCCAAATAATGATTTGAAAATTTTTTCTAACGTTCCCTTCAAATGAGCTAAAGAAACATTCTTCTCAACCAAAAGACCTTCTAATTGATGAAATTGAGCTTCATGCGTCGCGTCTGTGGCCTCATTTCTAAAAATTTTACCTGGAGCGATAACTCTAAAAGGAGGTTTATGCTCTTCCATATATCTGATTTGGATAGCAGAAGTTTGTGTAGTCAAAAGTCTTCTACCAAGATCCTGATCAAATTTGCCTGTTTTTTTATTATTATTTGAATCTTCCTTTAACCAAAAAGTATCCTGCATGTCTCTTGAAGGGTGATCGGCAGGAATATTAAGCGCGTCAAAGTTATAATATTCAAACTCAAGTTCTGGGCCCTGAGCAATTTCAAATCCAAGTTTATGAAAGACAGAATAAATCTCACGAATTGTTTGCGTAATCGGATGAAGATGACCTTTTAGTTGTTGGTTATTGGTGATTGATGATTTACTAGAATCCATAGGCATAACTTTAACAGAAAAACGGAATTATTTCACTGCTATCTATATTTACTAGTTACTAATAACTATTTATTATTTCGGAGCCACCTCCCAGACTTGAACTGGGGACCTTCGCTTTACAAAAGCGTTGCTCTACCAACTGAGCTAAGGTGGCGTAGGTCTATTATAGACAAAAATAACAAATTATCAATTAACTACCTTCTCTCACTTATTCTTCTCAAATAAAATGATGCTCCATGACTCTTTACTTCACCCTTTCCACGGACAGCATCTATAAGTTTTTTACCATGGGGATTGGAAAGAGCACGGTGTTTAACTTCAACATAAACTTTACGTGTATGGAAAAGCATATGGTAAGCAATCCACTGCGCAATCAAAATGAAAGTACGACGATTGAAGTAAGAGATGAATTTAAGAAGACCAGCCCAAACAACATGGAAAAACTGATCACTTCCTTTTCCAAGACGTGAAACTAATGATGGTACACCAGTCTTTACTTCATGGCGCTTCAAAAGGATCATAGTGATAATCCCTAAAAGCGCTATGTAAAATAAGCTAATTAGTATATACATATTTTTGTTTAAAACTATTTAAGCTTCAAGAACTTTGAATCTCTTGAACCTAGTAACAGCCATTTTTTCACCAAACTTTTGTGAAGCCGCATCAACAAGACCTTGAATGGTTATGTCAGGATTCTTGATAAAAGGCTGATCCATAAGAACCATTTCTCCAAAATATGCATCTAGTTTACCAGAAAGGATCTTTTCTTTAACTGCTTCTGGCTTGCCTTTTACTTCTTCTTCAAAAACTTCCTTAGCAGTTTTTCTATCAGCTTCAGTAATATCATCACGTTTCAAAAACTTTGGATTAGTAGCTGTTACATGCATAGCAATATCACGAGCAAGAGTTTTAAATTCATCGTTATTGGAAACGAAGTCACTTTCACAATTGAGTTCAAGAATGGTTCCAACAGCGCCATTGGAGTGAATATAAGCCTGGATAGTACCAGCTTTAAATATGCGGTCACCTTTCTTGGCGGCTAATTCTCCACTCTTTCTACGCAAAATAACCAAAGCTTTTTCTAGATCACCTCCAGCTTCTTCAAGAGCTTTCTTGCATTGCATAATAGAAACTCCGGTTTGATCTCGAAGCTCTTTAACGCTATCAATGGTAATTTCTTTTTTTTCTGACATTTTAGTATTTTTTATGACTTTATCTTGAATTGGTAATGAAGCTTGTTCCGGAACACTTGATACTACTTCTGTAGTATTAGACCCATCATCTTTCTTTCTCTTCCATAAAAGAAAAGGGCTGAGCATGGTAGAAACTTTAAACTTTTGCTATTTTACCAGCTTGATATGCTTTAGTGATTTCATCCACAAAGAATTGGATACTAGTCTTTGAACCATCATTACCAACTATTGGATAAGTAATTTTTGAAACATCACAATCAGAACCACAAAGAGCGACAACTGGAATATTGAAATCTGAGGCTTCTTTAATAGCATTCTTTTCATGACGAGGATCAATAATGAATAATACATCAGGTGTCTTCTTCAAAGAAACGATGCCAAGAAACATCTTCTCTAAAGACGCTATCTCTTTATCAATAAGCATACGTTCGCGCTTTGTATATTTTGCGAGCTCACCTTTCTCGCGATCAGAAACTAGTTTTTCATAACGATCAATACGCTTTTTTACCTGACCAAAATTGGTAACTGTACCCCCAATCCAGCGTCCATCTACATAAGGTAAATTTTGCGATTGAGCGGCGGTACGAATAGCTGCTAGAGCCTCTTTCTTACCTCCAACAAATAGAATGGTTTTACCCTCTTTAGCTATATTGGTTATAAATTCCTTGGCTTTATTGAGCATTATTTGAGTTTTCTCTAAGTCAAAAATATCTGTATTATTCTTTACACCAAAAATAAATGGCGACATCGTAGGATGTCTTCTAGATCTTCCCAAACCGAAATGCGCACCGGCTCCAAACATTGACTCAACGTTTTTATTTGTATCCATAAGTAGCTTATAAGTTAACAAAATTAGGGCTTAAAGTCAACAACGATAACCTTTGACACTACTTGCATAATTCTATTTAATTCCGCTATACTTCGATCATTATGAAAGTACTCGTTGTTGAAGATGATGGTGAAGTCTCTGAGATGATCAAGACCACTTTGATCGCCAATGACAACGTTGTAGAAATAGCAACTGATGGGGTAAATGGATCATTTTTAGGTAGAAGCTTTGATTATGACGTTATCATTCTTGATAATTCCCTACCAAAGAAAGACGGCCTCACAGTTTGTAAAGAAGTACGTTCTGCTGGTAAATCCACACCTATATTATTCTTGACCGTAGATGGCGACATGGAAACAAAAATCTCCGCTTTTGATCGTGGGGCGGATGATTTTATGATGAAGCCATTTGCACTAAAAGAGTTACATGCTCGCCTTAAAGCCATTACCCGTCGTCCAGCTTTAGTAAAACAAAACATTTTACGTGTACATGATATGGAAATGGATACTGACAAACATTATCTAAAACGTGGTGGTAAACGTATACACCTCACACATAAAGAATACGGCTTGCTAGAATACTTCATGAAAAACACTGGGATTGTCGTTTCTCGTGCCCTTTTAATGGAACATGTCTGGACCGCCGATAGTAATCCTTTTTCAAATACAATTGAAACGCATATAAGGAATCTTCGTAAGAAAATAAACCAAGGTAATAAGCCAGACTTGATTGCCAATATAACCGGTAGAGGTTATGTCATGGATACGCCAGAAAATTTAAAGGAGTTATAAGTTTCTCGAGGCGAGGCCTCGAGGCCTCGCCTCGAGGTCAATCTTTATCAAATCTTTATCGTTTCTTTATCAAATCTTTATCACTTCTTTATCAGGATTTTATCTCTCTTCTATACACTTAACATGGTTATGAGTCGACGTAACCACTTAAGAATCCATTCATGTTTGTTTATTCAATATCTATATTTTCTCCATGATAGGTTAGTCATCCTAATACCGTGGCAGGGGGAAGGATACAATTTGAAAGCCGCGTGGTAAATGTGTAATAACATAAGACTGCGCGGCAAAGTTGTTCCTGTACTATTAACATATGCGGTACTATAATTATGTTTAATATGGATTTAGAAACACTTTCAAAAGAAGTACGTGAACAACGTGAGATTATAAATAGCATTTACACCTCCGTTGAAAAAACCAGAAAATATTTTCTTTGGACAATGATCATAACTGTTGCGGTTGTAGTTCTTCCTCTAATAGCTATGGTTTTTGTAATTCCATCATTCATAAGTACTTACTCCAGTCTTATTGACGGTAGTGCTTTGGGAATATAATTTCTATAAATATAACTTTAGTGGAATCGTATGATTCCACATGCGTTTTGTGGTGCCAAGGACCAGGATCGAACTGGTGACCCTTCCCTCTTCAGGGGAATGCTCTACCAACTGAGCTACCTTGGCGTACTTGCATTCAAAACCTCTTTTGCTTGATCAACTGTACCATTAATGCCCCTAACGACACTTTGAGCTTGATCAATGATACCCATCATTGAGTTTATATAAGGCTGAAGAAAATAAAAAGCTCCTATGCTTGCGCCTATAATGACCACCCAATAGAAAATACGCATTGCTATCCCAAAACGATTTGCTCTACGCATCTTGCGAAGAATGTCGTTATTTTCTTCAACCATTTTGTATGTACGCTCTAACAATGATTTCTCCTCTGGGGTCATGGGATTACTATAACAGATTTATTT
>JBAZRX010000004.1:0-67208 GCA_041662725.1 Minisyncoccota bacterium
ATTTTACCGATCACGCCGACCGGGTATTCCAGACTGGTGGATTCCATCAGAAGCGCATACTTATGAAGCTTTGCTTCGAGGGATTCGTTGTCAGAAATCAAAAACTGACGCCCCTTTGGTCGCCAGTCTTTGATGTCCTTATGGACCTCCAAGTATCCAAGATCGAACCTCCTGAACCCCCAAGGGGGTCAAAAAACGTTGCAAACACTAAGGTTCAAACTTGGAAATCTGGCGGAGAGGAAGGGATTCGAACCCTTGATGCCCTTACGGACATACATCCTTTCCAGGGATGCCCATTCGACCACTCTGGCACCTCTCCAACATAAACATATTCAATTACACAGAGCATGCTAACATAAAATCGAAAGCTTGACATTTATTACACACGTAGTAATTTTGAACTAGATAATTAACAAAAGGATAAATTATGGCTTGTCTTATTGTATGTTGTTTTTGCAATCATAGTGCTCCCTATCATGATCACGATGAGTGTGCAAAAAAATTCGAAGAAGAAATGCGGGACACAATCTTCTACATGGCAACACAGGATAACGGTGAAGATAAAAATCTAATCAATCCATTTGTAGAGAAAAATTGCAAAGGTCCAAGATGGAAAGCCTATCGAGAATATCTCGAACGAAAGAAAAAGGCTGAAGAGACTCAGGAAAGGATCAAATCATGCGAACAAAGACTTCACGATCTCCTTCAGGAAGTCGGAGACGAAGAAATGAAGAAATTTTATCCAGGTCTCCAGATAGCTGTTACAGTTAGATGCTCTCTCATACCCAGGTGTTAAAAAACTCACCACACAAAAAATCTGCACAGTGCAGATTTTTTTATTCAAATAAGTTCAAAATTTTGCATTTTTGTCCGTCAACTGACGGATTGCCTTTGATTACCACCTCCCACTCGCTCCACCACCACCAAAGCTTCCGCCACCGAAACCACCAAATCCTCCACCACCAAAGCCGCCACTATGACCACTACCTCCAAAGAAGGAACTATTTCCTCCTTTACCACCATGTTTATTATTGGACACAACATAATCAAATAAAGCCCCAAGTATTCCGAGAAGAATAATAGCAATAAGTCCAGAATATAAGAATCCTAATAGTAAGCTAATGATGAGACCTATTACAACTCCAATAACTCCTCCCATCCACCACGATTTTGTTTTGCTTAGATAATGTCTGAGTATTTCCATAATCGTAATCATTATAAAAATAATGATTTCAATATAATTTCCAAAGTCAGACCCTGATGACTTATTAGAAGAACTGGAATATTTTATAGCTTCTGGAGATCCAGAAATGACTGATATAACAGCATCTACACCATCACTTATACCCTTAGCATAATTCCCTGTTTTAAAAGCTGGTGTAAAAACAGTATCAATAATGTTTTTAGACTGTAAATCAGGTACAGGTCCTTCTAAACCGTAGCCAACTTCAAAACGCATTACTCTGTCATTTACAGCAATTAAAATAATTAATCCATTATCATTACCTTTAACACCGACTTTCCATTCCTCAGCAAGTTTAATTGAATATGACTCTATAGTTTCATCACCGATAGAAGGTACTGTAACTACAGTAATCTGTGCCGCTCCCGTCTTGGCAAAATCAGAAAGTTTGTTTTCTATTAGCTGTCTATCACTTGTTGATAAAACATTTGCAAAATCATTTACAAACTCTGTTGGTTTACCAGGACTTACATACGCAAAAACTGTTACCGGCACAAGTAATACTAAGAAATATGCGATTAAAAACTTTTTCATACTTTTTATTGATCTGGCGTTTTAGAGGCCAGACCTCGTTATTCGGTATAGAGGTCTGGCCTCAAAACGCCAGAACAGTCTCTAAAACTTAACAGCAGGTGCTGTTTCTGCACCTGGGGTAGCGTCAAAATAATGTCTTTCATCAAAACCAAATAATGAAGCCATGATTGAACTTGGGAATTTCATTATTTTCAAGTTATATCCCTTGATAGTCTCATTAAATCTTGAACGTTCAACACTGACACGGTTCTCTGTACCTTCTAGTTGAGTCATGAGAGCCTGAACAGTACCAGCAGACTTAAGTTCTGGATAATTTTCTGTGATTACAAGCAATCTACCAAGAGCACCTTCAACTTGATTAGCGGCCGCTACCTTCGCATCTGCTGTAGTTGCACCAGAATATTGTGTGCGAGCTTCTGCAATAGCGTTAAAGACAGATTGTTCCTGCTTCATAACACCCTTTGCGGATTCTACTAAATTAGGAATTAAGTCAAAACGACGTTGATATTGAGTCTCAACTTGTTTCCATTGAGCATCAGCGTTTATGTTTAAGGTAACTAGACTATTATATGAAGACCAAACATATGCCCCAATCACTATGACAATAGCTAAAATTATTGATAAAGTTTTTTTCATTGATATTTTTTTATTTAATAAATAACGAATTTTTAATTAAGCTAAAAAATTCCTAATCCCCAACTCCTAATTTCTAAGCCAAGTTTGTTGGTTTAAAAATTAGAAATTAGGTAATTAGAAATTCTTTGGATTATTTTTTGACTGGAGCAACCTGAGCTTCATCTTGTCCGGCTGGACCTGTGATAAAAGCAAACGTCTTAACCATATCTGTAAAGGCGGTATCAGCTGTTGATATTATAGCTTTATTGTTATTCTCTGCTTGGGTCTTGTTAGAACCAGTTAGCTTTTGACTTTCAGGAGAAAGAGTGATGGAAGAGAAAGTGAAAAGGTAGCAGGTATTGTCCTTTTGAAGTGAATACATGCGATCAAAGTAATTACGACCTTGAACAGTGTTAGACATAGAAATCGTATTTAACTTTAAAGTACCAACAGTGATCGTGCTTCTGTCTTTAACAGTGGTTACAGGTGGGAATGCACACTTTCCTCCTCCTACGCTAATATCAGCTCTAAGCTTATTAACTGTAGAAACTTGAGTTTTATCAATAGGCATAACGAAAGTAACACCGTTATCGTTATTATTTGATTCCCAAGTTGTAGGATAATTTACTGTAAAACCAAGTTCAGCATTTTCAAATTTGGAAGTTTTGGCAGAAACTTTGGTAATTTCTGTAACAACTACTGGAGTATTTGAAGTGCCTTGATAAACAGTTTCATTTGTTGTTGGGGTAACCGCTGGTGAACGGCCAAACCAAACAATAGCTGCAATAATAACAACTAAAACTAAAATAGTAACTAACGTCGATTTTTTCATAATATAATTTTTTATTTATAATAAAATAGTAAAATACGATTATAAGTAGATATAGTCGTCTGTGCCATTATAACACAGTTTTAATAATCCATCTCTTGACCACCACTGTGACCTTGTGTTTTCTTTTCTTCAGGTTCATCGGCAATAGCGGCTTCTGTGGTAAGAAGAATAGCGGCGGCTGAGCAGGCATTCTCAACGCCGAGACGAGTTACTTTAACAGGATCAACTATTCCCGCAATGATCATATCAGGGACTATTTCATCTTTGAGTGCATCATAACCAATATTACCTTTACCGTTTTTAACTTTATCTACAATTACTGAGCCATCTTCTTTACCTGTATTTATAACAATTTGTTTCATTGGTGCTTCAAGAGCTTTCAAAACTATCAAATAACCGAGCTCTTGTTCCTTGGTCATATTCTTCTTTGTAGTGAGAGATTTTCTAACTTCATTTGAGGCACGTACCAAAGCTACGCCTCCACCAGCAACGATTCCCTCTTCAATTGCGGCTTTGGTGGCATTGACAGCATCTTCAATTTTTAACTTCAAATATTTCATTTCAGTTTCTGTGGCGGCACCTACACGAATAACAGCTACACCACCAGAAAGTTTGGCAATGCGCTCGTCCATCTTTTCTGTATCGTATTTAGATTCCATAGTAGAACGCTGTTTCTTGAGTTGACTCAAACGTCCTTCAATATCACTCTTTTTACCCTTGCCACCTACGATAATAGTATTATCTTTACTGGAAATAACCTTGCGAGCCTTGCCCAAAACTTCAAGACCAGCATTTTCAAATTTCATACCAACTTCTTCGGTAATAACTTTGGCGCCACAGGTAACAGCGATATCTTCTAAGATTTCTTTCTTACGATCACCGTAACCAGGAGCCTTAATTGCTAGTACATTGAAAGTTCCACGTAATTTATTAACGACAAATGTGGCTAGAGCTTCACCATCTATATCTTCAGCAATGATAACCAAATCTTTTTTGCCAGTTTGTGCTAATTTCTCAAGTATCGGTAAAATTTCTTTAATTGTTGAGATTTTCTTATCGGTAATCAATATGGCAGGCTCTTTGAATTCAGCTTCCATTCTTTCTGGATTGGTTATCATGTATGCTGAAACATAGCCCTTATCAAACTCTATACCTTCAACAATTTCTGATTCCAAACTGGTTGATTGGGATTCTTCTACGGTTACAACACCGTCTTTCCCAACTTTCTTTATGGTATCAGCAATAATGGCACCTAATTCTACAGATTCAGAAGAAACTGTAGCGACTTGCTTTATCTCTTCATCAGATTTTATAGGAGTGGCGATTTTCTTCAAAACACTAACAACGTCTTTTGAAGCGGCTTCAATACCAAAACGTAATCCCATGGCATTAACTCCCATGGTAGTCTCACGCATACCTTCACTGATAATCGCTTGAACAAGGATAGTAGCTGTAGTTGTTCCATCGCCAGCAACTTCATTAGTCTTGGAAGCAACTTCTTTAGCGATCTCTGCGCCCATATTCTCAAATTTATCTTTCAAAGTAATTTCTTTTGCAATTGAAACACCGTCATTAGTGATGGTTGGTGATCCGTAACCTTTATCAAGCACTACATTTCTACCACGTGGACCGATGGTGATTTTTACAGCATTAGCGACAATATCAACGCCATTTTTCAGAGCTTTGCGAGCCTCTTCATTGTATAGAATTTTCTTTGACATAGTTGTTTTTAATTAATTTAAGTTGATTTAATGAATAAATGGAAGTATGGATTAAAAATTGTGAATACCGGTCATTGATCATTGGTTATTGGTAATTGATCATTACTTAATTACCGCCAACACCTCGCTCTCTTTTACTATATAATATTCCTCTTCCCCGATCTTTATCTTATCTCCCCATTGAAAAAGAACATCGTCACCTATCTTAACTGATACAGGAATAAGCTTTCCTTCTTCAATTCTTCCATTTCCAATAGCTACAACTTTTCCACGCTTACTACCTTTGTCTTCATTTACCGTTACAGGGATAATAATACCTGAAGAAGTTTTCTTCTCCTTACTATCAGTATCTTCTTGTATAAGAATGCGATCTTGCAAAGGCTTGATCTTTTTTGATATGTCTTTCATGTTATTTGATAATTTTTTAGACTGATAATGTTGTATTGCCTATTATATATAGAAGTGCCGTAATGACAACTTGACAAAAATAGCTTTTAGGTGTTTTATTGTACATAGAAATTCGTAATATAACCCAATACCCTACGTCCAATCTTACTGGCCTGAAGTCAGCAAAGAGAGCCTGAAGCTCCGTTAGTATTTGGTTTTATGAATTTTGAAAGGATAGTTCTATGAAAAATAAAATTAGTGCAGAAGAAATCTGTACGTTGTATAGATATGGAATGCTAAAAAAGCTTGTTGACTCTTGGAAAAGTCACATGATAGTTGAAATCAATCCTGTTGAGAAATTAGAGCAACTAACTAAAATGTTTTATACCTCTTTGGTTTGCTCATTCATTTCTATAACTGGCTGTTCAATAACCCAAGAATTTCTTTTACAAAACAAATCTTACGGTTCTGAATATGCTATTTTTTTAATGAATATAGTAGGAGGACTATTTTTAGGTATAATGATAACAAGTAATATTACTACTATTGGATGCTATTTTTTAATTTTGTTTAATGGATTTGTAAAAGATCTAAATAAATTATTTGAATTATTAGATAATCCAGATCCACAAGATTTAGTAGATTATTCAAAGGTAAAAGCTAAAGCTGCAGACTACTTAAACAGATGTGGCAAATCAATAAGCCTAGCAGAATCAAATATTACTAGTGAGTACCAAGGGATGGGTTCGGATCTTGCAGAAGAATTTAGAAAAGACTTTAAGAGATCCCATTCAGTTTTTCTAAGATTTAATCTTGTTGAAGGAAGATGGAATAGTTATTTTCCGAAAAACGATAAGGTTACATCAGATACAGTGAAGAGCTTCTCGTAAGGTGTCTCCTACTTTTAAACTGCACATTTAATTCCCTTCAATCCCGCGTGAGCATTACAGTTCCGCGGGATTTTTCATTTGATAATATCTCGAAATGATATAAACTTATGGATATGAAAACCAAAAAGACTATAGCTACCAAAGATTTATTTTCTGTAAAATCTGATTTTGATATGCCGTCTAAAAAATTAATTAAAGTACTCAAAAAGGTTGAAAAAGATATTGTAAACAAGAAAAATCTTTCTCCAATATTTTATGATGTTGATGATCTGGTGACTGAACTTATAAATTAATTTAAGAAAGAGGAGCACGAGATTTTCTTATATCAAAAATATGGTAGAATCACAAAGATAATATGAATATAACTAAATCCCAAAAACTTCTTTACACTATAATAAAGGAACTTGGTGGTGTAGATGATAAAATAAAATTAGCCAAATATCAGTATTTTTCTGACTTTATTCACTATGCTTTCAATAACGAACCAATCTCTGATGTAACTAATCTTTATGAAAAAAGACCGTATGGTCCGTTGGCACGTTCTTTTAATTCAGATCTTGCACAACTCGTTACGTCCGGACTGATTGAAAATAATGGTAAATATCATTATTCTGTGAAAAAAGAGCTTGATAACTTGCTTAATAAGAAAGAAATAAAAACAATTAGATATGTCATAAATAAATATGCAAAGTATTCGTACGATACACTTGCAGATTTGAGTCATAAACAGATTCCTTATCTTTCAACAAATGAAGGAGGAATTATTGAATACGATACAGCATATAATCTTGTTGATGAATATACCGATTATAATACTTGTCAATAAATAGTAATAATATTAACTGAAATGGAAGATTGTACACTGTTTACCTGTGCAGATTTTTGGAAAGATGTAAAACGTCTCAGTAAGCATATAAAGTCTTCACTATTAGAAGTAGAGCTTACGCCGATAGAATATGAACAACTTTCTATTGTTGAAAAGATTTCTGCAGTACCAATTCTTCGTCAAATTTCAACTACAATAAAGAACAAAATTAGTAAACTCAATGAATTACCTAATAATGACAAGAATGGTCAACAACCATTTCTTTCAGATAATTGGATTCTGTGGAAAATGAGATGGGCGGTTGATAATCGAGGTTCATCGTATGGATTAAGGATAATATATTCAGTGAATGGTAAATATCTTGTATTTGCCGCCATTAAACATAAAAAGGAAATAAAGGATAATGAAAGTGGTTTTCAAAAAGAAGTGATTGAACGTCTGAGAGTATTTTTTGATTGCCATAAGAAAGCAAAAAATAACATTTAAAAATCCGAATTTGCTAATTTATTAGAATATGCTAGTATAATCCCAATGAAGTCATTCCTCCCTTATATCCAGATCATTCTGTCCGTTGTTCTTGTTGCGGCCATATTACTCCAGAGAACTGGCGCTCAAGTAGGCGGTGCTTTTGGGGGTGGTGATAATTTCAGTTCAGCATTCCATACCAGACGTGGATTTGAAAAAGTACTATTTAATTCAACAATAGTTATTGCAATTCTTTTCGCTATTTCTGCACTTATAAATCTTATTTAGTTCTACGAATCTACGAATTATGCGAATGGGCTACGAAGCTACGAATCTACGAATTATGCGAGTGACTACGAATCTACAAATAATCGCAAACACCGTGTTTCATTCGCATATTTGTAGTCATTCGCATAATTTGTAGTTTCGTAGTACAACTTTAAACCGTGAATAACCCTGTATCCCCAAAAGAATTTCATCTAAAGAGCGGTAAATCTATACTCTCTTACGTTCAGCAATTTTCCTCAACAGAAAGAGTTGTTTTTGGTGCACTTGTGGTCATTGCTGGTGTTAGTGCTTTGCTTATGGCTGGAAATGTAAATTCACTTTTTACAGTAGAAGTCCCTGGTTATGGCGGAGAAATTCGTGAAGGAGTTATTGGTTTACCTCGTACTATCAATCCTATTTTGGCTATAACTGATGTAGATCGCGATATGTCTGCTCTCATTTACTCCGGGTTAATGAAATATTCAGGGAATGATTTGGTACCAGACCTAGCAAAGTCATATAAAATATCTGATGATGGTTTGACTTACACTTTTGTCTTACGCGAAAATTTACGTTTTCATGACGGAGAATCTCTTACGGCCGAAGATATTGCTTTTACTGTACAAAAAATACAAGATCCCGCTTTGAAAAGTCCACGTCGAGCTGATTGGTTGAATATAGTTGCAACAGTAGTGTCGCCAACAGAGATTAAATTTACTTTGAAACAACCTTATAGTCCTTTCTTAACTAATACTACTGTAGGTATAATCCCTAAACATATTTGGAATAATGTTAGTAACGAGCAATTTATTTTTAGTCAGTTCAATATTGAGCCTATAGGGTCTGGACTTTTTATAAAAGATGTAATGACACGCGATGCTGGTGGTATTCCGACAACATATCGCTTATCTGCATGGAAGGATTATTATGGTAAATCAGCACATGTGAACAATATAACTTTCTATTTCTTTGCTGATGCAGATAAGGCACTTTTAGCTCTTGATAATGGAGAAATAGATAGTATAGCTTCTGTGTCATCTAGTCAGGCTAAAAAGCTAGCGACAGATTCAGCACAAGCATATGAAGTATTGTCGGCGCCATTACCAAGAATTTTTGGGGTTTTCTTTAATCAAAATCAAAGTCCTGTATTGGCTGATAAAGTGGTACGTCAAGCCTTGAATATGTCAGTAGATAGATCTGCTATTGTAAATGCTATATTGAATGATTACGGAATAGTTATAGATGGCCCATTACCTTCTCTAAATGGCTTAATAAAAACAGCTGTTAGCACAACCACAAGTACGACCACAAGCAATTTTAATATTACAGCGGCGCGTGCTCTTCTAGAAAAAAACGGATGGGTAAAAAATTCTATAACTGGTATATATGAAAAGAAAAATACCAAAAACGTAGTCCAAACTTTAGCATTTGATATTTATACAGCTGATACAGCTGATTTGAAGCAAGCGGCAGAAATGATCAGAAGTTCATGGAATAGTCTTGGTGCACAAGTGAATATTAAAGTATTTGAATCCTCTGATCTTTATCAAAATATTATTCGTACTCGTAAGTATGATGCTTTGCTATTCGGTGAGTTAGTAGGTAAAGACCATGATGTCTATGCTTTTTGGCATTCTTCTCAGAGAAATTCTCCTGGTTTGAATGTAGCCATGTATACCAATAGTAAAGTAGATAAACTTTTAGAAGATATTCGTTCTATAAACGATACTGACAGTCGTACAGCTAAATATATTGAACTTAATAAACTTATAAACACAGATATACCAGCAATTTTCATCTATTCACCAAATTTTATATACGTTACACCAAAGACGCTTCGTGGAATAAATATTTATAATATAACCACACCATCAGATCGTTTTAATTCTGTTGAAAACTGGTATGTAAACACGGAAAAAGTATGGAAAATATTCTCAAATAATTAATCAATAATTAATAACTAAATGGAAAATCAAAAACCAATTCGCCCAAATAACTGGCGACCAGCGAGTCAACAAATAAATAGGAATCAGAACTTCAATAAGTCTAAACCAGCTTTTCAGACACGTGTTTTGCATTCCCCTTTACCTAATCAGATGGCTGTTAATAATAAAACAGCTCAACCATCGGTGAACTCTTCTGTTCCATTGAGTCCAAAGCCGTTTGTACCGAATAATCTGAATGGGCAATTACCTTCTTCTAATGGTCATAGAATAGTTCTTGGTAAAGGTGCAAAAAAGCATCCTGAAATGGTTAGACATATTGCTGGTGCCAGAATGAATGTTATACGCAAGGAATCTCGAGGATCACCTAAAGGTCGCGGAAGACCTGCAAGATCACTTGTCAATCCTAATGGTAATGGTAGTGATATTATTCCTACTTTAGCTCCAGATTCTATTCGTATTATTCCTTTAGGAGGTGTAGAAGAAATTGGTCGTAATATGACGGCTATTGAATTTGGTGAAGATATTATAGTTATAGACATAGGCTTTCAATTTCGTGATGAAAATACGCCGGGTATTGATTACATCTTGCCTAATACGAAATATCTTGAAGAAAGACAGGGTAAAATCCGTGCCGTTCTTATTACCCACGGTCACCTTGACCATATCGGTGGTATACCTTACATCATGCCTCGTATTGGTAATCCAGTGATATACACACGCCTTCTAACTTCAGTTTTAATTACAAAGAGACAAGAAGAGTTTCCGCATGTACCAAAATTAGATATTAAAGTTGTAGAAAAAAATGAAACAATTACCATAGGCAAATTACGTGTTAAATTCTTTGCGGTGACGCACACTATTCCAGATGCTATGGGTGTTATTATTGAAACTCCTTATGGCTCTATAGTCCATACTGGTGATCTTAAACTTGATCATCTTGATGGTATACCAACTGCAGAAGAAGTAGCGGAATACGATCGTGCCTTTAAAAAAGAAAATGTATTAATGTTAATGGCAGATTCAACCAATGTAGAGAATCCTGGTTTTTCTATGCCAGAAAAGGTTGTACATAAAAATATTGAAGAAGTTATAAAGAATGTCAAAGGTCGTTTGATCATTGCAACTTTCTCTTCCCTTTTGGAGCGTCTTATAAAAATTATTGATTTTGCTGAAATTTATGGAAAGAAAGTCGTAGTTGAAGGCCGAAGTATGAAATCAAATCTAGAGATTTGTAAGCATCTTGGTCTTTTGAAAGCTAAGGAATCAACGATGATTTCAACTGATGATATGGAAAATTATCCACCAGATAGAATTATTATCTTGGCTACTGGTGCTCAGGGTGATGAATTTGCCGCGATGATGCGCATGTCCAACAAAACACATGCAAAAATACGTATTACTCCTAGAGATACGGTTATGCTTTCTTCTTCAATTATTCCAGGTAATGAACGTGCCGTACAAAAACTTAAAGATAATTTGTCTCGCCAAGGAGCTAGGATTATTCACTACAAAATTGCCGATGTTCACTCTTCAGGTCACGCTAATCGTGATGAGACAGCTTGGATCCATCGCGCTATTCATCCTAAGTTCTTTATGCCAGTTCACGGATATCATTATCTACTTCGTGCTCATGCAGATATTGCCAAAGAAGCTAATGGTCTCAAAGAAGAAGATGTGGTTATTCCTGATAACAGTTCAATTATTGAAATTCAAAATGGTGGTACAAAAATAGTTAAGTTAAAAGAAAAGGCTGCTTCAGGGCTTGTGCTTGTTGACGGATTCTCTGTTGGCGATGTTCAGGATGTTGTTATTCGAGATCGTCAAATGTTGGCTCAAGATGGTATTTTCATTATCTTTGGTATTATCAATGCTTCCAATGGAAAATTAAAGAAATCTCCAGATATTATTTCTCGTGGTTTCGTATATTTACGTGAATCACAAGAATTGCTTCATGAAGTGCGTCTTATTATCAAAGATACTGTTGAGAAATCAACTCGTGGACAAAATCCTATCAATGTAGATTTTGTTAAAGATAATATTACGGATGCTGTAAGCAAATTCCTAGTTACGAAGACCGCAAAAAGACCGATGGTTATACCGGTGATACTTACGATATAGTAACTCGAGGCGAGGCGTTCTTGGAGGTCAGGCCTCTGCGTCGGTGTGGAGGCCTGACCTCCAAGAACTACAACTGATTTATCGTCTGCTGGATAGAATCTGCTTTACTAACTACACTATTGCCGTAGCTCGCAATTAATGAGGACTTACTGCATGAACTACCAGAGAAATATCGACAAGCGGCATTACGTTCTGCGGTATAGCCACCATTAGAAGCACCTAAGTCTCCTAGATAAAGGGCAGAAGCCATGAAAGCATGTCCTGGATTCCAAGGATTGGGTGGTGAACTTCCTAGACCTAAAGCTGAAGCTATGCGACTTTCAAATAAAGTCCAAGTGGAAGCAATGAATTGTGCGGGACCCATAGCGCCACCCCAACCAACTGATTGAGGACAAGATACAACTGTTTTCATTGGATCATACCCAAGTCTTTGTACGATATTAATAAATATAGGCACATCGCGCGTCGGGTTCATAACTTTATAGACAGATTGGCTTGTGCTAACTTTTATACCCTCACCTGTTGAAGTGTTAGAAAGATAACAGTTACCGACATTAGCTCCTAAAGCTGATTCCTGGGTAAGAACGGCTAGAATAAAGGCTGGACGAACACCAGTTTTCTGACCAGCTTCATTAGCATATTGGAGAGCTTGACCGAATTGGATTTTTTGTCCACCGGCCAACGGGAATAATGCCGCTCTAATCTGTGCCGCACGAGTGGCTTTTTCTGCCGCTAAAGAAGAATAAGCTTTTTCATTATTTTTACTTATAGAAAGTAATTTCTTTTGCTCAGCCTGATTTGCTTCAATATTCTTTTGCTGTTGTTGGATGGCGTAACGGGCATCTACGGCTGCATTTTTACGTTTTGTTAGAGCAGTTTTCTCGGCATCAGTAGCGGCTTTGTCTGAACGAATTTGTTCAAATGTAGATTTGAGACTTTCTTGTATTGATTCAAAATCATCTAGATCTTCAAAAAAACCAGTTATACTAGATTGCGACAGTATTACTTCTGGTAACGAATAAGAATTTATTTCGTAAGTTTTGCGAAGAATAATAGAGATTGTTTCTTTACCACGATTTATACGAGCATCTAAAGCCTCTATCTCACTTTGCTTCTGTGTAATATTATTACCAAGAGTCTGAATAAGTAAATTCTTTGCTTTTATATCCAACTGCGCGGCTTTGATTTTAGCAGATAATGTGGCGATATCATTAGTTAAGGAAGAGCTTTTAGCTTGAGCATTGGCAAGATCTTTTTGTGCTTCAGCTAATTCATTATTGACTTGGTCAAGAGCGGCTTGGCACTGGGCTTTTTCTTGAGGTGTATCGCACTTAATAACTTGTGCAGAAGCATTTATTGGTATTAAAAATGACACAATTGTGACAATTAAAATAATAGTAGTCGGTAAAGACTTCATAAGATGATTATAACAGATTTATCAGTTGATTAGATATCTAGAGATGAAACCCCTCCAAAGGGCTAATCTCTACAAAAACACCGGATTGTATCCGGTGTTTTTCATGATTAAGCTTTTTTATCACCCTTTTCGCCACCTTTAGATTCTGCAGGATTACCTGTGGCAGGAGCGGCTTCTCCATCTTTCAATTCTTTGCCTTTAGCTTCAACTTCAATTGCTGTCATATCAATTGCGGCAGGAGCTTCCTCAACTTCTTCCTTGGCGACGGCTATAGAAGCAATAACTTCCTCAGGATTAATCTTTAATTCTACACCAGCTGGAATAGGTAGATTTTTTGCCAAAATAACATCTGTAAGTTCTACAAGAGCGGAAATATCTACTTTAATATTTTGAGGTAAATCACGAGGAGCGGCTTCAATCTCAACATCACGGCGAACTTTGACGAGAATACCGGCTTTGTCTTTTACAGCAGAAGAAATACCTTCAAATATAAGAGGAACAGCGACTTCAACCTTTTTACCTTTCTCAATAACATAGAAATCAGCATGACGAGGTTCATCGGTAATAGGATGAACGTCAACTTCGTGAATTAGGGCTTCATGTTCATTACCAGCGGTATCTTTTAGGATAATAACTGATGATTCACCAGCCTTTTTCCAAATCTTTTTGAATTCAACTGTTGAAACAAGAATAGGAGTAGAAGTCTCTTTTGGACCATAGAAAATAGCTGGGATTTTGCCAGTTTTCCTGACAGCATCCGCTCTGGCTTTCATATCTCGCTTTTCTATGGCTAAAGATAACATGCGGACTATTATACATGATGGAAGAAATTAGTCTAGGGTCTGAGGCCTGACCTCTAGAAAACCTTAAATATCTGCATTGTATTGGAGCTACTATTTGTTACATATGCATAATTACCGGAGACATAGACTGAAGACGGACTTGAACCGGTATTAAACGTTTTATAAGTAACAGGCGCGACAGGATTGGATACGTTTATCATCTGTAAAGTATTTGAAGTAGAATTTACTACAAAGGCATAACCATTGGAAACATAAACTTCTGTTGGGTTAGTGCCTGTGTTAACAGTACCAACAACAGTAGGTACAGCAGGATTAGATATATTAAATATCTGCATATTATTAGAAACCATATTTGTCACATAAGCATAATTACCGGAGATATAGAGGCCTTCTGAATTTCCGCTTGTTGGAACCGAAGCAGTAACTGGAACACAATTACTACAAAATGGATCTGACATATCAAACACTTGCATTGTCTTAGACATTGTATTTACTACGTACGCGTAATTATTAGAAACCTTTACTTGCCATGGATATAGATCAGTCCATTGAAAACTCGCAGACCAAGGTGGATTTGCGGCTAAATAGAATACTTCCAATGAATCTTCTTCCATGTTTGTTACATAGGCATAACCATTGGAAACATAAATTGAAGCTGGATAACGTCGGGTATCAATAGTATAGAGAACAGTAGGTGAAGCTGGATTGGTTATATCTATTTCCTGTATGGTCATAGAGTTAATATTTGCTACATATGCACGAGTACCGTAAATATAAACAGAAAATGGAGCTAAACCAGTATTAACACTACCAACAACTGTAGGTGAAGCTGGATTGGAAATATTTATAACCTGCATTGTATTAGAGCTGTTATTTACTACATAAGCATAATTACCAGAAACGTGAACTGAATTTGGACTAGAGCCAGTATTAACTGTACCAACAGCACTGCCTGGACTTGGTGTAGGCGTTACTGTAGGAGTTGGAGTAGGAGTAGGAGTAGGAGTCGCATCTGGAGTCACAAAAGTTGGTGTAAGTGCAATTACTTGTACATTATTAGAATCATTGTTTACCACATAGGCGTTACCGTCAATAATGATAATACCTGACGGGTTCGCACCTGTAGCAACCGTACTTACGCCAACTGGTGAAGCTGGATTGGATACATCAATGATATAGATTGAATTAGAATTACCATTTGTTACGAAGATATAGTTACCTGATTTATCAACGGCTGTTGGATTTGATCCTGTATTGGCGGTACCAATAACTGTAGGGTTAGATGGATTAGATACATTTATAATTTGTACTGTATTAGAACCACTATTTACTACATATAAAGTACCGGTATCAACTAAAGGATATACTGGACCTGAACCAGTATTAACAGTGCCAACAACTGTAGGCGAGGCTGGATTGGAAACATTTATCACTTGTACGGTGTTGGAATCAGTATTTGTTACATATACATAATCGCCATCCTTATCAATTCCTGTTGGACCTGAACCTGTAGCAACAGTACCAACAACTGTAGGCGAGGCTGGATTGGAAACATTTATCACTTGTACGGTATTAGAGTCATTGTTTGTTACATAAACATAATTTCCAGATACAACTACATCTGTTGGAGCTAAACCAGTGTTAACACTACCAACTACAGTAGGACTACTTGGATTGGAAATATTTATTACTTGTACGGTGTTGGAATCGGTATTTGCTACGTATGCATAATTACCAGAAGTATCAATTCCTGTTGGACCTGAAATAGTTGTAACTGTACCAACAATAGTAGGACTACTTGGATTGGAAATATTTATTACTTGTACGGTATTAGCATCATGATTTGTTACATATACATAATTACCAGAGACATCAATAGCTGTTGAACCTGAACCAGTACCAACACTACCAATAATCGTACCGCCTGGATTTGCTGTAAAGATCAAAGTTACAGGATCGCTAGCTGGAGTATTTCCTACAGCGGCTATTCTAACTACTAGAGTGTGATTTCCATTAAGGTCTATAGTATTGAAAATTGTAGCTTCATAAGGTGTGTATGTAGTAGCGCCATCAAGTTTATATTCCATTGCTGTAGTTAATCCTGAAATAGTGTTTACAGCATCATCAATTGTTAGCGTTGGAGCTGATGGCGGTGGTGGATTTGTAGTAAAGGTGAATGTTACTGGATCACTAGCAGGAGTCTCTCCTACTGCGGCTATTCTTATCAATAAAATATGATCTCCGCTAAGACTTACACTGCTATCAAATTGTGCTTGGTTCTGAAAAGGAACGTATATCGCATTATCAAGTTTATATTCCATAGCTGTAGTCAACCCAGAAACAGTATTCGTAAAATCGTTCATTGTTAGGACTGGCGGTGAAGGTTTCTGACCTGGATTCAAAGTAGGTGCAGGAGTAGGTACAGGAGTAGATGAAACAATTGAATCAACATCGTAATGAGTATTATTATCACTTAACACTGCACCAAATACAGCTTTAACTGCACCAGGATTGGAGTAAACAAATGAATTTTTACCATCAGCTGACCTAGGAATAACAGATAGGATACCGGCATCAACCAACTGCTGCATACTTTTTGTATATGCAGGAGTACCTTCTGCGAATGGACCAGCGCTACAGGTGCCACCATCAGCAGAACTTGTACAAGCATAACCTTCTGCATCAGTAGAATTACCTGGTGCATCACCCACGTTCATTGTATATAGTTTTATAGCGTTTTCTATCGTCTTAACTTCCATCATCTTTTGAGTGTCAACTGTTTTTGTTCTATAACTAGTTACAGAAGCTAAAACAACTGATGCAAGTGTTCCGATTATGGAGACAACTACAAGAATCTCAATAAGACTAAAGCCGTTCTTCTGAGAAAATAATCTCTTCTCAAGACTTTCGCTTCGCTTCATCTGAGTTTCTCTGGTTTTTAATAGTCTGTTTTTAATATTTTTAAAAAACATATTTAAAAAGCACAAATGTCGTAACAATAATGTTAAAGATAACAAAACCTATAAGAACCATTTCAGCGTCTTTTTTTGATTTAATCCCATGAGTCATAAGCCATGCGGAGAAACTAAGTTTATCAGAAGTGGTTTTGGGAATAATCCTTGGAGGTAGTGGGCCCAAATTCATTTTCTCTTCATCAAATTGTACACCGTCTACTGGAGGCATATTTTTATTATATTAATATTATAAAAATTTATTAAAAAAAGTACTTGATCATCATAAAAGTCACAAAGACATTACTTATGAAGGAAGCAGTTAAAATAATATTAGTTGATCTAGGCAACCTAGACTTCATGTGTATTTTTATTTTCATGCGCTAATTATACACTATTACAATTAAAAAATGGTATGGTATGTTATACACATGCATAAAAAAGTTGTTTATTTTGATAATGCTTCAACTACACCACTAAAAGAGGAGGTCTTTCAAGCAATGCTCCCCTATTTCAAAGACGAATTTGGTAACCCGTCTAATCTCTATGGTATGGGAAGAAAAGCTAAACAAGCTATCAATGAAGCAACTTTTAAGATTAGTTCTGCCTTAAATTGTTTACCAGAAGAATTTATCTACACAGGATCAGCAACAGAGGCGGATAATTTAGCTATTGCAGGAACAGCTAGAGCTAATAAGAAATATGGTAATAGAATTATTATTTCTGAAGTGGAACATAAAGGTATTCTATCTGTTTGTGAACAATTAAAAAAAGAAGGCTTTGAGATTGTTCAATTACCTGTAAATAAAGATGGCTTAGTTAGTCTTGAAGCACTTAAGAAAGCCCTTAATGAAAAAACTATTCTAGTATCAATTACTATGGCGGATAGCGAGACTGGGACAATACAGCCGATAAGAGAGATTGTGAGGATTATTAAGTCTCGAGGCGAGACCTCGAGGCCTCGCCTCGAGGCCGATTTAGCAAAATCGCCACTGGGTAGGCCTCGATTTCACACCGATGCTTCGCAAGCCGCTACTTATTTGGATATTAATGTGGAAGAACTAGGTGTTGATCTTTTAACTCTCTCAGCTCACAAAATGGGTGGACCAAAAGGTATTGGTGGCCTATATATTAAGCGTGGCACAAATATTGAGCCAATTATTTATGGTGGTGGCCAGCAAGGTCACTTAAGGTCCGGTACTGAAAATGTACCAGCAATTGCAGGTTTTGGCGTGGCTTTTGGAGAGGCCTCGCCTCGAGGCCGATTTAGCAAAATCGCCACTGGGAAGGCCTCTAAATTACGTGATCGATTAGAGCGTGGTATTTTTAAGCTTATACCGAAGGTGCGCTTAAATGGTCACAAAACTAAGCGCTTACCGAATTTCTTAAATGTTTCTATTTTAGATATTGAAGGTGAAGCATTACTTCTTCACTTAGATGAGCTTGGTATTATAGTTAATACAGGATCAGCTTGTAATGCAGAAAACCTTAAACCATCGTATGTTCTTACGGCTATGGGTAATCCTTATGAATTTGTTCATGGTAGTATTAGGTTTACTTTAGGAGAAAATAATACAATTAAAGATGTGGATTACGTGCTTAAACATTTACCAAATATTGTAAAAAAGTTAAGGGCTATTTCGCCGTTAAATCTCGAGGCCTCGCCTCGAGGCGAGGCCTCGAAAAACCATGTCAAAAAATGCTAAATCAAAGGAGGCCTCGAGGCCTCGCCTCGATGTAATCAATAAAAATACAGGTAATTCCTGGGCGTATTCAAAGATTGTACGTGAGCATTTTTTCAAACCACGTAATCTTCTTTTGGAAGATCCTAAAGATATTTCAAAGAAATTAAAAAAATATAATGCTGAAGGCATGGTTGGATCACCTGCTTGTGGTGATGTTATGCGTATTTGGTTAAAAATAGATGCTAAAAAAGATAAGATTGAAGAATTTAAATGGCGTACATTCGGTTGTGCATCGGCTATTGCCGCCACCTCAATGCTTTCTGTTATGGTTACAGAAAAAGGAGGTATGAAGATAGAAAAAGCTTTAAAAATTCGCCCTCAAGATATTATGAAGCGTTTGGGCGGACTTCCTGATAGAAAGATTCATTGTTCTGTACTTGGTGATAAAGCTCTTCGAGCGGCAATAAATAATTGGTTCAAAAAAACCGAGCAATTTAGTCGGGTAATTGTTGATGGTGCTAAAGTACTTGATCCTAATACCAAAACAACAGAAGCTGATATTGAAGAAGCTGTCTTGGAAGGTGCGACAACGTTAGAAGCTGTACAGAAAATTACTAAAGTTGGTATTGGTTATCCGGAATGTTTACCTGCGGTTGAGGAATTAATTAGATTTTATAGAGAGAAGTATTTTAAGAAAAGCTTCTAAAATACGAGGCGACTTAGTAAGTGAGCCTGATGGCGAGCCATATGTTTCTTCGAGGCCTACCCAGTGGCGATTTTGCTAAATCGGCCCCGAGACGAGGCCTCGAGGTCAGGTCTCGCCTCGGGATTGTAAGCTGTTAGATTTAACGTATAATAAAGTGGTAAGACTTCTTATAACTTAAAAAATAAAATAATATGGCAAATCAAAAAGAGTATATTCGCAATCGTGCAGATTCTAAAATTAGCAAAATAGTTGTTGATCGTGATCTTTGCATTGGAGCTGCTTCTTGCATTGCAGTTTCTGGAGAGACTTATGAATTGGATAATGAAAATAAGGCTGTAGTAACAGGCGCTGATGCTGCTGACGATTCAACTTTAATGATGTCTGCTGAATCTTGCCCAACCAAAGCAGTTCTACTTTTTGACAAAGAAGGAAGAAAAGTTTATCCGAAATAATCGTTGGTAAAATAGACATTTCATTTCTTTTGATGAATCTCTACAAAGAATTTTACATTAATGAATCAATATAAATATTTAATAATTGGCGGTGGTGCGGCGGGGATTTCAGCAGCTGAAACTATCAGACAAACAGATAAAGAAGGTTCGATGGCAATTATTTCTGATGAGCCACATCCTTTATATTCGCGCGTAATGCTTTCTAAACCCAATTTCTTTCTGGGCCAAATTCCCTTTGAGCAAATATATTTGAAAAGTAAGGATTGGTATTCAACAAATAAAATAGATTTCTTGGGTGGAAAAAAGGCCGTGGGACTAAACACCTCAGAAAACCAACTAACTCTTTCAGATGGCTCATCTGTTTATTATGAGAAATTACTGATAGCAACTGGCGTAGACGCTCGTCCATGGACTGTAAAAGGATCCGATAAAAAAGGTATTCACTATTTACGAAACTTGGAAGATGGTATCGGAATAATGGAAGCTATTAAAAACCTCGAGGCGAGGCCTCGAGGCCTCGCCTCGAGGGCTATTACTATTGGCGGTGGATTTATCAGTTTCGAAATGGCTGATTTACTCAAAATGGCAGGACTTGAGACAACGATGATCTTGCGAGAATCATATTTCTGGGAACCAATACTGGATGAAGCATCAGGACTTATGCTTGAAAACGCTATGATTAAAGCTGGAGTTAAAATTATTAAAAATTATGAAGTGACCGAAGTATTGGGTAGAGAAAAAGTTGAAGGTGTTCGAGGCGAGGCCTCGAGGCCTGACCTCGAGGCCTCGCCTCGAGAACTTTCCTGCGATATGATCATTTGCGGCATTGGTGTTGTTAACCCTATCGAATGGCTGTTAAAGAATGGTATCGCCACCAATAAAGGTGTTTTGACCAATGAATTCATGGAAACCAATGTTCCTAATATCTGGTCAGCTGGAGATATAGCCGAATATAGGGACATCTTACTCGAAGAAAATGTTCAGATGGGCAATTGGGTTAGTGCCAGAGAACAAGGACGTATCGCTGGTTTGAATATGGTTCGTGATTCGATTGCTTCTTCAGAGAATTCAGTCGAGGCTTCAAATAAACAAGCTTTTAAGTTTGTTTCTTTCTATACAACTCAAGGTTTTGGTACTAGTATCGCTTTTATTGGAGATGTTACACCCAAACCAGACAGAACTATAATCAAAAGAGGTTCACCGGAAATCAATTCGTATGCCCGTTTTATCATCGCTCATGATGAGATCGAAGGTGCTACCCTCATCAATCGAAACTTAGAAATGACTACTATTTCCAAATTAATTGAAAGTAATATGAAGGTTTCAGAACATGTAAAAGAGATTGAGGATGTTAACTTTGATTTGAAGAGGTTGGTTTAGTATCTTTACAGTGGGTCTTCTCGTTTTTTTATCCGGGCGGGGTTTCCTGGGATATAAAAAATGCTCGCCAACAATGGCGAGCAATTTGTAAATACATGTAATTTAAAGACCTATGATGATAAGTAAGCAACTGATACTGGTCTTTCATCACGAGCGCACCCTTTAGGTGAAAGAATTCTCAATCTAAATGGCAAATTGTTTCGACAAAATGAGCAATTGATGCTGTTTACTTTAGCCGCATAACCACAACCACCCATCTCTATATTATTTTTGACTACTTTACAAAGTGGTTGATTAGGCGACTTTTGTAATGATAGCAATGTATCTTTCTCATCATTCCTCCAGTCGGCCTTGAGGATTTCCGACCATTCATTATCAGTAATATTGTGCTCAGATAAACGTTCAGCTTCGAGTTGATTGAGTGATTTGGTCGTATACTTTCTTGTGTAATCACATTCAACACCTTCTTTTGCAAGGGCGTGTGCAAACAATACATGACTCTTTGTTCCAACATCAGGCTGTACATAAAATTCATGATGTGATCTGGATTTGATCATTTCAATATTTGAGATTCTCATATTACTCAACATTCTTGAAATTCGCATCCTACAATTATGGTTGCTGATTCCTAATAGAATACGATTTAAAACAGACTCATCATTCAACATGTTATGAGTGTTATAACTTTCTGATCCGCCGCAAGTCACATTAACTGTTAGATTTAACTTAATCTCAACAGATTGACCACTTGACAGTAAACCCTTATCAACAAACCATTGTGAGACATGAGCACGAAGCTCAGATAACAGCTGTTCATTCAATATAATCATTTTAATGTTCCTTCTCTTCAATTAATCTATATTAACCGTAACCTTTAATGACATTATTGTCAAATAAAAAATGCTCGTCAGCGGAGACGAGCATGTATGCTTGACTTACCTAACAACGACAGGATCGCACGCTACTAATCCCGTCTAACTCATCTACCAGAGATAATAATACTCTGAAAGAAAAAATATGCAATAAAAAATCTCCTCCGTTTTTATTCGTAAATCTTCCATACTAAACTTTAGAGAACCGAAATCTCGAACTAAGCTCAATAATCAATTGCAAAAAATTAAATCATCATTCTTACATCTACTATCTCCGCTTTTTCAGGTGTAATCATTACAGGATTAAGATCGATCTCTTTAATTTCTGGATGTTCCAAAGCAAGTTTTGATATCTTTACTATAATCTCTGCAAGAGCTTCCCTGTCAACTGATTTTTCACCACGAGAACCAGTAAGAATATCGGCGCCTTTGATTTCTAAAATCATTTGCTCTGCCATTTCCATAGAAACTGGTGCAATACGCATAGAGACATCTTTTAAGACTTCAGTAAAAATACCGCCGAGACCAAAAACAATAGTTGGTCCAAAAGTATTGTCGTGCTTCATACCTATAATAACTTCTTTACCCTTACCAGTTGTTTGAATAAATATTCCATCAACTTTGGCCTGCGGAACATTCTCATGAATTTTTTTATGAATAGAGTCCCATGCAATTTGTGCTTCCTCAATACTTTTTATATTTAAACAAACTACTCCAGCATCTGTTTTATGAATAATATCATGTGAAATAGCTTTCATAACGTATGGACCAGTACCAATTTTTGAAATAGCATTCACAATATGACTTTTTTCTTTAACTAAAATACCGGGTATAGAGAGGTTGTAATCTTTTAAAGTCTTCAACACAGAAATGAAATCTAGAGGCGAGCCCTGTGACGATTTTGCTAAATCGGCCTCGAGGCGAGGCCTCGAGGTTTTGGAGGCGAGCCCCGTGACGATTTTGCTAAATCGGCCTCGAGGCGAGGCCTCGAGGTTATCCAGTGCTTCCACAGCGTCTTTTGGAAAAGTAAAGTTTGGAATACCGTTTTCTTTGAAACATATCAAGGCTGGTTCAATCTCTGGACCACCAATAAAGACTGGGATGATAGTCTTTTCTGTACGATATTTAATCAAAAGTCTGGCTGTTGCTTCAACTTCTGTCATCATTTGCGGAGTTAAAATCATAATAATTGCTTCCGTATTTGTTTCTGTGCATAAAATTTTTAATGCTTCTTCATAACGAGAAGCTAAAGCGTCACCGATAATATCTACAGGATTATTAACAGCAGCCATTGAGGGTAGAACTTTTTTGAGAGCTTCTTTGGTTGATTCTGAAAATTCTACGAGTGAAAGTGACTTTGAAAGGTCAACAAGGTCAGTTGCTACTACTGATGGACCGCCACCATTCGTAAGAATCGAAATATTTTTAAGTGGTTTTGTAATACCAAGCTGGAAAAGTTTAGCCATATTGAAAAATTCGCGGATTGATTCAACGGCAATAACCCCTGCTTGTTTACAGGCCGCAGAAAAGATTGAATCTTCTGGTGCAAGAGAACCTGTATGTGAAGCTACAGCTTCTTGACCTCTTTTACTACGTCCGGCTTTTAGTACTACAACTGGTTTAGTCTTTGTAATCTCTGAAGCTAACTCAATAAACTTTTTACCATCTGTCAGTTTTTCTAAATAAATTAAGATAGACTTGGTGTCCTTGTCCTTTGCTAAATATTCCAAAAATTCAATTTCTGTTAATTGAGCTTCATTGCCAAGACTGATAAATTTTGAAAAACCAACCCCTTCTTTAATAGCTAAATCCAACATAGCAGTACCAAGTGCGCCTGACTGAGAAAGAAAGGTAATATTACCCTTCGGCGGATTTTGTGCAGAAAAAGAGCAGTTAAAATTATTCCAGAGATCTATTGTGCCGAGACAGTTAGGGCCTAGAAGTGCAATATTGTTTTTCTTAGCAATTTCAGCACATTTTTCTTCTAAATCTTTACCGACTGGGCCAATTTCTCTAAATCCAGCAGAAATTATGATGGCATTTTTAATATCTTTATCACCGCATTCACTTAAAATACTCGGTACGATATCTGATCTCACGGCAATAACCGCCAAATCGACTGATTCTACAATATCTTTAACCGATTTATAGGTTTTTAGACCTAAAATTTCTGGTTCAGAGATGCTTACTGGATAAATTCGAGGCGAGACCTCGAGGCGAGACCTCGAGGCCTCGCCTCGAGAGAGATTCGCTATAATTGCATACCCAACCTTACTTTTTACAGAAGAGACTCCGATAACTGCAATAGATTTTGGATTGAAAAAATTGTCTAAATTCATAAATTTACTCGAGGCTAGGCCTCGAGGCCTCGCCTCTCGAGAGTTCTTCTTCGAAAGTTGATTTTTCTACACTGTAGAAAATTCCTAATGGTATTTTATCAGTATTAACATTAACCATTTTAATAGCTTCATTTAGATCATTCTTTGGAGTATTTTCATCAATCCAGAAAAGTTTATCTTTGAGATAATCTCTCGTATCAAAAAAAGTAATACACGGTTGGATGATGTCCACAAACGAAAATCCTTTGTGTAAGATGGCCGCTTTCATAATCTTTTCTGTAGCGTTTATATCTCCAGCGTAAGTGCGTGCCACGAAAGTTGCGCCAGCCGATAGAAGCATTAGCAAAGGATTAAAAGGTTCTTCAATACTACCAAAAGGTGTTGATTTTCCTTTATAACCTTTTGGACTACGCGCGTCGGCTTGACCAGTTGTAAGAGCAAAAACTTGGTTGTCATGAACAAATAATTTAATATCTGAATTACGTTTTGCCGCATGGAGCAAGTGCTCAAGACCTTCAGAATAAGAATCTCCATCACCTGTAAAACCGATAACCGTTAGTTTCGGATTTGCACATTTTATACCAGTCATAACAGGAATAGATCGGCCATGTAATGAAGTGAAAGTATTTACGTTTATATAATCAGAAATCTTCCCATGACAACCTATTCCGGCGACGCCGACAATATTCTCTATTTTTAATCGTCCTGTACTATTTTCTGGGTCTGCTAAATCCGAGATGACTTTTCTAAAAGCCACCAAAATTTGTGAATTTGGACATCCAGGGCACCATGTAATATTTGATTTTGTTGAGATATCTATGGGCATGTTTTTAAAAAATAAGCCTAGTCATGATTGATTTTAAAGTCTAAATCACTGTGGATTTTATTTAAGGGTCATTTCGAAGTGAATTTATTTCATCGGCTAATTTAATCGGATCAAACGGTCTTGAATCATATTTCAAAATATTATTTGTTACAGAAATACCAGTTTTTTCTTTAATTAAACCAGCCATTTGAGCATTATGATTGCATTCAATGTTAATAATCCTTTTTGCGTCTCTTAGTATTTTAGATACTTTTATTTTTGGAAAAGGTTCCACACAAAGAATTTGTAAAAACTTTACTGGCGACTTTAAATATTTAGCGGCTTCTAAAACGGGGCTTTTAGTAGATCCCCAAAAAACAATAACATCTCTACTTTTCTCGTGACCATAAACTTTAATAGTTTCCATCTCATCAAGCTCCTTGTGAATAGTTTCTTCTTTTTTAAATCGCTTGTCTATCATAGCTTTTACAGGACCAGCTTCGTCTGCAGTAATACCGTGCTCATCATGTTCATAGCTGGTAATTTTGACAACAGCATTCGGTATACCAGGAAAAACCATCGGAGAGATTCCGTCTGATGTTATAGCGTAACGATCATATTCCCTTCCTTCTATTTCGAAATTTGATAAAGAACTAACCGTTTTACCACGTTCAACAATTCTCATGCTGGTATCAATCGTAACTGTTGCGGAATGCTCACAAAGATTCTTATCCATAAGTACTATAACTGGTATTTGATATTTCCAAGCTAGATTAAGTGCACTTATGCCAGAGTAGAAAGCTTCTTCGTGATCGCCTGGTGCTATTACAATTCTCGGAAATTCGCCATGGCCAGCATGTATTGCAGAATGTAAATCAGTTTGACTAGAAAAAGTAGGTACACCAGTAGCTGGTGCTTGACGTTGACCTACTATAACTACCAAAGGAAGCTCTGCCATTCCAGCCATGCTGAAAGATTCTTGCATAAGCATAAATCCCCCCGTTGCCGAACCAATCGCTACACGCTTACCGGCATAACTCATACCTAAAGCCATATTAATAACCGAAAGTTCGTTTTCTGGTTGAATAACTTGAGGCGAAGCCTCTAAAACCTCGAGGCTTCTCCTCGAGGCGAGGCCTCGAGGTGAAGCCTCAGCTAGAAAATGTAAAAGTCCTGTAACAGGAGTCATTGGATATGCGATATAGGAATCTAATCCAGCAGAAATAAGACCTAATCCTATGGAAGTATTACCGTCTAACAGTTTTTTTGAGGAGGCGAGGCCTCGAGGCTTCTCCTCGAGGCGAGGCCTCGAGGAGAAGCCTCGAGAATTTCTCATATGTTCGTAACCAATATCAGCTAATTTGATATTAATTTCTGGCATTTTATTCTTAAAAACATCAGCGAGAATTTTCTGCATGATTTTGTAATCCAAGTCTAGAAGATAACAAGTAGCACCTAATGCAACTGAATTTCTAGTGATAGCTGGAGCGTTTAATTCTTTTGAGGAAGCACTCATTGGTATTGTTACAGCATTAGTACCAAGTTTTTCTACGTCTTCTAATTCAAATGCATCAGCAAAAATTACTCCGCCGAAAGTTTCAGTCGTTTTATTATCTTTTCTTACAATTTTTAGCTCGTCACGATGTAGTTTGACAGTTTCTTCATTAAGAGCAATGAGAACATCAAGTTCGTTGTGGTCACACCAGACCTTTTCTTTTGAAAAGCTTATCCGTGTAAAATTATGACCACCACGAATAAGTGATGGGTACGTATTTGAAATATAAACCTCGTATCCGAGTTCACAGAGAAGTTGCCCGAGACTTTGTCCGGACTCACGCACACCATCGCCGGCAGCACCGCCGATACCTATGGTGAAAACATTGCTATGAGGATCTTTTAGCACCTATAGATTATATCATAATCTCTTTTCAAATCGACATCGAGGCCTCGCCTCGAGGCGACCCAGTAGGTGATTTTACTAAATCAGGCCTCGAGAAACTTCCCAACTTCAGTTACAGAAAGAATTGCCTTTTGAACTCTTTCTATACCAAGATAATCTCTAAAACTTGAAAATTCATAAGTTTCTGAATAAGCGACAGCTTCGTCTAGGTGCTCCGCGCGTGCCTCTTTAGACATTTCGGGTTCTTTTATTCCATATGGGTTAAGATGGATATAGTTAATAAGTTTTCTTATGTACATCTCATCGCAAACAGGTTTTTCATTGTAAGGGCCTTGCCAAATAGTTCCTGAATGACCATATTTTCTATTAAAATACCCTGAATAACCTGTAGCTAAACTATGAATAAAACGGCTTATACCAAAAGGTTCTAATTCCTTTAATGCAAGATGAATATGGTTAGGCATTAAACAATATGCCACTATGTCTACTAATAAACATTTTCGTTTGGCTTCAAAAATATTAGTCAGACCAAAACTACTTATTGTGAAAGATTCTTTGTTGTTTGCGATATAAAAAAGTTTAAGCATACGCATATAATCAGAACCTTCACGAAAAATTGGTTCTTTGTGTGCACCTCTATTATAAATGTGATGATATATGTCTTCGGTCATAGAGGCTTACCCAGTGGCGATTCTGCTGAATCGGCCTCGGGCGAAGCCTCTAAAACATACCAGATCGAGATAAATTCCTGATAAAGAAGTGATAAAGATTTGATAAAGAAAGGTTAAAGAAATGATAAAGATTTTCGAGGCCTCGCCTCGAGGCGAGGCCTCGTGGTACAATAGAGGCCTCGCCTCGAGGCGAGGCCTCTAAAAAAAATGATAAAAATCGGTTGGTTCAGCTTTTCTTGTTGCGAAGATAACACAGTTGTTATGACTGAGGTTATGAATGATCATTGGGAAGAATGGAAGAAAATATTTGATTTTCGTCATGTACGAGTTCTAAAATCAAAGAACATTATGGATGAATTCGATATAGCTTTTATAGAAGGTGCTGTTGCCGGACCAGAACAAGAAGCTCAAATTAAGGATATTCGTAATCGTTCAAAGAAAGTTGTTGCTGTTGGCGCTTGTGCTATTACAGGATTACCTTCTGGTCAGCGTAATACGTTTACTGATGAACAAAAAGCTAGCATTGATTTTCTTATTACTCGTTTTGGTGCACTTCCATCGGTAAAAAAGATTTCTGATGTTGTAAAAGTTGATGTTGAAATTCCAGGATGTCCGATGTCGCCAGAAGTTTTTCTAGAAAAAGTAAATGCTTTAGTAACAGAGTTAAGTAATTAAAATTTTATGCATACTTTCGATTTATCAATGGAACATATTACTAAAGTTGAAGGTAATGCCGCACTACGACTTAAGGTTGAAAATGGCAAAGTTATTGAGGTTAAATTTGCCATTGAAGAATATAAACGTTTTTTTACAGATGCTCTTAAAGGTAAGCCTGTAGCCGCCGTAGCTTCACACCTCTCAAGAATTTGTGGCACATGTTCTAGTGCGCATATAATGTGTAGTATTGCTGCTTGTGAAGACGCGCTCGGTATAGTACCTTCAGAGCAAACAAAAATACTTCGTGTTCTTGCTACTCATGGAAACATTATTCGTGACCATGCTCTACATCTTTATCTTTTTTGTATGCCAGACATTTTCGGCGTTGATGCATTTCTGGATTTAGATGAAAGTGATTCTATACAACACCAAATTCTTCATGATGGATTTGATATCAAAAGTGCCGGTAATTATTTAGCTACACTTATTGCTGGTAGGAGTGTCCACGCCAATTATCCGGTTGTTGGAGGATTTTTACATTTTCCAGAAGGTGCTGGTATAGAAGAAGCAATTGAGAAATTAAAAAATATAAGGCCCGCAGTATTGCGCCTAATTAAAATATTTATGGATGCACCATTCCATTTTGATCGAAAGACTAAATACATGGCGCTTGTACCGGATAAAAGTTTTGGTTACCTTAATGAGGGGAAAATAATTACGAGTAAAGGCGAGTCATTCGAAGAAAAAGATTATCGTTCACACTTAGAACATGTCGTTATTCCCTATTCACAAGCCTCTGGTTATACGTATCAAGGAGAAGGATTTATGGTTGGTGCCTTGGCACGTCTAAATTTGGCAAAAGAAAAACTTCACTCCGAAACGAAAAAATCTGCTAAAGAAGCGCTTGAGTTATTCCCTTCAACTGATATTTTCCATAATAATTTAGCTCAAGCAATTGAAATCTTGCATTCTATTGATGAATCTGTAGAACTTCTTTCTAATAATGAGTTTAAGCCGGAGAGGCCTCGAGGCGAGGCCTCGAAGAAAATCGGGATAGGTGTTGTTGAAGCACCTAGAGGTACTCTTTATCATAAGATTGTGATAGGTGCAGACGGTATTGTAGAAAGTGGTGAAGTTATTGTACCAACTGGTCAAAATCAGATAAATATAGAAAGAGACATAGGAATTTTAGTGGAAGATCTCATTAAAAGGCCAGAATATGCTATTAGTCATATTGGAAGTAATCTGGCAGACAATTCTAAAGAAATTAAAGAAAAAATTGCTATGGAAATAGAAAAACTTATTCGTGCCTATGATCCATGTATGAGTTGCGCTACTCATTTTCTCAAGGTAGAGTGGTTATAGAAAGGGTTTAATTATATGCACCATGAAAAATTAACTGGTCTCAGGCTATTTACGCTATGGGTTTTTGGACCATGTGCAAGACTTAGGTTATGTGATAAGCCGTTTAGCAGTAACGGCAAGATTTGTAGAGCTGATTTCGACTGGATTAAGTCTTTATTAGATATTCCAGAAGGTAAATGGTTAGACGATTACTATCCTAAATTACTTAATCTGCTTGAGATTTGTTTCCCAAACGTCTTTAAATCTTACACATCTTTTACAAATACCAAGGAAGGTAAGAAGGTGGGTATACCCTGGTCAATCTCTTCTGTAAAAGAATTCTGGTATCATCATCATAAACATCCTGATCTTCCAAATAAAAAGACAGATGTATATCTTGCTTTCGCACATTGTTTTATAGACGAAGCTGTTATTGTCTTAATTGATGGTTTACAACTTCCTGTAGAAAACTTCTATAAATTTCCCATAAGGGTTGGCGATATGTTACGGATTCACAACAATGTTATTGTTGAGGTATTTAAAGATTCAACTTAAATTAAGTTGAATCTTTAAAAACATACCAATGCCGTTCTTACAAAAGAACGGCATTTTTCGAGGCGACCCAGTAGGTGATTTTTCTAAATCAGGCCTCGAGGCCGATTCAGCAGAATCGCCACAGGGCTCGTCACGGGGTTCGCCTTGAGGCAAAATTACCTGTGAGATTGCCTCTAAAGTAGGATATTAAGCTTGGAGATTTCTTCAATTGCTTTTTCCTCGTTTATTTCTGGTGGAATCCCGATAATCGTAACTGTATTTATTTTTCCAAGCTTCATTAAATATCTAAGATTTGTAAACGCATCAAAATCATGCATACCCAAACGCGGTGGTAATGCAAATTGTTTTAAATCATGAAATACGGTTACTTTTTTGATACCAATAGCGGTGTCGATAATGGTTAAATCGGAGGCCTCGCCTCGAGGCCTCGCCTCGAGGCGAGGCCTCGAGGAAAAATCCCATTCTTCATTTGGATCTTTTACTTCAAATTCAATATTTGGATACAACACTTTGAGTTGCGGTAATATTCGCAATGGTAAGGAGTCTATTAAAATATCTGGGTTACCGAATATAAAAACTTTCATATGATAGAGGCGAGGCGAGGCCTCGAGGCCTCGCCTCTATTGCAAAATCCTTATTTTTTCTTCAATAATCTTTTGCATAGCTAACTTTGCAGGTTTCAAATACTTATATGGTGATAATTCCTCATGATCTTCAGATAAAGTTTTAACCAAGGCGCTTCTATAAGCAATGCGTAATTCTGTATTTACATGAACTATTGCAATGCCAGAATCTACACACTTACGAATGTCTGAAGCGGTATTACCGGAAGCTCCATGGAGTACTAATGGAATCTTTACTGCCTCATGAATAGCCATGGCTACTGCGCTATTCAAAGCAGGATCACCACCACGAACAACCCCATGTATATTTCCAATAGCTGGAGCGAGCATATCAACTCCAGTTTCCTTGACAAACCTAGCCGCATCTTCAGGTTTAGTCATCTGTTCATTACTAGTTACAGCACCGGCAGGAATAGAGTCTAACATTTTTGAAGAAGTGCCGATAAAGCCAAGTTCACCTTCAATCAAAATATCACGACCACTTTTTTTGGCATAGTCTACGCATTTTTTAGCAATTTGGGAATTCTCTTCAAAAGAAAGTTGTGCACCATCAAATATTACTGCATCAAAACCCGCATCTATAGCTTCTTTGACACGTTCAAAAGAATAAGTATGGTCTGCATTTAGAAATATCTGTTGACCTCTTTCTTCTCTAATACTTTTTATAACAACAGCAATCTGTTTTATTCCAAGATAATCTCGCTCACCTTCAGAAACGCCGACAATGACTGGCACTTTTAATTCCTTTGCTGCATCAGCAACTGCCCAAACACCATCAAGAGTTGAAACATTAAAATGGCCTATAGCTTTTTTATGTTCAATTGCTTCTGATATATGTTCACGAAGTGTCATGGGTATATTGTACCACGAGGCCTCGCCTCGAGGCGAGGCCTCGTGGTACAATAGCAACATGTTTAGCAAGCAACTCGACATCCTAGCTGTTGGAGATATTACAACTGACACATTTATTCGTCTTAAAGATGCTCATATTCATTGCAGAGTAGATCATGAAGAAAAAGAGCTTTGTCTTCCATTTGGAGAGAAAGTTCCTTTTGAGTACGTAAAAATAATCAAAGCTGTAGGCAATGCCGCGAATGTTGCTGTAACTTCTAAACGACTTGGTCTTAAAACAGCCATTATGACAAATATTGGTGATGATCAAAATGGTAAAGATTGTCTCGCTGAATTACAGAAAAATGGGATAATGACTTCTAATGTTATTATCCATAGTAACAAAAGAACAAACTATAACTTCGTATTATGGTACGACGTTGATAGAACTATTTTAGTCAATCATACAGATTATGATTATCATCTACCTGCAAGTCTAATAAAAAATAAATCTGCAAAGACCGCACCAAAATGGATATATTTGACTTCTTTGTCAGCCAATACTTTTCCATACCATATGCAAATAGCTGATTATCTGGAAGCAAATCCTACGATTAAATTGGCTTTTCAACCGGGTACGTACCAAATAAAGCTTGGCATTAAAGAATTAGAGCGTATATATAAACGTGCTGATTTTTTTATTGTAAATATGGAAGAAGCCAGAAGACTTCTTTTAGAGGCGAGGCCTCGAGGTGAAGCCTCGAGGTCAGGCCTCGAGGCCTCGCCTCGAGATCTTCTAAAATCTATTCATGACCTAGGTCCTAAACTTGTTGTTATTACTGATAGTTCTAACGGCGCTTATCTATTTGATGGTGATCATTATTATCACATGCCTATATATCCTGATGCACGACCACCATTAGAACGAACTGGCTGTGGTGATGCTTGGGCCGCTACTTTTGTCGGAGCGCTTGCTCTCGGGAAGACACCTTTAGAAGCTTTGATGTGGGCACCAATAAATCCAATGTCTGTAGCTCAGTTTATCGGATCTCAAGAGGGACTTTTACACTTAGACCAATTAGAGTGGTGGCTTTCTAGAGCACCAATGGATTATAGACCTAAAGAAATTTAAAATAACTAATTAAAGCGGGTATGGCTTACAAAGTGACAATTCCTCACAGCTTTAAATCTGGCGGGATTTTGCCCCGCGATATGAATACCCTTTATAATTAATTCAATCCTAGCTTGAATTCTTCAAACTTCCCTTCAATAATTGCCTTTCTTGCGGTACTAACAAGGTTTACAAGGTAGTAAAGATTGTGTATTGAAGTTAGTGTTGCCGCTAGCATCTCTTTGGCACGAAATAGATGAGCAATATATGCTTTAGTATAATTTTTACAGGTATAACAACCACAATTTGAATCAATAGGAGAAAAATCGTGTACAAAACAGGCGTTAAGAAGATTTATCGAGGCCTCTCCTCGAGGAGAGGCCTCGAGGAGAGGCCTCGAAGAAACATAAGCAGAACCATTTCTACCAAGTCTTGTAGGAGCTACACAGTCAAAAGTATCCATACCATTTTCAATGCCGGAAATAAGATCAGATGGTTTTCCAATACCTAATAGGTGGCGAGGTTTCCCTTCTGGTAATTCATCTGCTACCCAGCCTACAGCAGTACCAACGTCATCTTTATCAAAAGAACCCCCGATACCGAAACCGTCAAAATCCATTGCTCCGATATCTCTGGAGCTTTGTTTTCGTAGATCTTCATAACGACCACCTTGGACTATGCCGAAAAGAGCTTGGTTTAGCTTCGAGGCCTCGCCTCGAGGCCTCGCCTCTAAACACCTCTTTGCCCATTCATTGGTACGTCTTACAGCTTGTTCCTGCCTTTCATATGATTCTGTAGGTAAAATACATTCATCAAAAGCAAAAATAATGTCTGCCCCGATAGCTTGTTGAATCTCAATAGATCGTTCCGGTGTAAACATGTGTGTAGAACCATCAATGATAGATCTAAAAGAAACACCATCATCGGTAACTTTAGCCATTAGAGGCGAGGCCTCGAGGCCTGACCTCGAGGCCTCGCCTCGAGGCCGATTCAGCAGAATCGCCACTGGGTAGGCCTCTCCGAAAATCTTAGATAAACCACTTCCACCTAGTGAAAAAGCTTGAAAACCTCCGGAATCAGTAAAAGTTGGCCCTGACCAATTCATAAATTTACCTAAGCCACCAGCTTCTTTTAAAACCTCAACACCTGGTTGAAGATAAAGATGGTATGTATTAGCAAGAATAGCTTGTGCACCAACTTGATCTCTTACTTGTTCTGGTGAAAGAGCCTTTACTGTTGCTTTAGTTCCTACAGGAATAAATGCTGGCGTTTCTATAATTCCATGCGGTGTTTCTATAATACCAGCTCGACCTCGGCCGTTCGGTAATTTGGATATAATTGAAAACTTAAACATAAATAGATGGTGTAAAAATTTAAATAGACGGCTGTCACTGAAAACCCTAATTGTTTATTTAATTAATATTTCTCCACCATTCTGATATAGGAGCTTTTTTAATGACATTTATAACTTCATCCATAGAATCAGTGATGGTCATAAGATCAAGGTCATGTTTTTCAATAGTTTTATTATTTTCATACATTTCCTTAGCAAGAAAGTCGTGAAATTGATTCCAGAATTTTGAATTAAATAAGATAATAGGCATACGCGGGATTTTACCGGTTTGAACTAAAGTAAGAACATTAAAAAGTTCATCAAAAGTTCCAAAACCTCCGGGGAAGAAAATAAAAGCTTCCGCGGCAAACATCATCATTGTTTTGCGAGAAAAGAAATAAGAAAACTTAATTGCGTGAGTTACGTAAGCATTAGTAGTGCGTTCATGAGGCAAACTAATATTCATTCCTAAAGAAACACCTCCTGCTTCATAGGCACCTTTATTGGCAGCTTCCATAATACCTGGACCACCACCTGTGATTAGCGCATATTTTAATTCTGTAACAATACGTCCAGCTAGCATCTCAGCATTTTTATAACTTTCGCTATCAGACTTAGCTTGTGATGAACCAAAAATTGTTACTGACTTTGGATATCTCTTTAAAAATTCAAATCCGTCACTAAATTCATGATTAATATGTTCTAAATGAGCAGTAATATCACCACCGTGTATATCACTTTTCCCAAAAGAAGCTTCTGGTGAGGTTTTGTCCTCGATTTTATTATTTGACATGGCAATAGTATAGCAAATTTTTCGACCCAGTAGGTGATTTTGCTAAATCAGGCCTCGCCTCGAAATCAAAACACCCCGCGGTTTTTCAACCACGGGGTGTTTTTTAAAAGCTGGACCGAATGAATCGGAGAGAATCTAAAGCTTACGCCTTAGGTCTTGCTTCTGAAACGACGATCTTGCGACCATCTAATTCAGAACCATTAAGCTTTGTAACGGCATCAGCGGCTTCTGTATCTGAAGCCATCTCAACGAAGCCGAAGCCCTTTGAGCGACCAGACATTTTGTCCATGATAACCGTCGCAGATTCAACTGCGCCAACCTGTTCGAAGTGTGTCTTCAGGGTCTGGTCAGTCGTACCCCAGGCAATACTGCCTACGAAAAGTCTCTTTGACATTTTCTTTTGTTGCCCGCACAACGAATCACATAAAGTAACGCGCTAGCGGAGATCTCGTACATTAATTGCTAACGCGTAAGTGACGAGAATACCTACACGCCAATAATATAGCATAGGTTAACAGATTGAACAAGGGACGCTTAGAGGCCTCGCCTCGAGGCGAGGCCTCGAGGTGCCTCTAGAGGTCAGGCCTCCACACCGCCGCAGAGGCCTGACCTCTATGGTGCTGGAGGAGTGGTTGTTTCTGGTGCAGTTGTTGGACTTGGTACAGAGGTTGGAGCAGGTGTAGGGTCAATCGTGACCGTTACGCTTGGAGTTGGTGAAGTTTCCGGAGATGCTGTAGGAGCTGGAGTTACTGTTGCTGGATCTGGAGTAGTGCTTGGTGTAGGGGTTGGGGTTACTACTGTTGGATCTGGAGTAGCACTTGGAGTTGGTGTAGGCGTTATTGTAGGAGTTGGGGTTACATCAGGTGTTACTACAGTTGAAGATGGAGCTGTTTCTGGGGTTGTTGTTGCACTTGGTGTTGTCGTTGCGCTTGGTGTAGGAGTTGGAGTTACTGTTGCTGGAGTAGCGCTTGGAGTTGGTGTAGGCGTTATTGTAGGAGTTGGGGTTACATCAGGTGTTACTACAGTTGAAGATGGAGCTGTTTCTGGGGTTGTTTCTGGTGCTGTCGAAGGTGCTGGAGTAATAACCGGTGTAGGTGTAGGAGTAATAACTGGTGTTGGAGTTGGTGTAGGTGTGATACATATTCCTTGGACTTTATTCCACTCGCCGTTCTTAATGTTTATACAATATACTTGACCTGTATTTTGATCAACGAATTCCAAACCTTGAGAAATTGCGGCAGTCTGTGTCTTGATAGTTTGTGTTTTGATATTATCTGTTTGAAGATCTGTGAAGACTGCTGATTTTGCACTAATCTTTTCAACTACCCAATCTCCTGCTTTGGCTATGAGATCCTTTACTGCTTGCGCTATTCTTTCAATGAATGACTCTGAATTGATGTACTTCGTTGTAGAAGCAAGATCTGAAACAAGTGCTGTAGTTGAGGCGAACAATGCATTCACACGATCTCTGAGGCTAACAAATCCTAAGGTGGTAGAAGCTAATGAAATCTTCGTAGAATCAAGTGCTGTGATAGCAGAAGCAAGATCTGATGTGGTGGTTGATAGAATCTTAGAAATTGAGATGTTAGCAGAACCTAATTCTTGTACAGCTCCAACTAAGTAAGGAGTAAGTCCTGCGTAGTTCATTGTGTAATAACCATCCTTACCTTGTGATACTAGATCTGGGAAGACTGGTAACACTTCCTGAGCAATGAGACCGGCATGTAATGATGTGCTATCGCTTTCTGAACCCCAATTATATTTAGTTGGTCTAAGTTTCATTATAGAAGCAAGACTAGATGAAGCAGAAATTGGAGTTATGTTTTTCTTCAAGCGACTATCAGAAGAACAATTCAATGAACCTGTAGTTGGGTTGATGTAACAAGAACCTGTAGAGTTTGTAAATTGAGCAACGACTCCAGATAATTCATTATTTCCGACAGCCAATAAGTAGCTTGGACTTGATGTTCCGATACCAACGTTTCCTTCTCCTGTAATTCTGAAACGTTCAACTGGAGCTGAACCCTCAATATTATTAAGAGAAATTGCAAAGTCCATATTCGTTGATGTTCTAATGGCATCAAGGAATACTTTTCCATCATTTGTGTTATTGAATGGATCTGAAGAAACTGCATATGTTATACGAGAACGTGCTCCAGTCGTTGTGCCAAAGTTTACTGCGCGCAAACCTTCAAAAGTATCATCAGTTACTCCGAGTGCTTGGAATGAACCACCAGCGATACGTGCTTGTCCTTCAGATGTAATAGTACTTATATCATTTGAAATAGTACCTCCTGTTATTGAGAACTTCGTAACAGGATTTGCTACACCGATTCCAACATTTCCATTTTGCATAACGGTTAATCCTGAAATACCAGCTACATTCAATCCTCCAGCAAATGTTGAAGTCGCTGTTGTTGAAGTTGCTGTAAATGATTCAGCAATTGATTTTTCGGCTTGTGACTCGGCAATCAAAGCTTCTAATTCTGAATTTGAAGTAATTAGAACGTTAATCTTTTGCTCCTGCTCTTGAATAGCCTTAACAATAATAGGTGTGATCCTTGCATAATCAACATTGTCTGCTCTACCATCTTTATCAAAACCAACAACTTGTGGTGCTGTACTTGCCATTTCTTCAGCAATGAAACCTATTTGATTTCCAAGAACTCCTATTTCTGGTTTATAATCAAAGGAAACTGGTCTCATCTTCATAACTTCTGCAAGTCCCATACCAATATCTTCAATATTATCCTTATAACGTAACGATGATGGATTACATGCCGTGGTTGAGTATGAAAGCAATCCATTGGCATCCTGACAGATGTATCTAACACCCGCTGAGCTACTCAAGCTAGGTAAAACTAAACCGCCCCCATCAGTAACCCTCATTCCCTCAGAACCGCCTTTATTACTAAAGATTAGATCTGGACTATCTCCAGTAGAAACACCTATATAATAATTAGTATTGGTAGTTCCACGACCAATTCCTAGAGTAAATAGATCCGCTGAATTCAAATATGTCCTGCCACCGTCAACAACAAGTTTTGCAGAACCATTAGTCGTTGTACCAATACGTACGCCACCTCCGCTATTAATTCTCATTCTTTCACTTCCATTAGTCCAGAAACTATTAGCACCAGTAGCACTGCTGTTAAACATTTCAAGATTATTCCTACGATCAGTAGTGCTAAAGGCGGAATTAATATATTGAATTGTTCCACCAACTGTTCCGCTTTCTGAAAGAGTCACACGTGTTGAACCTGAACTAAGTGTTGAGTCAATATTTAGGATAGTATTGGCTGCACCTGCAAGCGCCAGAATTTGAGTTGGAGAAGTCGTCCCAATTCCCACATTCCCTCCACTTGTTGCAAAGTAAGCATTACCTGTTGAACCAATCTGAGTCGTTGAAGCAAACCCTAGTGTTGTAAGTCCTGTGACATTTAATGTTGAAGCAAGTGTAGTTGCACCAGAAACATTCAATGTAGAAGTTGCTGTCATTGCTCCGCCGAAGAATGAGGTGCCGGAGACATAGGAGTTGCCTTGGACTGCAAGTGTTTTTGAAGGAGTGGTGGTACCAATTCCAACATTGCCAGATTCATCAATACTCATTTTAGTGATTTCATCAATCTGGAAGTTAATTTCACTAGTAGATTCCGAAGTACCTATTGAGAGAGTGTTCTGATTATTGTTATATCTCATATATGCACCTAAGGTACCGCCATCATAGAAAGTTAAAGCGGTATGATTGATGTCAGCAGTAGATTCAGTATTATCAATTCTGAGCTCAGTAGTAGTTACGTCAGAATCATTAGTTATATGCAAAATAGTCAAAGGAGCACTTTCGTTAACACCTACTTTATTAGTACCATCACCTATTTGAATATTAGTATCACCAGAATTGATAAGTCCTAATGTGTTACTAGTACTATTCCAATTTAGATAACCATATGAACCCGTATCAGCAGAATCTCCCAAAATTATTCTTGGACTATTACCATCTTCCAAAGCCCATATTTCGCCATTAACTTCTAGTTTGGCACTAGGACTATTCGTCCCAATTCCAATATTTCCACTAGAATCAATAGTCAAAGCTCTGTAGCTTGCATTAGTAGTCAAAGCATCTGAAGTTGTGCCGATTGCAAAACTTCCAGTGTTTGATTCCATGAACCAGTGCTTCTGATCGGTTGCAGCATTTGTATCAGAAATTGTTATCTTTGGTGCTGTAGCTCCGGCGACTTGTAAGAGTGAAGTTGGAGTAGTGGTGCCGATGCCGACATTTCCACCGTTTGTGATTCGTAACTTTTCACTTAGAGTTGGAGAATTGTAAGTTGAGAAAGCTAATCCTTCTTGGCCGGCCGCTTCATATATTTTAGATATTCTTGCTGTTACAGTGTCTCCAGAACCTTCAGAAAAATCAATGCTTGCACCAGAACCTGTATTTGAATCCGCTGTTTGTAACTTTAATAACGTTCTTAATGTACCTACTGTTCCAGTATTATATATATGTAAGTTTGTTGTTGGAGTAGCGGTACCGATACCGACATATCCTGAAGAACTTTGAACAGTGAAGTTTGATGGGCCGGTTATTCCTCCAGCAAACGTTGAAGTAGCTGTTGTAGATGTTGCAACAAAGTTTTGTGCAACAACTTGACCGGCCACGGAGAGTTTAGAATATGGTGAAGTGGTACCAATACCAACATTACCACTATAAAGGATTCTCATTCTTTCAACAAGATTCGCACCACCAGTAGTACCAGTTGGAGCAGTATGGAAAGCTAAGCTTCCACCCCAAGACGAGTTATCGTCAAGAGCAGAAATACCAGCAATGTTATATTCACCATAACCAGGATTAGCACCTACTAAACCACTACCAATTCCATTTGTGAATCTGATCAATGATCCTGAACCGGTACTACTGTAGTAACCAGCTAATCTCATTACCTCAGTCAAAGTTGCGCTACCTGGATTCTTGAATATATGTAGTTGCGCTCTAGGAGTTGTTGTACCGATGCCAATATTGCCTCCACTAGTTGCAAATGTTGCTCCTCCAATAAATGTTGAAGTGGCTGTTGATGATGTAGTTAATCCTGCGACTGTGAGTGTTCCAGTTGCGGTGATGTTGGCGACTGAAAGATTACCTGAAATAAGGGCGTTGCCTTGAACGGAGAGAAGTTGTGAAGGAGAAGTTGTTCCAATTCCGACATTGCCAGTTATTGAAAATCCAGCGCCATTTAAAGCTCTTTTAATAAAACTATCTCTTACCGCATTTCCAGGACCAAAAGCTATTTCTGCATTTCCAACATCCAATCCAAATGCAAGGCGTTGGTACGCATCACCCGCTAAACCAGTTCCAAAAACTGCCCAATCAACGCCATTTCCAGCAAAAGCCGAAACTGTTCCATAATCATTCATTGTCCAACTATAGGCACCACGAGAAGGAGTAAAATTAAATACATTTAAACCATTTGTAGTAGAAACAACATCTAACTTACTTGCTGGATTCGTCGTCCCGATGCCAACATTACCACTAGCTGTTGCAAAGTATGCATTACCTGTAGAACCAATCTGAGTTGTTGAAGCGTAACCAAGAGTTGTAAGTCCTGTGACATTCAAAGTTGATCCAAGTGTAGTTGCTCCAGAAACATTCAATGTAGAAGTTGCTGTTATTGCTCCACCGAAGAATGAAGTACCGGAAACATATGAATTACCTTGGACTGAAAGTGTTTGTGAAGGAGTGGTAGTGCCGATTCCTACAAAACCATCTTGTGCAATAAACATTCTTACTTCATCGTTACTATTAACAAATTTAAATCCTTCAGTTGTTCCTCCGTTAGCTAAAGTTTTAAATATAAAGTCATTATTTAAAGCACCTGATACAATAGTATCTTCCCCGTTTTCCAAAACTTTAAATACAGTATATCCAGTAGCTCTTGCATTATTAGTAATTAGAAATCCATCATTATTTCCAATATCAATCTGTAGTTTGTTAGTTGGCATTATAGTTCCAACTCCAATATTCCCATTTTGAAGAACACTCAATCCCGAACTTCCCGCAACATTCAATCCTCCAGCAAATGTAGAAGTAGCTGTCGTTGATGTTGCTAAGTAAGCAGCGGCTGTTGGAGTTGAAGATGAAACTAAAGTTCCACTACCATCAGATGTAAGAATCATGTTCTTACCAAGGTTTGAAAGTGTGAGAGTTGATGTGGAAGTTATAGTTCCGCCGACAAAGAGATTGCTTGAAATGTAAGCGGAGCCTTGGACGGAGAGATTGGTTGAAGGTGAAGTTGTTCCAATTCCGACATTGCCACTACTTGTAATCCTCATCTTTTCTGCTACGACACCAGCTAAGCGAGTTGAGAATGATATAGCGCCTTGACCACTATCGTTAACAAGCTCATTAATACCACTTATAGATGCTCTAACAATATCATTTCCAACATGGACACCTCCAAATGCCATCGTTCCGACAACTTGTCCTGCAACTGATGCTGATGTTGTGTTGTAGATATTCAAAACAGGTGCAGTAGAATCAGCTGAGCGGACATCTAATTTCTGAAGAGGATTCGTCGTCCCAATTCCCACATTCCCTCCACTTGTTGCAAAGTAAGCAGAACCTGTTGAAGTCAAAGCTGTAGTAGAAGCATATGTAGCAATTAACTTAGTACCATCAAAGGTTAGAGCTGAGTTATCTGTTAGCATTCCTCCTGTTGAAGCGAATGGAACTCTACCTGATGTGAGTGAGGAGATAGATAGAGCGGTGGTGGAAGCGTATGGGAAAGTTGAAGCAGTTGTTGAAGTAGAAGTGATCGCTCCGCCAACAAAGAGATTACTTGAAATGTAAGCGGAGCCTTGAACTGCAAACTTCGTTGAAGGAGTGGTAGTACCGATGCCGATGTTACCATTAAATATAGTATTGGTATTTGCAAAAGTTACAGCATTTGTTGAATAAGAATTTATTGTATCAAGCCATAAAGTCCCGCCGTGGATAGCTGCACTCCCAACTACATCTAATTTATAAGCTGGATTAGTTGTTCCAATTCCCACATTCCCTCCTGTTGTTGCCAAATAAGTTGAACCCGTTGTCGTTAATTGAGTAGTTGAAGCATAACCAAGAGTTGTAAGTCCTGTGACATTCAAAGTTGATCCAAGTGTCGTTGCTCCTGAAACATCCAATGTAGAAGTTGCTGTCATTGCTCCACCGAAGAATGATGTGCCAGAAACATATGAGTTACCTTGAACTGCAAAAGTTGTAGCTGGTGAAGTTGTTCCAACACCAACAAAACTATTTAGAGTATCAATAGATAAGACTGGGGAAGAAGCCGCGTTGGTGAATGAGAAAGTATTTAAACTATTTGATTGTGGTGTAAAGACGAGAGCTGGATTTGAACCATTCAAAGCAATCGTCGTACTACCAAATTCATTTGTTGAGAAAGTTACTTCTCCAGAAGATCCTTCATACTGAATACGAAGCTGTGGAGTTGAAGCTGAAGATAATGCTAACGAACCACTTGAGATAGAACCGCCTTGATAAACATTTCCACTATTATCAACTCTGAAAAGAACTGCGCCTGAAGTATCTGTGTAATTTATAAAATCTCCAGATGGAGCTGTATCAGTATTGCGTACTGCCATGATCATCGTGTCACCATTATTTTGTTGATGAATAGCAAGATTAGCAGATGGTGAAGTTGTACCGATACCAATGTTACCTAAATTATTCCAAATACCTGAACCTGGGAAGTAAGCTATGTCTGAAACTGAAATCTGTGTAGTGGAAGCATTTGATAATGTCGCCAACCCGATGACATCAAGAGTTGAAGAAACTGTAACTGCTCCATTGAACAAACTTGTATTGTTTACGACAAGTACAGAAGTTGTAGTCGTACCACTTACTGTTAATTTTCCAGCTGCTGAAAGATCTCCAGTGAAAGTTCCTGTTGAACCAGAGAATGATGAACCTGAAATAGTTGCACCTGAAATACTTACATCAGATATATTACCGCCTGCAATCGTTATATTCGTTAAAGTACCTCCTTTAGATAAATTAGAAATGACATCAGCGATAGTTTTTCCTAAATTGTCATAAACAACAACCGTCTGTCTTATATCATGACTAGTATTGTTTGCTATCAAAGATTCCAAATTCGTTAACCTACTATATATAGAGGGATCTACTGCATTCAAGTAAGTAATTTGCTGTTGCGTGATCACTCTGGTATTAGTAGTGTTAGCGGCAATAGTGTTTGTTGTTGTAGAAACATTCAACTTACCACCGGTTAGAACAGTAGTATCAGTGTTATCAGAGTTTGCGACAACATTATTTCTATAATCATCTGGAATACTACCTTGAGCATCACCCGAGAATACCAACACCATCGGTTTGTCATCCGAGTTACTACCTTGAGTATCACCCGAAAGTACTAAAGTTACAGGTTTATCATCTATACCAAGAAAGTCTCTAACTGATGCAATTAAGTTTTTCTTTTTATTTGACCACCAATTACCAACTGAAGAATTAACTCCTTCTACAATACTTGCTACATGTTTAACATTTGAACCTCTCTCTATCTTTGCAGAATTAGTCAAAATAGATTCAACCATATCTATACCCTGCAAAAATGGAATGGTTGTCTTGGCTAACATAGAAACCGCACTTGATGGACTATCTATAAAAACAAAACCAATGATCATTCCGACTCCAACTAAAGTTCCGGCAGCATAACTATAAGACTTTCTACCAAATTCCATCGGAGACTTCACCGACCTTGCTCGCTTAAATAATTTAGTTGTTACATTCTCGTTAGATCTATCAGAAAATTTAACCTCCAATCTACTGCCATGTAAATCTCTATTTTTTGAATCACTTTCTCCATCCGAGATATTAGAAGCTACAAAGGGATTATGGGCTGTTTTAGACAATCTCGGCAAGAAAGATTCCTCATCCTGAGCATAACTAATTTTCCACTTTAATGGTGTAGGAATTGATGACGATTCATAATCCTCGCCACGTGATAATTTTGAATTATTATTAGATGCAAAAACTGGAATTGTAGATTCAATATTCTGCTTTTCTGATTTTAAAGATACAGTTTTTGATTCCGAGATTGATTCAGAATCTAAAGAATTTTTAGAGGTGGTTGTAGAAAATAATTCCTGTATTTCTTGTTCATCAGCTGGGAAAATCTGTGGTTGTTTTTTAACGCATCCAAAATGTTTTCGTGTATTTTCTTTGTACTCAAGAAGGGCTTCCTCGTCTATGTACCAGGTTCGCCCGAACATCTTGGCGGGAACTTTACCAGAACGGCAAAGTTGGCCAACATAATCGTTTGTGTACTTAGTTATCTCGGCACCTCGTCTGGACGAGATATAGGCTTTTCCCTCAATGAGAATTGAATCTTTCATTCGCAGGTAATTATACATCAGCATTCTTTTTTTTTGTTCAAAATTTTTCTGTGGATAACGCATTACACTGAATATTTTTTAAAAAGTATACGGCCTTGTTACAACCGATCTCGGAGCACATTATTAGAACAAGAATTTTGCTATGTTTACAAACTTTAGTGTATAAAAAACGCAAAAAAAATTTCTAAAATTTGTTAGAGATTTTTTAAACATATTTTTAAAGTTCTAAGTTCGTAGTAAAATTATTACAACGTATTTTTTAAAGATTTCTAACAAATTTTTAATTTAACGATAGAAAAAAGCGGTATTTTAAGTATTATAAAGACTAATAAACATTAATAAACTATGATATAATAGAAGCATACAAATTAATAACCTCTATTAACCTTTATAAAACAATATGGACATTTCCAACATAAAACTTATAACTATAAAGCAGGCATCAAAAATCTTAGGTGTGACAACCCTAACCCTACGCAACTGGGATAACAACGGTAAGTTTGAAGCCTCTCGCCACCCTATTAATAATTACCGAGTTTACAAAATTTCTGACATCGAAAGACTGCTCATAGAGATAGAAGCTAGCAAAGGAAAAAGACCCGATAAAAAAGCAGTTAGAAAACTCGTAGTCCAACATCTAACAGAGTAAAAGTTATCCACAGGTCAGCTCGCTAGGAGGCCAGGCCTCCACACCGCCGCAGAGGCCTGACCTCCTAGCGAGCTGACCGCAGAGGCCTCGCCTCGATGAGCTTAGGCCTCGCCTCTAAAATAATTATCTGCTATTCTAATGTCATGACTACCACTTACCTCCCCACTATTGGTTTAGAAATTCATGCAGAATTAAAAACATTTTCTAAAATGTTTTGCTCTTGCAAAAATAATCCTGATGAAGAAAAAATAAATATAAATGTTTGTCCGATTTGCATGGGACATCCAGGCACATTACCTGTACCAAATATAGAAGCGATTCGTCACGTTCTTAAAGTTGGACTCGCGGTAAACGGGACTCTCGCAGATTTTACAGAATGGGATCGTAAAAATTATTTTTATCCAGACATTCCTAAAGGCTATCAGATCAGTCAATTCAAATATCCACTCGTCTCTGGAGGTATTCTCGCTGGAGTAGAACTTGAACGTATTCACTTAGAAGAAGACACCGCTCAGTCTACTCATGACACTCACAAAAACAGTCTGGTTAATTTCAATCGCGCTGGTGTTCCCCTTCTTGAACTCGTTACCAAACCTGTCATCCATGATGCCGTGACTGCCGTCAACTTTGCAAAAGAACTTCAACTACTTCTTAGATATCTCGGCGCCGGTGATGCTAATATGGAAAAAGGTGAAATGCGAGTTGAAGCAAATATTTCTATTGCTCCCAAAACCTCGTCTGATTTAGAAAAATCCCCTGCTGGATCTAGTGAGGCCTCCAAATCGCCAGAGAAATTTGATCTCCAAAAACTTGGTACAAAAACTGAGGTTAAAAATTTAAACTCCTTTAAAGTTGTAGAAAAAGCTATCGCTTACGAAATTGAACGTCAGACTTCCCTATTAGAAGCTGGGGATAAAGTTATCCAAGAAACTCGTGGTTGGGATGAGAAACTTAACGAGACTTATTCTCAAAGAAAAAAAGAAGGTTCTCATGATTACCGCTATTTCCCTGAACCAGATATACCAAAATTCAAAATTTCCGAAATAAGCGAATTCTCAACAGATATCTTGAAAAAGGACATGGTTGAGCTCCCATGGATCAAACGTGATCGTTTCAAGAAAGATTTTGCTATGACAGACAAAGAAGTCTCCATGTTCATAGAATCACCTGAAATAGCTAACTATTTTGAAAAAGTTATAGAACCATTCAAAAATGATCTAAAAAGAGTAAAACTTTCAATTAACTACATATTATCTGATTATCTCGGAGCTTTAAACAAAAAAAGTGGCTCTTTTGATATTGAAACAATCAGTACACAGAACTTCTCTGAATTAATTCAACTTATTGCTGATGCCAAAGTCTCATCTCGTGGAGCTAAGGATTTGATAGCAATTCTCCTTGAAACACCATCGGGATCTAATTATTCCGATAAATCCGCTTTAGGAGATCAAACTTCTGCGTCATCATTAAATAAGCCAGATCTAGAAGTTAAACCTCTTGAAATCACTTCCGTTTTCGAATTAGCCCAAAAACACGGTCTTATTCAACAGAACAATACCGATGACCTTATTCCTGCTATAGAAAAGATAATCACCGAAAATGCCAACGTTGTTTCTGAATACAAAGCCGGTAAAGTTACTTCCCTTCAATTCCTTATTGGTCAAGCTATGAAAGCAACCAAAGGTTCAGCTAATCCTGAAATGGTTAAAAAAATACTATTAGAGAAATTAGTTTAGTATTAAAGATTGTTAGAGCTTAGCGAATATTACTATTCACAACACTTGGTTGTAATTCAAACAATTGCACAATATGACAATTTAAGAAATTAACCTCTTAGCAATCTCTTCGCCTATTTTCTTTATAGATTCATCATCAAGCACCGTCACATCCAAAATATCTTGATTATACTTACTTAAAGCTTCGCGTGCAGACTTAATAGTTTCTGCATCAACTAGATCTGTTTTTGTAAGAATTATCACTTCTTTCTTTTCAGATAAACCATTACCATATTTTTCAAGCTCTTTTCTTATAGAAAGATAAGACTCTACTTCGAGGCGAGGCCTCGAGGCCTCGCCTCGAGGCGAGGCCTCGATTAAATGCAGTAATATCTTCGTTCTTTTAACATGTTTCAAAAATTTATGACCCAAACCTTTTCCTTCAGCCGCACCTTCTATAAGTCCAGGAAGATCCGCTAGGATAAAACCCCCTTTCAAAGCTCCAAGGTTTGGATCTAGTGTAGTAAATTGGTAACTACCAACTTTTGCATGAGCAGAAGTAAGAGCATTTAAAAGACTTGATTTACCTGCGTTTGGTAAACCGATAAGCCCAGCATCAGCGATAAGATCAAGCTCAACTTTGAAATCAGCTTCTTCTCCATTAACACCAGGTGTAGATTGTTCGGGACTAACATTAGTAGAAGCTTTGAAATATTCATTACCTAAGCCACCACGACCACCGTGAAGTATCTTAGAAACTTGTCCCTCTTCAACAAGATCAACTATACGTCCAGTTTTTGTATTTTCAATGACAGAACCGATCGGCAGGTCAATATAACAATCATCTCCTGTTTTACCTTGTTTACTTAAGTTTTGCCCGCTCTGACCATTTTCAGCTACGAATAGCTTGGTAGTTTTATGACGCGCCAAAATATTAATGTCACGAACAGCACGTATATAAACATCGCCACCTTTACCACCATTACCACCGGCCGCCCCAGCAAACTCTTTAAATTTTTCATGACGCCAACGAGCGACACCGTTGCCGCCATTTCCTGCTTTAGCATGGAATTGTATTTCATCAATTAATGCCATATATTTTATTCACCTTCTTTCAGATCAGTAAAAGATGTTCTGTATATTTCAAGTAAAGCAAACAACAGAGCAAGGATAAGCGGACCTAAAACGAATCCGACTGGTCCAAAAGTCACGATACCACCTAATACGGAAATTAGAATAAGGAATGGATGAATATGCACACCTCTATTTACCAAATGAGGGCCAAGAATATTATCAATAAGACCAACAGCTAATAGACCCCACAACATAAGACCAATGGCATAAGTATAATTTCCAACAACCAATAAATATAAAATTCCTGGGATTATAACTAAACTAGTGCCAATACCTGGAATAAATGCCGCAATTGAAGCCATAGTACCCCAAACTACTGGTGCTGGTATGCCAAATAGGAAAAACCCTAATCCTGTAAGAATACCTTGAATTATGGACACAACAGTCGTACCACCAAAAACTGAAAGTACTGCACGCTTTAATGTTGTTGAGATGTATTCATCATGTTTATCAAGAAGTGGACTCCATGAAATAAATCTACGTTTTATCATTGCGCCGTCACGCAAGAAATAATACATTGTCAAAAGAAAGACGAATGCATAAGCGCCTACCTTGGCAATACTAGTGAAAATACTATCCAAATTACCAAATACCCAAATAAGAGCATCTTTCAAATAATTAGTGATATTGAGTGAGTCAAAACTATAAGCAGGAAATAGATTAAAAAGTTTATCAGAAATAGCTTGTGAAAGTGAATTCATACCACTTATAACAGCCGAACGGCCTGATTCATCAGTTAATACAACATAAAGAGACTGAACTTCAGAATACATTCGCGCGAGTATGAACGATAACGGTACTAAAATAACTATAATGACTATAAGTACCGTAGCTAAAGCCGAAATGTTATCACGCCATTTACCATTACCGATAGAAAAACAGATTCCTCTGTATATCGGGTACACGATAATAGATGCCGCAATACCTAAAATAATAGGTGTCAAAAAAGGCAAAAATATCATGATTGATGCCACCACCGCACAAAGTAATAATATGAAGAAAAAGTATGAGGATATACGTGAAGTCATTAAATATATCTTAACATACATATTCAATTTTGGAAACAAGTGTATAACTTATAACTAATGTGTATAACTATATAAATAAGCTTCTTTTAGCTTTTTCAAAATCTGCGCTGGTTGTTCTTCAATTGAAAGGTTCTTTATCTGTAAATTAGAAATCGCTTCTCTTTTTGATTCACCGAAGACAAAAGCATACGCAATAGAAATTTTTAAAAGGGCTTTTGGAGTTAATGTAATTCTTGTAAACGGCGGTGCTGTGTATGAAAAAGTTGTATTCAAACTTTTAACTGCTGACGAATTTGGTAAGATCCCTGCGATATGTCCATCTGGACCGATACCAAATTGACCAATGACAATATCGTTTCCATTAATAATCTCGCTGGTTGATGAATTCTCCAATGGAATCACCTCGCCAACCGGCAAAGAATCTGTTTTACTAATCGGCGAAATTGGCAAACTAAAAGCTCTTTCAATATTTTTAGAAAATTCATTCACTGTTTCTTCAAGTGAAAGATTTTTAAGCACAGGTAAAGTTTGAATACCAGAAAAATCAAAGCCAGCAAGCATTAACTGTTCCCAATTGGAATCTTTATGACCAACAGGACCGAAACGTTCGTCAGTCAAAGTTACAGTTAAATTATTCATTAATTTTTCTGACACTTGCTTACGAACTATTTTCATAACTTCAACAGAGATTGGAATATTTGTTCCACCAGGAACAAGCCACAGAACTTTTTTGTCTTTACACAACAAACCGCCGATTTGACTTGCAAAAGCTTTAATACCTTCCGCCGGTGATTGTGTAGTGATGAAGACCATTTTTAAGAATTGAACAATTGCACAATATAACAATTATAAAATTACACAATATGACAATTCAACAATTAAACAATGGGTAATTCATGATTTAATTGTTAAATTGTGTAATTGTTCAATTGTCCTATTGTTAAATTGTGCAATTGTCATATTGTGTAATTTTATAATTGTTATATTGTCCTATTGTTTAATTGTCATATTGTTTAATTTTATAATTGTTAAATTTTAATGGACCGCGTGCCCACCAAATTGCTTACGCATTAAAGCTACAATCTTATTGGAATATTTCTTTTGATTCTTCGGATCAACTGACTCTTTTCTTACATTCACAGAATCTTCAATAACCCGCACATCAACACCGAATTCTTTACCGGCATTTACAGTCCACTCCCCTTCACCATTGGAATCAATTTTTCCTGATGTCTTTTCAATATTTTCTGTCTCAAATATATTTCTACATAAATCTATCAACCATGATCTTACTACTGAACCTTTCTGATACACACGAGTAACGTCAGCCAAATCAAGTTTGAAAGGACTAGCTTTGAGTACACCATAACCTTCCGCTATTGCTTCCATCATGCCATATTCCATACCATTGTGAACCATTTTAACGAAATGACCGGCACCAGCTGATCCGCAATAAGCAAAGTTATCTCCAGCAGAAAGAGCTTGAATAAAAGGTTTGATAGTATTCCACTTCTCTTTAGGCCCGCCAACCATTAAGGCAAAACCATTTTTTTCACCCCAGACACCACCAGAGGTACCACAATCAAAATAATGAATACCTTTCTTCTTCATTTTACCAGCACGACGAATACTATCTTTATAAAACGAATTACCACCGTCAATAACAATGTCACCTTTTCTAAGATGTGGCCCCAATTGATTTTTGCCGAAAAGAAATTCTTCAATGATTGCATGTGGCAACATTATCCAGAAAATACGTGGCGATTTAATTGATAAAGATTTACTAGTTTTAGCACCAAAACCTGCTGTACCTTTATTTACCGCTTCTTCAATAATATTAGTACCAAAAATTCCGAACTTCTTAATCTCTTTTACAGGATCAGGAGATCTATTCCAAGCAATGACTTGAAAACCATTTTTATGGAGCCTACGCGCTATTTGTGCACCCATTCTACCTAAACCAAAAATTGTAATTGTTTTTTTATTCATATTTTAAGTATAACAGAGATAATATGAGGAGGGCTACCCTCAAGAGCTACCCTCTGCTATGATATGAACATGAACAAAATCCCCGAAATAAAACCTACCAAGAGTTTCCTTAGTAAATACGCTACTATAGAGATTATTTCAATTATTACTCTAATCCTAATCGCTTCTGCCGGTTATGAATTCTATACTCTTTCAAGCAAAATCAATTCCCTGTCGCAGAATCTGGATTCTTTAGAAACAAGATACGCCTCTACTACCGAAACATTAAAAAATGCCATAACGCAAACCCGCACAGAATTTTCAACTGCCTTAAGTCAAAATGTTGGAGATATATCCAGTAAATTAGGTGCATATCAAAGTCAGGTCGGCAGTATTACTAGTACAGTAAGTACTTTACAAAAACTCAGCAAAGTAGACAAAGAACTACTGCAAAAATATTCAAAAGTATTTTTCTTAAATGAATATTATGCTCCAGCACGATTCGCAGAAATACCAGATGCTTACAAATACAGTGATTCGAAAACACTCAAAGTAGAAATCCATGTTTTACCTTTCTTGAAAAGAATGATTGACGATGCCGCTAAAGAAAATATAAATTTGTATGTCTCTTCTGCCTTTCGTTCTTTCAGTGAGCAAAGTTCTCTTAAAGGTCAATATAAAGTAATCTATGGGGCGGGCACAGCTAATTCTTTTTCAGCGGATCAAGGATATTCGGAACATCAATTAGGTACTACAGTTGATCTAACCACTGTTGGTCTTAATGGAAATCTTGATGGTTTTGAAAACACAAAGGCTTATACATGGCTTCTTGCTAATGCCTATCGTTATGGCTTCATTCTTTCATATCCACAAAACAACAATTACTTCGTCTTTGAACCATGGCATTGGCGTTTCGTTGGTGTGATACTTGCGACTGACTTACGTAACGGTAATAAAAACTTCTACGATATGGATCAACGTAATATTGATGAGTATTTAGTTTCGTTGTTTGATTAGATACAAAATCAAAATATTTGATTAGATACAAAATAATTGGAAATTATATGCTTATTGCATTACTTGCATAATTAGGTTAATTTGATTTCTTGTTACTTTTCATAAAATTAAATACGCTGTCCTCGCATTTTGTATCATAACTAAGTATTAAAAAAGTGAGCATTTCTGCCCACTTTTGAAACTAATAAATATTCCTATTTATTAGTCTGATCTTGTACATTATGTGAAAATAGTGCAGCAAGTTCTTGCGCACCAGCTTGCTCTTTTGCTTTACGCGTCAAGAACTCTCTTCCCTTGCCAACATCGGTATTGATCGGAACACCTTGAGAACAAAGCGGGCAACCCACTTCATCCCAAGATTCCAATTTGATATTGGTAAGTGCAAATAATTTAGGAACGTTACCGACATCAGCCGGAACAATGCCTCCACGATTACATAGAACTCCAAGGCCGACAACTTCACCACCGATGGCACGTACAGCTTCTATGACATTTTTAGCAGAGCCACCCGTAGTCAAGATATCCTCAACAACAAGCACTCGCTTACCTTTGATATATTTGTCGTAGCCACGTTTGATGACAAATGTACCATCGGGATCTTTTTCAGCGTAGACTGCATGAATAGTTTCACCTTTGAACGCCGACATCCAGTAAGCTGTCCATTGAGAGAGAATGACACCGCCAATAGCTGGTGCGATAATCACATCAATTTCTTCATCTTCAAATTCGGTTGCAATTTCTGCACACAAATCGGAAATGATTGACGTATCCGGATAAACTGCATCCTTATTAACATAGGCTAAGCCATGTCTGCCTGACGTGTAGACAATATGACTATCAGTGATAATTGCTCCAACACCTGTCAGAATTTCTAACACTTGTTTTTCTCGTTTTTTCTGTTCTTCCTGTTTTTCCTGTTTCTCATTCATTTATTTTATCCTTTCTAGCGCCGCCGCTATTTCTTCAGCAATGCGTTTGACGGCATCAACTGAATTTCCAATCTCTGTTGGAGGTTTAGTGATAGGACGACCAATGACAAGTTTTGTGGCACCTGCCGCAATAGCATCGCCAGGAGTCATAATTCTCTTTTGATCTCCAACAGCCGCCCAACTTGGACGCACACCTGGAACCACTTTGGAAAGTCCTTCTAATTCTTTTTGTTTTCCAAGAAGTTCAATTTCCTGTGGCGAACAAATGATACCGTCAACTCCGGCCAACTTGGCATCTCGTGCAAATTGGAGAACTTTAGCCTTACTTGGCGAGCCGAAGATAAGATTGATATTATTTTCTTCAAGCGAAGTTAGGACCGTAACAGCCAAAACTTGGGAATTCCCCTTGTTTTTAACCGCCGCTATCATAGCTTCAATACCTGATGAAGCATGAACATTAAACATGGCAACACCGAGTTTGCTTGCCGCTGTAGCCGCTTCACCGATAGTGTTGGGGATATCATTAAACTTTCCATCAAGAAAGACCTTCCCACCAAGTTTATGAATAAATTCCACAACCTGTGGAGTGCCAACTGAAGTGATCAATTGAAGACCAACTTTGAAACAACCAACATGCGAAGCAAGGGTTTCTATAAGAGCCTTTGCTTCGTCCAAGGTGCTTACATCCAAAGCAACGATGATCCTACTATTTACATCTACATTCACGTGTTTTTCCTTTCATTTGCTAATTTTTATGACAAATAACTATTTAAGATAAGAATACAATTAAACTGGGTATTGTCAATAGCGCATTGATTTTCAAACTATTCGAAGCTGAAGATGTGAGAGATTACCTCCATTGACTTCCTTTTCCAAGAGAGTAGCTTTAGTACTAGATAATAGAGTCTCGTCACAGCACGGGACATAACAATAAGGATAGTTCTATGACAACTGAAAATACATCTGGATTAGAAATAAAAAACACTGAAGAAATTACAACTCATCCTCTTTTATTAAAAAGGATTAGACCAATTTGTAATTGGTCAGAATGGCTAGAGTTCTGGCAAAAAGCCACTACTTCTGATGAAATGATACAACTTCTTGATATTGGCCTTGATAAACCTCTAGATCGACACAATAATGATGAGCAAATCGACCGTATTATTTTCTATTTGAAAATTGCTGACGGTTGGACCAATCATTTTAATCTAAGAGACTTCGGAGAGGATAATAGAGAGTACCACATGGGCTGGGATGAAAATGGTAATGCCATCATGAAATCACGAAGTGAATTGTGTCAAAATATCGCCACAAAAGCCTTCGAAATGCTCTGTTTGAAATTCTTCAAACTTGAACGTGTCAATTGCTACCACAGTAAAAAACCTAATGAGTTTTTCTGGAGCATCCTTGATGATGAAAATGGTAAGCTTTTTTTGGCCATTATGCACTTCTTCCGGACTGAAGAAAAGTATGGACCGGGAGATGAGAATGTGTACATTTGTAACTTAAATGGACACATTGAACCAGAAAAAGAAAATATGGCCACCAGTTTTATCATTAAATTAATCAATTTCCTCTTGGACTGGAAAGAACCGCTCATAGCAAGTTGGAAAAGAGATCCTGAAAAAATAGTGCTCACTGAGCAAAATACCAGGATACGCAATATCATAAATAATGCGAAGCCACAAATTGTTGAGATTCTTTCCAGTTTAAACAGATTAGATATTCTGGAAAAATATATTCTTGATTTTGACGACTTGATTCTGGACAAGCTTAAGGAAATATCCTTACGCAAAGAATTAAAATCATATTCTCAACCAATCAAAGATACCAGGAAGGCTCTCGATCTTGAAGAAGCTTGTCTAGCAGGATCAAAAACTGCGCTACTCCTCTTGCGTTACGGAATTTCCAAAAAAGCACATTGTAAACTCATTGAAATCCGTGAGGCGGAAATAGCAAAGGAAATTGCTGAGCAAGAACTTAAAGAGTTAACATCTTCTACTAAATAACTTATATTTACAGAAAATAACCTTGTAACAGTAACACCCGCAGAACTACTAAAGTTCTGCGGTTTTTTAATCATGGCAAAATTTAAGTTCACTATTAAAGATTAACCACTTGTTCTGCAAAGAATTTCTTTATATCTTCCCATTCCACAGGAATAATCATATTTGGCGTAGGATCATCTTTAGTATCGTCAAAATACACCATACTTTTCTTAATATGCATCATATTGTATTTCACCGTTGCATATTTCTGTTCAAATAATTCTAAAATTGAAGTCATTGGTATCTTTTTTGCAATAAAATATAGATCAATAAAATCACGTTTCGTACCCCGACTTGAAAGCGCATCAAGTTTCATGCAAGCAATATCTTCAATTGAAGCAATTCTGACTCCATTATGTTCCATGCAGGAATTTAATATCGGATACTTATAGCCAAGAAAAGAGAATTTAACTTCATCAAGTGTACCAGTTATAGATTGTGATGACCTTTGTATCACTTCAAGATCTCCAATAGATGATAGTTTACTTATAAGATCAATTTCATTAAATTCCTTTTCTGTGAAGAAATCTAGATCAACTGAAATCCTATGCCCTATCTGTAAAGCTAATCCTGTTCCGCCAGCAAGATAGAAATCAGATAACCAAGAAACTTTAGAAAGTTTATCTAAAAGCACCTTTGTTGATTTAGCAAGTGTTTCTTCGTGCATATTTTAGGTTATAAGATAACGAAGTTTCCAATAATTTCGACTCTTGGAAGACAGTGATCTAGCAGACTTAACAACATTTATCAAGTCTTCTAAAGAATATGCCTGTTCAAGCCACTTTACAGCAATTTCATCACCCATTTCTAGAAGTCTAGAAATGATATAACTTTTATTAGCCTCTCGATCGATAGTATCGAACTTTGCATCCCAGAAAAACTTTTTTAACGGAGTCGGTAACATGACATTATTATACCATATTTTTGAGTAAAAATGTTGACTGATAGTCTTAATAAAGTAATGGTTGCTCAACTACCCTTTGACGTATAATTTGTATGAAAGATTCTGAATTAAAATATTTCTTAAGTTGAGTCTTCCAATCTGAACTTTTTATATCAACATCAGGAATAATTCCCTTCCCTTCAATAGGTTGATTATCATCACCCAAAGTAATGTGATTGACTAAATACAAAGAATATTTCTGACCTGGATCAATGACTGTTTCCAAAGGATATGTATTTTCAATCGTTCCCCAACCAGCAGTAGGTGCTCCAACTGCATGGGCAATATTCAAACGTTTAAGAGCCGCTGTTGTAAGTTCTGCAGTAGACTGAGTCTTATTATCAGTTAGAACAGCGATTTCTTTATAGCGACTGATTGCGTCAAATTTAGGTTGAGTTGTACGTATAGGTAGATAATCACCATTACGGAAGAGATCAAAAACGTATTGATTGGGCCCAATGAAGAGGCCTAAGAAGTTAAATGAAAAAGCCAGATCTCCACCAATGTTGCCACGTAAATCTATAATCATATTATTAAGTCCTTTCGTGGTAGAAGCATTCATAACCGCTATACCAAATTCCTGAAGAGATGTTGGAGAAATCTTTTTAAAATATATGTATAGCGTATTTCCTATGATACGACTAAACACCGTCGGCTCTACTTTTACTTCATCATATAAGGCTTTACTATTTTCATCCGTAAGTACATTTTTTGCATATGCAATTTTCTTAAGTTCTGCCTTAGCTTCCGCAGAAGTATCTTTTTTAAGAACAGCTGCTTTCTTTTCGTAAGCACTTTCTATTTGTTTCGGACTGGCTCCTTTTTCAAGGCCCAAGTTTTCGTAAAGATCATTTGTTGGATTGATATTGCTTACTTCCTGACGAAGAGCTATTTGCTGTTGTTCAGAAAAAAGACCATTTCTTCCAAGTGGTAATAGGTTATATGTCAGCACGGTTATAGTTTGAAGTGCTAATTGTTTTTTTGCATCACTACTAGTAGCATTTGAAAAAGTAGTAGCTAGTGCCTCTGCTGTACTATTTCTATCGGTAGCTTTAGGCGTTTCTGTTAAATTCGCCGCCTTTTTCAAAGATAAATTGAAAAGTTCTGGTAATTCCGGTGAATTATGGGTCTTGTAATTTCCAGGTTTCATCCAATAGTTCTTTTCAATACTATCATAAGCTTCCATAACAAAACGTACATACAAGTCATTTTCTGCTACTGTTTTGTATTGTGGAGCTAAACTCTCTTTTAAATTCTTCTGTAGATTATCATTCTTGTAATAAAATATGCCCGCAGCTGAAGCAATTGCAATTATGATTAGAATTATCCCAAAGAAAATAATTTTTTTAAGTCTTTTTTTAAACATGTGATTATTATGTATTGTTAATGATGTTGGGACTATTATACAACAAATGTGTACAAATAAATTTGATAATCATCTCAAATCAGATAATGACCAAAGATAAAAATACCTATAAGAAAAGCTGTAATAGCTGATATGAGTACTGCTCCCGCCGCTATATCTTTGGTATCACGAGCGTACGGATGATATTCAGGAGATGTTAGATCAATATCAATTTCAATCGCAGTGTTAAACGCCTCAGCAGATAAAACTAGTCCTGCCGCAAAAATTAGCATCATCCATTCGGTATTTGTAATATCAAAATAAAACCCAAAAAATACAGCGACCGCGAGAATCGTAAGATGAACCCACACATTGTGAGTTGTCTTTAAAAATACTGAAATCCCCCGACCTGCATGGACAAAACTTCTAGCTCTTTTGATAATCGAAAATTCTTTCTTTGTATCTATAATTTCTTCCATTGAAATATTATATCATGATCGAACTTCGTCGCTTCTGCTTCGGCTTTGATCTCTATAGTTTCTCTATATAAGAATAAGAGATAAAAAAACTCCGAGCATATAACTCGGAGGTGTTTCTTCCATTTCTTTCCTCAGCTAGAAACACGACACTGAGGGTATATCCACTTTTCCTTGTTGCCAACCGGGAAACGATATTGGCGAGGACTTAACACATGGACTTTAGATATCTGTTAAGTAATATCTTAGCTAGCATAATGATGGTAGCACTGACATAATACAATGTACAGAGTGAGTTAATTAGATATTACAATTCGGTTATCTAACTATTACCATGCCATATGTTCCGCAGGAGACAAGCGGAAATACTTATTTTTTAGATCGTTTTTTACTTTTGGGTCGAAGCTCTATCATACTTATATCACCTGTGACATGATCAATAGTAATCTCAGTTATAAGATGTACCTTACGAGGCGGTACATCTGATACCATTTGTGTAAAAGAACTATTAGAGACAAGGGCTGGCTTTTTCATAATCATTCCTTTGTTAAAAAGTTTCACTTCCGACGACCTGATTAGCAAAACGACTGTAAGCACGATCTCTTCTTGAAACTTGTATTTTTACCTTCACCACACGTTGCTTACGCTCAATATTTTCAATCGCTGTTTTTATTACAGTTGACGGCCGCCGTACAGTTAGGTTACGTAGCTCACAATTAACCGCTTGTGCACCTTCTTTTTTGAGCAAAATAATAAGTTTTAAACGTAGATCAATATTTTCAGAAAATACCTTTAAAGCATCATTATATTTTCTATTCTTCAAAGAAGGTGAGGATTTAATCACATTTAAGGCATCATTCATTATTCGTTCAATATCCGAAGTCTTATCTTCACAAACTTCAAATGGATTTTCAAAATATTTCTCAAGAAGAGAAAACCATACTAAACGTGTAGCCCTGTGTATTTTTTCAGCGATGAGAAATGTAGGATTGTTTTGATAAATCTTAATCATGTTACACAACCCAGTAAGCACTGCTTCTAATGGAAATATTTTTGTGTTACATGTTGCAAATTCTTCATAGCCAAAAATAGGAATTGTTTCGCGTTTCATAAATCCTCCAATTTATTTTGGTAATACCCTTTTTCTTGGATCGAATTTTAATTTAACAGGAACGAAATTGGTTGGTGGTGAAGAAATCTGAGCAGGTTGCCCATTAGCTATCACCTGTCCGAGAACAGCGATACTGTTGTGTAATCCCTGCCCCATCTTTCCGGTTCCTTCCGCCACTTTTCCACCGATCTTATTACCGTATACTTTATTGATTATTGAAAAATCTTTCATAATATCTATTCTGTATTTTTATTTCAAAAAACAAGACAACATTGGATTACCGTTACAATCCAATGTTTGTTTCTATTATAAGCATATCACATTATTTTAATGATTTAATATCATCAACTATCTCTGGAAATTCTGCTTGATTAAAGTGCTGTCTGTCTTCAAATATCCTGACATGGGCATTTGGAAGTCTTTTTTGATAATCTAAAACATTTGTAAATGGTACAACCTGATCATCTTTACTTTGATAAACAAAGATATCACCACCTTGTCTGATAAGTCCAGATAGATTACCTAAAATATTAAAATCAACCAGAGGATGTTGTTCCTCAGTATTATATGGTGCGGCCACTAAAAATGTAGCTTTAACATTTTTTGGAAAATTATTTTCTGAAAGATATTTAGCGAGAAAAATACCACCAAGTGAATGACCTATCAAAATAATTGGCTCATTTAGAAGTGGAATAATTTTTTCAAACCATATTTTCCATTCCGAATATCTGGCATTTTGAGAATTTGGCATTTGTGGAGCAAAAACATCATATCCTTTTCCTAAAACATCAGCGAGATTTCTTTTCCAGTCTTTAAATCTTAATTTCTCCAAAGAAAGCTCTTTGCTTTTCAAATAAGATAAATACTCATCATATGTTAGAAATGCATTACCGCCATGAATAACTAATATTTGTTGTGACATAGGATATATTTATAAATTATTGATTGTAACGATTACATTACACCATTTAGGTTGAAAATAATACATAACCCAAGGTTGTATGTATTTATTATAACAACACAGATAACAAAAAAGCTCGCCACAGTGTGAACGAGCTAATTGCATATGAGATAATTAACAATTTATTATTAGTAACTATCAACTATCTCATTGCTGACTCAATCTCCTCAATCGTCCTCATAACAGCATCGTAAGATGACATACCTTGCGGAGGTCGGGTGATCGGACGACCAACTACAATGCGATCTGCACCGGCTTTGATAGCTGTTGCCGGTGTCATGATTCGATCTGGATTTTGATCATCTCCAGGAACAATGGACCACAACAGCCGAATAGCTGGAGTGTTAAGCGATAGAGTGTCTCCAAATCTTTTTCGAAGCATTCCAACTTCCTTTGGAGAAGAAATCAATCCGTCAATTCCGGCATCGGCCGCAACTTGTGCAAATCGCATAACAGCTTCCTCAACCGAACAACCGAACATAGCTTGTGTATCAGTATCTTTAAGACTGGTAAGTACTGTTACGCCGAGTACTTCTGTATCTGGAAGTACTTGCTTAAGGGCTCTTAGTGCCAAATTACCAGCAACACACACAGTTGTGAGAAGTTCAGGTTTTGCTTTCTTGAGCAATTCCCCATCAGTGGCTAAGGTTTCACCAATATCAAAAAGTTTGAGATCAGCAAAAACTTTAAGACCACGAGCATGGATATCATCGATGAGATCATACCCGCAAGCGCGCAGAGCAGAGTTTACCTTGAGATATACTCCAGTATTTTTGAGTTTATTTGCAAGAGCAATAACCTTTTCTCTGATTTCGAAACGTGCCTCAGGGCGAAGTGAACCTTGATCATTTGCACACCATGATTGTTTTTCAACAGCTGGCACACTAGGTTTGAAATCAGCGGCGACTATTAGTCGTTCTGCTGGTTTTAACATTCTCTTCATATTGCATTTCTTTCTTTGTTTCTCTTATTATGAATTTACCACATTAGTCGAAATACGACTTTTCTAACCAGATACTATATCAAAATACTTGAATAGTAAAGCAAATTATTTTGAAACAATCTCAAATTTTCTGTTGTTATCTTCTGCATTTGTATAGTCTATCAAATCTGCCACTCACCTGTCTTCTTTAGGCAGAAAAAGCAATGAGAATAACAACACCAGTCATAACAGAAAATGTAAGTAGAGTTTTTGTAAAAAATTCTATCGCCTCACGTTTTTCGCCATCCAAATACATGAGTATTGATCGGAAAAAGAAAGTGTAGCCCATGAAAGCAACTGATAGAACTAGTAAGCTAAGCATTGCCATAGGAGCAAGGATAGTATCGGGTTTCTCTCTAACAAATGTTGGACCATAGGTGATAAGGAGTACAACAAAGACGATGTAGAGAAGAGCGATCAGTGCATTAAGATAAGGATTTTTTGTCATGATTATATTATAGCAAATTACTAATCAAGATTCTGTCGTATAAAAATACTCCGAAAGGCTTTTACCTCTCGGAGTATTGAGTTTTTACAGAAATAGAACATCTTAATGACCGAAGAAACCTCGGCCTACCTGGTCTGGAACCATGTACAGCGCGACATTGTATTTTGCACAAACGTCGATTGTCGCCTGATCTCTGACCGAGCCACTCGATGCAAAGATGGCTTTAACGCCAGCATCGATAAGGGTTTGTGGTCCATCATGAAACGGAAAGAACGAATCACTGTATGCAGATGCTCCAACAACATCATGACCTGAACGACGAGCTCGGGTGATTGCCAAGCTGGCCGCACCAACACGATCTTGCTGACCGACACCATTGCCGATCAACTGCTCGTTCTTCACAAGTGTAATTGTATTGCTGTTTGAGGTTGAACCGATCGCCCAGGCGAGCATCATATCACATCGTTGATCCGCCGAAGCGTTGCCATACTTCACGATCTGTTCACAATCAAAATCAGGAACAAACATGTAATTTGGTTGTACCAGGAAGCCACCGCGAACAAAGCGGAAGCGAGGTGTCTGGTCAAGCTGTCCGTCCAACTTCTCGAGAGCCGGATTGACGACGAACCGACATTTGTCACTCTTGCGACGAAGCATTGCAATAGCACCTCCAGTGAAAGCTGGAGCAATAATGCCATCCAGCATTTTACCGATCAATGATTCGCACAAAGCCTCATCTACTTCGAAGTTCGTCATGACGAGTCCGCCAAAGATAGCAAGCGGATCGCCTGCCATCATCTTCTTCACCACTTCGACCCGATCAGGTCCCGCAGATGCACCGCACGGATTTCCATGCTTCACACCAACAGCGATCCCAGTACCGACTCTTTCATTAATTGCATATCCTTTGGCGATGTGAGTCACCGTCTGGATCAGACGATCAATATCGCCCCAGTTGTTGTAACTCGGAGGCATGCCTTCGATCACAACAAACTTGTCGAGTGCGAGAGGGTCAGAAGTACCGGTTGAGTAGAGATGTGCCGGTGCCTGCTGAGCATTCTCGCCATATTTGCAGGTAGCGACTCGTTTGCCAAAAAATCCGGCATACTTACCACCACTCAGGTATCCAGCTGAAGCCATGCAGTATCTGGCGGTCGTAAACTCGCCCTTTGCACAGAGTTCGTCCACAAAACCATTCTCCGGTTCGCCAGCTTTGAGCCAGTCAATAACCTTCTGACGGTCATTCGGATCGCAGACAACGATTCGTCCACCTTTCGAGCCAGAGCGAATCATGGTGGGTCCGCCAATGTCGGTCTGCTCAATTACAGATTCCCTGGTACTGCCAGGTTTTACGATTTCCGCTTCAAGCGGATACAAATCGACGCAGACCAGATCGAGTCGTGGAATAGCGAGGTTCGCCAGCTCCGCAATATCGGCCTCGGTGTTTTTCGCAAGAAGTCCAGCATGGACCTCGCGCGATAATGTGACTACTCGATGACCGAGAATCGCTTCTCCGCCAACGAGGTTTGAAACCGGAAGGGCTTTGATGCCGTTTTCAGTAATATGCTTGAATGTTCCACCTGAAGCGTAGATCGTGAAGCCGAGCTCCACAAGTGCCTGGGCGAATTCAATGATTCCGTCCTTGTGATAGACAGATAACAGTGCATTTTTCATGACAATTCCTTTCAATATTCAGTTTTGACAGACAAAGGTCTGTTAGCTTTGGGAGTTATTCCCTTCAGTATCTGATCCGTATATTACTCAGAAACCTCAAATTTACAAGTAAAAATAATTGCTGGCAGGATGAGACGAAGTTAAAACATTTATATTGATCTCTAATTCTTTTTTAAACTCATAGTAGTTATATTCCACACCTGATTGCATAACTCTAGTATATGATCAAATTGATATGCCACAAATCCCAAATTAATTTTTTTTGATACTAAAGCATATTTTAAAGACTCAGAATCATAAACTATAATTTTTTCCTTTTCGCCGCGAATACAAAACTCATAACGCCAAACTCCATCTGCAGTCTCAATAATTTTGACATTTTCAATTCCAATATTTTTTGAAAAATCCTCAATCAAAGCACATGAGTAAATAGCTTCTAAATCATGATCCAATTTCTTTAACTGATCTCTAATATCGTTAATTGTATTCCCTTTTATTTCCAATCTGGATGCAATGATAATCTTTGGACATAACTCCAAAAATGCATGGGCCAAATAGTAATAAGGCAGATGCCTATCTGATATACTACCGCCATCGTGAAGCACCTCCATTGTCAATAAACAGCTACGAGCAAAATTCATCATCATTGTTCTGTTTACCAAAATCTTTGTGTCTTCTGAGAATTCGTTCATTTTACTGGCTAACTCGGGCTACGACTGTGGTCGGTCAAGCCCAGATTAGAGAAATTAAGTAGTTTTAGTGTATTATTTCGAAGCAACTTGAGCACCCAGCTGTTTTAAGTAAATCTTGAATATAAGCTTTAATTTGATCCCGAGTTTTTCTCGTAAATTCAAGTTCTTTCCCTTTAGGATCAGGGACATTCCATCTAACTAATTTTGAGGACTTAATAAGATAGTCTGGCAACACTTCATCATCTTCAATAATTGCAATAACTTTATCTGAATCTTCTACCATTTTTTCAGTTAATTGTTTGCGCACAGATTTTGATATGTCTACACCCTCTTCATTCATTACATCAAGAACTTCTTTTATTTGAGGCATTAATTCGCCAATAGGTTGCTCTGGGCCGCTCAGTTTTGTTCCTGCAGAAATAACGTCAACTTTATTATTTGTCATTTTTCTAAAAAGAGCTTCAGCTATCTGACTTCTTCCTACATTTCCTTTACATATAAATAATATTTTCATTTTGAATTTAACGGGACTTGAGCACTGCTCAACTTGGCTGGGTGTCGTGGACGATGATCGAACCTACAGGGCTAAGAATATGGATATAATAGAGCAAGTATATCATTTCTTCCAAAACTATAAAGGTACGGTATTTGAGTTATTTCCCTGCCGGTTTAACAGAGAATTCACTTAACATCATTACTTTAGTTTAAGCCGTTTCAACGCTGATTGAGCTACAGAGGGAGGTATAATATTCTGCAACTCTACAACTTTGAGTCTGTGGCAATTACGAAGTTTCTTACCGCTTCCACAAGGACAATCCCAGTGACCTTTAATGTTACCTTTCGATAGATATTTCAAATATCTTTCAATAATTACTTGTTCCACGCATCCAACCATTTCGCCATAGGCTTCCCATAATCCTTGGGTACCGTGAGATCGTTCTCCCATCGGTCTTTTTTGACCAGCTTCGGCAAGTGCATGTGAAATTAAAAAATTACGGAGTGGCCCATCTAAAAAGGCTGATATTGAGTTAGATTGAGGATTGATTAACCACTCTTCAGGGACGATTACACACAACGTTCCATCGGCATTAGCATGCCATAGCGGATTATTTAGCGGAACTCTTCCACCCAATTCCTTAACAACAGGAATGCTTTTTGGAAAATCATGAGGTATTTTGACTTCAATCTGAAAACGATCCAGTTCAATTCCATCGTGGATAATTGGGAATCCTCCTCGCAAACAAACAACATTTTTTTCAATCAAAATCCTTAGATCTTGATATTTCTTTTCTAGATCCTGCCTCAGCTGCTCAAGAAGAGATGGTGATTTTTTGTACCACAACATTATCATTCCATTTAATCTACCCAGGGCTTTGTTTTAATTATGGCCGCACTAGAGGCCTGAGTTAATCCAGAAATTCGTTGTGTCTCGTCAATGAGCTTCGATGTTCCGAACACAGATTCCCATCCCAAGTTTTCAATGGTTTTTAGTGTTGAATTCGCTGCGCTGGAAAGCTCTTGCCAATATTGAGCCATAATATCGGACAAATCATTCCCGTTTGGATTTGCAGGATCTTCAACAGAAATTGGATCTTTCGTATCACGTATCACTGTCCATACATGTAGCAACTGGTCCTCTAAACTTTTTGAAGATTTACCTTTCAGCAAGTCTATTATTAATAATTCCCATATGAACTGTTTCAACCGCAACCCCTTTCGCACTTTCCAAAGTTTCAGTAATTTAATTGTATCAGTCACTCCACTACCTCTCACATGGCTAATGTGTTTATCGAGGTTTGTTTTTAGTCTCGTTTTATCTGCATTCGCCTGAAAAATAAAACAATCCCCATCGTCGCCTTCAACATAGCGTCCCGGAACAACATCAATATGAAAATCGCTCGCGAGCCCCTGTGCATCCTTACTCTTCAAACGAAGAGCCGAGTTTTTTTGAATTACACAGTATTCTTTTTCCAAGGCAGATTTGACATTGTTATAAATATCCTCCAGAGAATTGCCTGCCGACATGTCGTCGTTTGGAAAATAACAGATGATATCGAGATCATACATAGCCGAGATTAAAGTTCCTTTAGCTTTTGAACCACCATAGCGAATTTTTGGTGAACAGTCCTTAAACTTATCTCGGAGCAATTTTTCAACGTCTGCCCGATGTCCCTGCAATTCTTTCATTTCTTTACTGTCGTCACCTAACTTTTGTAACTCCAGTACAGTGATTAGATACTCATTAGTAGTCATTTTAATTATTAATAGTTAGCTGATAAACAAAACCTCCCTTATGTTTGTCATTGTCATAGACACGCACGGATGGATGAACCTTCGGGAGAAGTTCACGGCCACAAAGAACACCAATCGGGGCTGGCACAGCCGGAAATAGATCAACTTGAGATATTCCAGGGTGTTCGCGAACAATGGTTGCTATTGCCAGTTGATATTGGTTCCGGAATTCATCCAAATCTTGCCTTGTTCGTAAAAAAGTCGGATTCGGGGTCACATTTCCAAGGGTGAGTTCGTAAACAGAATATTCTGCTATGATTTCAGTTGGTAGAGTTACATTATCTATTGTTCCACTGAGTGAAAGCAGTAAAGCGACTCCACCACTCTTTGTGCCATTTTGGCGCTTCTGAAAAACATACTGGGCAGGATCTCCAGATGTTTTCCATGTCCAGTTCTCGGTGTCACGATGTCTTTGGTAGAGATCAAGGGGGACCTTGTTGCTCAATTGGCTCCCCAGATAAATCAGTACAGGAATGGGCGCAAGTGCAAAAAGTGAAATATGTTTACTTCGCTTGACTTCTCGGCTAGCACCTAATAATTCACGCAACTGCTCCTGAATCGTATCACAAGCTGCATTGATAAACGCAGAACTCCCAGTAGGTATCTGTGTCAAATCAATTAACATCCCCTCTTTTGAGAGAGGATAACGCGGCGTTATCGCTTGAAGAATTTGATCAAAAGGCACCTCAACTGTTTGATCACCAATTCGACTTTTAACATGAAGAATTGATGTTTTTTGTTCGGGACCTAAGCCTGTAACATGATGAATACGCTCTTCATGCCCTTTTTTATATCCTTCCAAAGTCATACGGGAATATTGGTCAGGATTGTCATCAATGAGCTTGTGACATTTATGGCATAAAAGCATGAGGTTCCCTATGTCATTTATATCTGATGGACGATTCTCTTTACCACGCGGTCCTTGTTCACTAAAAGCTACAACATGAGCTAGTTGAGCAAAGTTTCCTTCTGTAAGAGTAACATGGTGCTCTAAGAGATATGCATTGCAGCCATCAAATTCACAACGTCCACCGGCTCGCACAAACAAACAAATCTTCACCCAATCTGGAATATTTCGGGATGGCTCAGAAATTGCGGACTTAGAAAATGCTTTTTTTGACATGAGATTAATCAAAATTACGCACTGTTGTGACTACAACTCCTTGAATAACAAAATCTTCTGTTAAAACAAAAGGTTTATGAACTTTGTTTTTCGACCTCGGTTTAAGAACGACAACATTCTTCTCACAATGAAGCTCCTTAACGGTTGCTTTGTCATTGATCAACGCCACAACTCTTTCGCCATTTTCCGCACTTGA
>JBAZRX010000005.1:0-16476 GCA_041662725.1 Minisyncoccota bacterium
ATCCCTATGTAAACTGAACTCTCACTCTTTGTATTATCCATACGTGTTACAATTAATTGATAATCGACCCTTACCCACCATTGTAACCGCTGGACTAAAAGGTTTTATAGCATTAAAATAAGCCATTTCAAACTAAGAAATATTCCAAATATAATTTAATCACGATTTTTTCATTATCAAAAATAATCCAATACCCCATTATGAAAACATTTATAATACCACCAGAACAATATCCTAAGTTAGTTAAACAAATGATTCTACAACCAGAATTATTAGAGTACGCTGGAGCATTTCCGCCTGGTGATGACTATAAATATTTATGCGTTGTAGGTGCTAGAAATTATAGTGAGTACGGTAAAAACGTATGTGAACATTTGATAAGCGGTTTGAAAAATTACCCTGTTGTAATAGTCTCTGGTTTAGCACTCGGCATTGATTCCATAGCCCATGAATCAGCACTAGATAATGGACTTAAAACTATTTCTATTCCAGGTTCTGGTCTTTCTAGAAAAGTTATTTATCCAGCATCACACCTACGATTGGCAGAACGTATTGTAGAATCAGGTAATACATTACTTTCACCGTTTGAACATGAACAAGAAGGATCAAAATGGACATTTCCTGTAAGAAATCAGCTGATGGCTAGCATATCCCATGCCGTCTTAATCATAGAAGGGCGACACGGTTCTGGCACTTTTTTAACAGCAAAATACGCTTTGGAATTAGGTCGCGACATTATGATAGTTCCAGGTTCTATATTTTCAGATTTATCATACTGCCCACATAAGCTCTATCATGAAGGAGCTATACCTGTGGCTTCTTCTGAAGATATTTTAGAAGCTCTTGGTTTCGATATTGAAAATAACAAAGAAAGACTTCACCAGCAACAGCAATCAGAATTATTCACAGAATCATCAGAGTTACTTTTGTCTCCTGAAGAAAAGCTCATTATTACAAAACTTCAATATGCTCCATCATCTGCCACAGATCTCCTAGAAAAAATCTCAATTTCCTCTTCAAGATTTAACATCCTTGCATCAGAACTAGAACTTCGCGGACTTATAAAAGAAAAAGATGGTATTTATAGTTTTCGCAGGCAAACAAATTAAATTTAATGGATATTTGAAAATAATATTCATTAAATTTAATCTACTAGCTAACAAACAAAATTTTGCAAAATTAAATTATCGTGCAATACTTAACCAACATATGAAATTGTTAATCGTTGAATCCCCGTCAAAATCAAAAACCATTTCCAAATATCTTGGAAACGGTTTTGTTGTACGTGCATCAGTTGGTCATATTCGTGATTTACCAAAATCAAATAAAAAAGCCGTAGATATAGAAGGTGGTTTTATTCCCCATTATGAAATCGTGGCAAAAAAAGAAGACATTATCGCCGATATCACAGCACAAGCAGATAAAGCTGACGAGATTCTTCTTGCAACAGACCCCGATCGTGAAGGTGAAGCTATCGCTTGGCATATCGCTGAAGTTTTGAAAGACCGACTTGGTAAAAACACTAAAAAGAAAATGAAGCGTGTCACTTATCACGAGATTACAAAGGAAGCTGTTTTAGAAGCTTTGGAACATCCGCGAGATATTGATGAACATCTTCGTGAAGCTCAAGAAGCTCGCCGTGTTCTAGATCGCATCGTCGGCTATGATTTATCTGGTCTTATCTGGAAAAAAGTCCGCTATGGCTTATCCGCAGGACGTGTACAATCACCAGCTTTACGCATAATCATGGAGCGTGAAAGAGAAATTCGTGCATTCAAACCAGAAACTTATTGGGTTATAGCTGGTCAATGGCATATAAAGGGAGATTCAAAAGATAATCTTCTCAATTTAACTTGTGTCAAAGAGCCTCGCGATAAAAAAGAAGTAGAAAATATCTTAGAAGTCGCCCGAAAAGAAAAATGGCAAGTTATAGACATAGAAGAATCCGAACAAAAAAGATCTCCTAGGGCACCTTTTATCACTTCCACACTTCAGCAAACCGCAAGCTCAAGATTCGGTTTTTCACCTTCAAGAACCATGGGTATAGCTCAGAAGCTTTATGAATCAGGATACATTACATATATGCGTACAGATTCAACCAATCTTGGTCAACAAGCTTTGGCGCAGATTGGTACGATCATAGAGAAAAATTATGGTAAAGAATATTTATCATTTAGAACTTATGCTACAAAGAGTAAAAATGCTCAAGAGGCGCACGAAGCTATTCGTCCTTCCCATTTTGATAAAGAAAAAGCTGGTCATAATGATGAACAAAAGAAACTGTATCGTCTCATCTGGCAAAGAGCAGTTGCTTCACAGATGGCAGATGCAAAACTAGCAAAGACAAAGATAATTGCAAATATATCTAACGGTAAGGAATCGCAGAGTGTGCCTCTGGAGCGACTTTCGGAGCGAGCGAATTCAGGAGGTCTGACCTCTACACCGAATAACGAGGTCAGACCTCCTGAATTCGCGATTCCTAATTTCGAAGCCAATGGTTCTAGAGTTCTTTTTGATGGCTGGCTAAAAGCTGATCCAGAATCAAACGGCGAGGAAGTTAATCTTCCAAAATGTAATAAAGGTGAAAAACTTGATCTTATTTCCATTGATTCAGAAGAAAAGCAAACACAACCACCACCACGTTATACAGAAGCTGGTCTTATTAAAGAATTAGAAAAGCGTGGTATTGGTCGACCTTCAACTTATGCTTCAATTTGTAAGACTATTGAAGATCGTGGCTATGTTTCTAAAGAAAATAAATCATTAAAGCCAACAGACACTGGCGATGTTGTATCTTCATTTTTAGAAGAATACTTCCCTTCATATATCAGCGATTCTTTTACGGCTGAGATGGAAGACGAGCTTGATGATATCGCTAATGGTACTCGTACATATTTGAAAACTTTAACTGACTTTTATAAACCATTTCATAAGGAAGTTAAGTCAAAAGAAAAGATTGAGAAAATAACCAACCTCGGCATTGCTGATGCTAAATTCAAGTGTCCGAAGTGTGGCAAAACTCCTATGGAGATCAAACTTGGTAAGAATGGTAAATTTATTTCTTGTGTAGATTATCCGAAATGTGACGGTGCACTGACATTAGATGGTACTGAATTTAAGAGCGATACTCCTATAGGTAATGATCCTACAACCGGCTTACCTATCTTCGTATTGAATGGAAGATTCGGTCCTTATGTCCAATTAGGACATCGTGTACCTAAAGTTAAAAAGGTTAGAACTAAAAAGAAAGCTCCTTCTGCACTTTCTAATTCAAATCAAGATTCTTCTACACTTCCCGCTTCAAGTCTTATTTCTCCAGTGTCTCCTGCTTCAAATTCTGTTTCTTCTACACTTCCTGTTTCATCACCAGAACTCTCCACTTCGTCTTCTATACCTCCTGATTCATCCTCAGTTTCTCCGACTCTTCCTTCTCCGATTCCAACTCCTCCTAAACCTAAAATGGCTTCTATTCCGAAATATATGGATCCATCAAAAGTTACTGTAGCAGATGCTCTTAAATATTTGAGCCTGCCAAGGACTTTAGGAGTTGATCCAAAAACTGGAAAAGATGTAGTTGCTTCCGCTGGACGATTTGGTCCATACGTGGTCTCTGATGGTAATTTCCGTTCTATTAAAGCACCTGATAATGTCTATGATATTACTTTGGAGCGTGCATTAGAAATGTTAGCTGTACCAAAGAAAGTTAGAGCTGGAAAAATTAAAAAATAACTAACACCTCCTCAAACGATTTACCAAAGACTTCTTAATATTTCAGAGAAAATCAAAAATCCCTCTGTCCTGTCAAATTAATGACAAGAAACAGAGGGATTGAAAACTAAAAAAATCAAATACTTAGAGAGTAAGAAATTGTCTAAAGAAGACAAACCTACTTTGATTTTACTTGCGAAATCACCGGGACCACAATGCGGTGACAATGTTCGGCACGATAGGTAAATTTGCATGAGAAGGTGTACACACGCACACCAATCTTATTATCTTTAACAGACTTCCTATCTTTGCTGAAACTTACGTTTACAACAAAGAATTGTTCATTTTCTTTGAGCAAGAAAAAATTATCATAGCCATCCGTACAAAGCTTGTCGCGATGATCTTTCACAAAAACTTTGATTTGATGTTGTGTAAGACACAACTGATCTAAGTCAACATTGAAACTACCAAAGAATTGTTCGAAAATTCCATCTTCCACCACCTCAACCATTTCTATTGGTGTTTCTTCGGCCGGTTTGCTCTTCACATCACAACCGTATTTAACAAAGTCAGGATCAATAAATCCAAAAAGATCTTTAGCATTAGCCAAATTCTCTTCACCATTAGTTTTAGCAATGGTGATTTTCTCTCCAATGAAAATGCTTTTTACATACACATGTATGCTATTCGACATCTCCTTGATCATGGTTTTAAGAAAGCGTATCAATCTTGGTTTAAGTTGACTACCTTCTTCTATCGCCACTTGAAGAGTTTCTTGATTAATCTCTCCATCATTCTTAAGTTGTTCAAGAGCCGTTCTAGTACTTGGACCAGAGGCATCTTCGACAAAACGACTAAATTGTTCTATCTGACCAGGTGTAATCGATTTCATAATTAATCGTTATTACCTTTCTTTGTTTATTGTTTATTGAAAAGAACTACCGCATAAGTATACTACACATAATGTATATTTGTCAAGGTTGAAAACGAGCTTGGCGAATACAATCTGTTGTAACAGTTGCAAGGTCGCCCCATAAAATTGCAACCATATTTTGATTACGGTAGTAACCAAAATATGGGCAATTTTCAGGGGCTCAAATCGCATTGCAACTGTTACAACAGATTGTATTCGCCAAGCTCGTAAAATCACAACGAAAAATCTTTCAATGAATACAAATCTTCATTTTCTTCTTTTTTTACATCCGCCGGCGCACGGTCGTCAATAGGTTCTGTTATTCCCATGTTTGATTCAATACTATTGACGATATTACCTCCAGAAATACTTGAATTCATCTGTTGATTACCACCTTGGTTAATCGTTTTTACAAGCAAAGGACTACTCTTTGCCGCAGAATCTCTATTAAGTCTTTCCAATAACACACGCAAATCATCCGGATTAAAGAAATCAATAGTAACTGTCCCACCAGTTTTATTCTTTTCAATACGCACACGTGTACCTAGCGACTCTGTAAAAGTCTTCTCCATTTCAATGATCTGTGGATCAAGATATTTCTCCTTATTACGTATTTTCTCCACCGCCACGCGACGTGACAAAGATTCAGCCTCGCGTACAGTAAGTTTCTTTATCATTATTTCTTTAAATAAAACTAACTGTTCTTCTGGTCTATCTGAAAGCATCAACAGAGGTCTTGTATGCCCTTCTGAAATTCTACCTTCTTCTAATGCGTTGATCATCTCATCTGGTAATAACAAAATACGCATAGAATTGGAAACATATTCACGACTCTTACCAACCTTATCAGCAATCTGTGATTGTTTTAAATTAAATTCTTTAGCAAGTCTTTCAAAAGATCTGGCACGGTCAACAGGATTCAAATCTTCACGTTGAAGATTTTCAATAATGGCCATTTCAAGTTTGAGTTGTGGAGCTTCTTCACCACTTCTTATCAAAGCTGGCACTGCCGCTAAGCCTGCAAGTTTAGAAGCACGTAGACGTCTCTCTCCAGAGATAAGCTCATACTCTACAGTCATACCAGCGCCTTCATGAAAAACTTCTTTACGCGTTACAACCAATGGTTGTAGCACACCGTACATCCTTATAGATTCTGATAAAGCCTTTAAAGCAACTTCGTCAAACTCACGACGAGGCTGATATGGGTTAGGACTAATTTTATCTACCTCTATCCAAAAGATGGCGTCGTTTACATATGATGATGACATGGGGGTATTTTAACACTACTTTGACTTATAACAAAAGTAATATAAACTAAATGTTAGAAGCCAGAGTGATGAAATTGGCAAACATACACGACTCAAAATCGTGCGCCGAAAGGCTTGCGGGTTCAAGTCCCGCCTCTGGCACAGCTGACTTATTGTAATTATAATATTTCCTTTGAAATTTGATTAACTAGAAGTTGTGCGAACATCTGTACATTTCCTTCTTTGCTTTCCGTAGCTTTAACGAATAAGGACGCTATAACCTTAAACTACTTGGCATGAAGAATACTCACTGGACCACGACTTAAATAGAACCCTACTAAGCATATAGTTGACAAAATCGTCAAAGTATTGACATGTGACATCAACAATGCTATACTTGTACTTATAAAATAGGTCATTGATAACAGTTAAATCTGGCTCCGAAAAGGTAAAAATTGCCTTTTGAGAGCTAGATTTAACCAATAATAAACAACATAGAAAGGTAGATTATGGAAAATACAGTCAAAACAGCAGGCATCGTGACGGATTCGCCGAAAGCAGTGAGTACCGCAGTCGCCAACAAAGGCAGTCGATCTTTCAATCGACAAGCCTTTCTCCATTATTACTTGAAAACTGCATAAGAAGTAGATAAGGAATTCCCCGGCTACTACAAGAAGGAGAAAAAGTTCGTTGAGGAGTTTCTCGATCATCCGGAACGTTTTGTTCCAACCGAGCACTCCATTCGGTCGGCATATTGCGACTTTGTATTGAGACCTGCCGGTGGAGAACGTGTCTGGCCGGCGCAGGTAGGAATAACTGTTCCTCTTCGAGCGAACGCTTTACGCAATGTCAGCGTTCATGTTGAGTATAGGTATTCTTCCACGATGGGCCATGATAGTCCTGTGGTTGTCATCTCGGCAGAAGTTGAGCAAGATGGCGAATGGAAGACCTTGGAATCCAGCGGCGTAGCGTTTGGCCTGCGAGATTTTGTATGCAAGAAGCGAACTGCTCAAACCGAGAATAAGTAAGAGGTAAAATAAAGAGGTGATTACCTGAAAACATCACCCACGATTTCCCCGCGATCTGAAATATGGTCGCGGGCTTCTGTTTACCTATGTCAGCAATGTGTGGTTTTCTTTTTATGTTATACTCTTCGCCATGATTTCATGGCGAACATGAATTTTGATGAATAAATAATCGCTAATCACGACCAGGGGTACAATCTCTACATGCCGATGACCAAAATGTGGTACTATATTTGACATATGAAGAGCTCACAAAAAGGTTTTGTTGTGCCATTAATAATCGTTATAGCATTATTAGCTATAGGTGGTGGTACTTATGTATATGTTAAAAATAAACCAGTCAATAAGGTTGACCAAAAAACAGAAAAGGCTGAACCAACTCCCAACATTGTAGTATTTGGCAGTGATGATTCTATAAAAAATGGTCAAGTGTTAACACCTCAGCAAAAAGTTGTTAAACAAATAGTTACTAAAGCAACATCTACTGCAATAACGGTAACTACTGTAAAAAATTGTATGAATGATTTTCAATGTATCATTGATGCTGCAAAAACGTGTACACCAGCTAAAGCAGATGTTACTACTACTGTAGATATTGGAAAGATGTTTGCTTTTCTAGCATCTGATCCTTCAAAAGTTCCTAGTGTCATGCAAACACAGACAAGTCATTATGAAATTAGAGGACTCATAAATGGCATGTGTGTCTATTACAGTAAACTCACTGACATAAAAAATCCGAATCTACCTCCAGAAGGAGTCGAATCATTATTATCTCAAGCGGGTGATATGACATGTTCTTATAGTACCACTGATCTTGTTGCTAGGCTTAAAAATATGCAAGAAGAAACTGGTTCATTTTCATTTAATTCAAGCGACACACCAGCACAAAGAAACGCCAAACAATGTCGAGAGTTTGGAGTATCATCAAACAGTAATTAGTTCGTTATAATAAAATAATTATAAATATCAATCCTATGAAACTATTTTCAAATTTAAAACAGCAGGCAGTCAATTTTCTAGAGCCATATAAAACCAAAGGACCAGCTACCTATGCTGCTGCGGAACAAGCAATCGGTGCTGTTTTGATAGCTGATGGATTTTTTGGCATCGAAAATCCATTTGGTGCAAAAAAACGCCCTGGAATATTCGGTACATTTTCTGGAATGATTCTAGGAATAGTGTTCATACTCGTTCCGGGATTTTTTGGCGAAATGACCAATATTAAAAATATGACTGCGACGGTTCCTGCTGTGGTCGTTTCAGTTGGTGACAGGGTTAGAAGTAGTAGTTCCAGTGGTGGTAGCACATGTACACTGGCAGTTCGTTATACAGTTGATAGTCAGGAATATATAAAGCAATCCTCGATGTCTTCATCAAATTATTGCTCTTTGTCGGCTGGACAATCGATCGTCATCAATTATGATCCCAACAATCCAGATTCATGGGTATATGGAGAAAAAACGATAAGCACTTTCCTCAATGTTTTCTTTTGGGCAGGAGTATTCGTCCTGATATCAAACATTGCTACATTCTTTATTCGATTGTTTAGCATCATATTTGGTTGGAAGTTGCTACGTGATGGCCGCAAAAATGCCGCCACTCTACCTCCAGGAACGAATCTTGGTACGATAATTAATGAGATTAAACAAAACTTCGTCTCATCTATCTTTGCTTTTGGAGGAGCGCAAGACACGATAACATCTGCACTTACCAAAAATACACCTCCGCCCACAACACAAAAACCAACAGATCAATATCCTGGTTCAAATATGGGAGTATAGAAACCTCATCAACAAGACCACATAATCATTTAAGCACTCACGAAGGAACATTTGAATCTGTTCATTGATTGTATGAATAAAAATCCCGTAAAACCTAAGATTCTAATCATCCTCGGCCCAACCGCTACAGGTAAAAGCGACCTCGCTGTAAGTCTTGCAAAGAAATGCAATGGTGAAGTTATTTCCGCTGATTCAAGACAAGTTTATAGAGGCATGGACATCGGCACAGGCAAGGTTACAAAAAAAGAAATGGGTGGTATTCCGCACCATTTATTAGATGTAGCTGATCCGCGTCGTCAATTCACTGTAGCTAAATTCGTAAAATTAGCGGAAAAGGCTATTAAACAAATCACTAATAAAGGAAAACTTCCGATCATCTGCGGTGGAACTGGATTTTATATTCAAGCTTTAGTTGACGGTATTATTATTCCAGAAGTACCCGCTAACAATACTTTACGTAAGAAATTATCCAAGATGCCTGTCACTGACTTATTCAAAATGCTTTCAAAATTAGATCCGGAACGTGCCAAAAATATTGATAGTAAAAATCCTCGCAGACTCATTCGTGCTATTGAAGTAGCTACAGCCCTTGGCAAAGTCCCTCCACTTAATAAAAATGTTAATAAATATGATGCAACTTTTATTGGTTTGAATTTACCTCCAGAAGAATTAAAAATGCGAATCCAAACACGTCTTTTGAAACGCCTTAAACATGGCATGTTAAATGAATCTAGGAAACTTCATGTCAATGGTATTTCTTGGAAAAGAATGGAGGATTTCGGTCTGGAATATAGATATATAGCGAGACACTTGCAGGGCAAAATAAGTAAAGAAGAAATGGTAAAACAATTAGATATGGAGATTTGGCATTATGCTAAAAGGCAGATGACTTGGTTTAAAAAAGAAAAGAGAATCAAATGGTTTAGGCCAGATGAGTATAAAAAGATTGAGGAGATGGTTAAGTAATGATCAATGATCAATAACCAATGATCAAGTGATGGTAACGAGAATTGATCATTAAACATTGGCTAAACAACAATAATCTAGGTTAAGAAATTGATCATTGAACATTGATCATTGATCATTTCTCAACTTTCTCTCTTACTCCTCTTTAAATACTTCTTTCCTTTCAATTTCTCAGGCAAATAACTATCCTCAACACTTCCTGGATTTTTTGGATACATTTCATAGCCTTTATGATAATCAAGATCTTTCATCAGTTTAGTCGGAGCATTTCTGACTTTAAGAGGAATAGGTAAATTCCCTGTTTTTCTTACATCATCTAAAGCTTCAAAATAAGCATCGTAAGCACTTCTATCTTTAACTGCCAAAGCTAAATAAGCAGTACCATGCGCCAAATTAATTTGTGCTTCTGGCATGCCAATAACTGTAACAGCATTAAACACGCCATTAGCCACCACCAATGCTGTTGGTTGAGCCAAGCCAATATCTTCAGAAGCAAAGACAACCATTCTCCTTGCAATAAATTTCGGATCTTCACCACCCTCAAGCATTCGGGCGAGATAATATAAAGCGGCATTCACATCTCCTGCACGTAAACTTTTTATATAAGCAGAGATTGTATCGTAATGTTCTTCACCCTTTTTATCAAAACGAATAAAAGCATGTTCAAAAGTACTTTTTAAATTTTCTAAAGTAATGTCTCCGTATAATCTTTTACAATTCTCAAGAGCTGTTATAGCGATACGTGCATCTCCATTGGCGAGAGCAGATAGCCATTCAAGTGCTTCTTTCGGGATTTTTATCTTCGTTCGCTTCAATATGTTTTTTATATTATCTTCAGATAAACTCTTAAGTACAAATACCCTACATCTTGAAAGTAGAGCTGGAATAACTTCAAAGCTAGGATTTTCTGTAGTAGCACCAATCAAAGTTAACTTACCACTCTCTACATAAGGTAAAAGAAAATCCTGCTGAGCTTTGTTAAAACGATGGATTTCATCTAGAAATAAAACCTTTGGTTTCGATCCGATATAACCCTGAACAGAATCGGTTCTACCTTCAAGTAAAGAATCCGGATCATCAATAATTTTCCTTATATCCTCTTTGCCAGCCGAAACTGCTGATAACTCATATAATCTGGCATCTAAATTCTTTGCATATATTCTGGCTACAGTAGTCTTCCCTGTACCTGGTGGTCCCCAAAGAATAAAAGAAAAAAGATGTTTTTCTTCAATAGCTTTTCGTAATGGTCCAACTCCGATTTTCTTCTCTAAATTTCCCTGACCAACAAGGTGCTCCTGACCTACGAAGTCTTTCAGAGTTTGCGGACGAATTTTATTAGCGAGGGGTTCCATTAATTAGCGGGTCCACCAGGACTTGAACCTGGAACTGCTCTTTTGGAGAGAGATGTTTTACCATTGAAACTATGGACCCATTTAAAGTGCCTGTTAACTATAGAATCTAATAACTTTTTTGGCAACCGCACGTATAACTCGAACGACATGACTATCTCCATATGATAAATGTACACATCCATTATATCCATCTTTCTTGTACAAATGATTACTTGGTTTCTGAAATGATTTATAAAATTGAGATAATGGAATCTTTGTAACATTTGACCACAATTTCTTTAACTTAATCTCATCTTGATTATCATGAATATGCAAGCGAATCATGAGTCTAGATTCGTCTATATCAAATACTGAACGTAAAGTTGCAAGAAAAAGACTAACTAAATTTGTATCAGAATTCGCAAAACGCATACCACGTTCAGATTTTCCACCTTCACATTCGTAAAGCATTGAAAGAATCACAGCTTCAGCCACTTTACTTTTTGCAAAGTCTCTAAGTAATAGTTCGGCTTCACTATCAGCCTTAGCTAAACGTTCTAATTTTCTTTTATGGAGAACTTCGCCGCTGACAATATTAGCATTTTCAATATTTTTACGTATTCTATATAAACCTAATTCACTTAAAACAACACCTCTGGTCCATAAAGAAGCAGTACTTTTTGAGATATTTACACGTTCTGAAATCTGGCGGAAAGAATAGCCTCTACGCCTCAAAACGCACGCTTCGGTTTTTAAAAATGTTTTCACCTATAGATTATATCAAATATAATCTATGTAAATTAAAATTACTTCTTCGCCTCCTTAAAAACTACATGCTTACGTAATTTAGCGCTGTATTTCTTGAGTTCTATCTTCTTTTCTACGGTCTTTCTGTTCTTTCTAGACCAATAGACTTCACCAGTTGATTTATTCTTTAATTGTATAAGTTTATCCTGTGACATGTTCGTATGATTTTAATAGGCCTATACTATAACTTATATTATAGACGAATGCAATCTCCTCTCGAGGCGACCCAGTAGGTGAGCCCAGTGGCGATCCTGCTGGATCGTCTGCTGAATCAGGCCTCGAGGCCTCGCCTCGAGGAACGAAAAGACCGCAATGTTATAAAACACTGCGGTCTCACGAGACACACATACTTGTCATTTTGAACTACTAACCCTTCTCACCATAGTAAGGCTGGGGCACATCGGAGCTATTCCCGCTATTCCCAAATGGAACTTCCATGAAATAAAAGAATAGGTAGTACACCCCTTCTGATAAATCCACTTTGGAATTTCTCCAAGTACCGAACCCTTCCCATTTCTCACTGCCCTGTTTCCGAATCCAACCACACAAAGATTCCTCTGTGTAGCCACTGCCGGTAAGAATAGCTGTTGCCTCTGTAATCACACCAGGCTTTGTCATCTTTATGACGAAAAGCTGGTTGATGTCTTTGCCCAACACTGGGCGGAATTGAATGCTTGTCGGATCAACTAAAGTGGTTATCCCACTTATTGATGCCTTCAAACTTCCTTCTTCGGCAACTAATATTTCTTTGAACATGGCCTTGCCATCCGAAAGGTCATACTTCTGGGTAACCCATTTACCGAAGTAATTCCCCGAAAGGACTACTTCCCCTATTTTGCCGGCACAATATACCGGTATGTTGAGGAAACCGCCTTCAACTTTCATCTGTAAATGTCTGAGAGTATTTCCACTCGCATCTTTCTCTTGAAAGTATGCGCTGGTAATTGTACTGGATACAGGAAATATGAAATAGCTCGAACTTTTAAGTTCAATGCTAAGATCGTTTGGTAGTGTCCAGCCACCTTTTCCATTAACAGCATTCACTATTACTTTACCGGAAAATGGACTATATCCATAACCGTTACCATTTTCACTCCTGACGCTTGCCTCAAATGAGACAAAGATAGAGAACGGCTTCGCGGGGTTATATGTTTCAAAACTTATTCTTGCTTGCGATACTAATCTGAGCAGTGCTTCTGCATCACCTCGCGCATCCTGATTAACAGGAATATCAATGCCCGAATTAGAGGCAACTTCATCCCCGTTGATGTCAATTCGGATTCTATCCACCGTCTCTAGTAGATAAGATTTCAGGGCCTCCATGCTTTGTAGAGGGAGACTTTCAGGAAACATGGTTGATATGGAAACAGCAGAGCCGCCACCACCTCCACCACCAGAGCTTGTGGTCATAGTTGTAGTAACTGGTGACACATCACCAGTTCCAACCGAAACCGTCGGCACTTCCTGGGCTTGGGTTAATGTTGTTTGGATAACGATAGCTAAAATAGCTATCCCAACAATTTTCTTTAAACTATTCATAGTTTTTTCTTCTCTTCCGTTTTCTTGGTTTACCGTAATTTTTTTTTGGTTTTTCTTTTCTGTTTTTTACTTGGTTTTTCGATTAGTCTTTGAACACTACACTAACCTTGCCGCTAACCGTCACAGGTTGGCCTGTATTTGTCTTTGTAGTCAACTCCCCAGAATTCAGCTTCAGCTGATTCCGGTCGGCTGATTGACTCTTTTGATGTTTTACTGCCTGAGAAATCTGACTTGTTTCCGGCGCTGTTTTGGTATTAAATCGAGTTATTAAAAACCCGCCTAACACCAAAGAAAGCACCAAAACACAAGACCATACAACGCTTTTTCTCATATTTTTCCTTCCTAAGTCCTTACCAACCACACGCTTTCGCACACGCGAAATTCTGTCTGCTTGGTTTTAACTGACAATATGTGGTTTTAAAAGAACTTAATTAAATTAAAAAATGGCTTTATTTAGCCAACTTGTGATAGTATAGCATATATCTATATTTTGTCAAGGTGTAATTGACATCTCCTTATATGTATAATGAAGCAATGATAAACTTCCTTACATGGCTTTCCCGTAAGCGTTTTCCCTATGAGCCATTAATAACTGTTGAAATATCCAAAAGCAGGCTTATTCATAACCTAAATGAATTCAAAAAAATAGCTCCATGTGGAGTTATAGCACCAGTTTTGAAAAGTAATGCCTATGGACACGGATTACTTGAAATTGCTTCCATCCTTGAAAAATATTCGGTGCATGAAAAACTAAAAACAATTCCCTTCTTCATCGTTGATTCATATTTTGAAGCTGTAGTTATGCGTTCTCACGGTATTAAAACTCATCTTCTTATTATTGGATATACTCGATCCGAAACAATTCAAGATTCAAAACTACATAATGTAAGTTATACCATTTCCAGTCTTGAACAATTACAACAAATTAAAGAAATTAAAAAGCCGATATCAATCCACTTGAAAATAGATACCGGTATGCATCGTCAAGGTTTACTTGAAGAAGAAATAAAAGAAGCCATAGATATCATAAGCCATAATACATCTCTAGTTCTTAAGGGTCTATGTTCTCACTTATGTGATTCTGATAATCATGATTTTTCATTTACAGAAGGACAAATTCACATTTGGAATAGAATCGCTGAATATTTTAAGAAAGAATTTACAACATTAGAATATTTACATCTCAGCGCAACTGACGGTCATAGATTTACACATGACATTGACGCAAATATATCTAGATTAGGCATTGGACTTTATGGACTTACTACTGGAAATGCTTTCACGCCAAATTTAGATTTAAGACCAGTAATGGAAGTTAAAACAATAATTACTGGTGTAAAAAAACTTCAGATAAGCAAAACTGTTGGTTACAATAATACATTCAAGGCCGAACATGAAATGACTATTGCAACCATTCCAGTCGGTTACTTTGAAGGTATAGATCGCAGACTTTCTAATATTGGCATCATTGAAGTTGGACAAGATAAAACCCCTTGCCCCATCATCGGCCGTGTCAGCATGAATATAACAAGTATAGATATTTCTAATGTAATCGATGTTAAAATCGGAACTCCAGTTGTAGTTATTAGTAACAATCCTTTACATAAAAACTCTATTCAATCAATGGCTTCTCTAGCCAAAACTATTTCTTATGAAATAGCGGTGCATATTCCGGCTCATTTGAAGAGAGTGATAGTTTAGAGTTTGCGAAAGTCTTCAAATCATATTAGAATCATTAAACACTCTAAAAGGTGTACATAAATAGAAAATGCGCAGGTGGCAGAGCGGTCAATTGCAATGGACTGTAAATCCATCGCCCTATGGGCTACGGGGGTTCAAATCCCTCCCTGCGCACTACTTCGCTCCCCGCTAAAAGGCGGGGAGCTTCGTAGTGCAGGCACATGGATTATTTCGTTCCTCGCTAAAAGGCGGGGAGCTTCGTAGTGCGGGCACATTAAATACCACTAGCGAGCCGACTGCTTGGCTCGCGTCGCGAGGAGGGATTTGAAAAGTCTGAGCATATTCCGATGACTATAAGGAGGAGGAATGTGAAGACTGTACTGAAGCTGTAAGCTTCAAATCCCTATTTTTCACATTTAAGAGACAAATCAAACGTTACTGTGATTTATAATTACTTAACGATACTTTTGACAAACAACTTATATAATGTTATATTATCACCAGATTCTTAATCGTATGATTAAGTCGTTCGTTGCATCGAAAGATGGCGAATAAGGATGTGTATGTGTTCATCTTCTAACACATAGTTCAATGAAAAATCAGTTATGAAAAACGGAATGCATTGTCAGTCAGATAAACTTGACGAATTAACGATGGGACGTATCGCCCTCAAACTGTTATTACTCAAGATGGTTAAGGAAAAGAAAATTCCTACCCTTGAAGAACGTCGGCGAGAAGTACCGAAAATCGCCTCAATGATCGGTGAGAGGCAAGAAGATCTGGCCGAATTCGTTCGTTGTATCACCCCCTCTGTCATTGGCCGTATTATCGGTAGCGAGAATGTTTCCATAGATAGTTGGATTGACACCAAGTAGTTCATTTTGTATCGAAGAGCCAGGTCAGGACTTTGTCCTTGTAAACGGGTAATTGGATCCCATCGTCTCACGACGATCATGGAACAGAATAAGAACCGTTTCCCCCTCTTTGATACTGCCGCACTAATCTAAAAAATTAGTGCGGCTTTTAATTTCTCCAATCTCTTCTTCTTGACACCTTAATAAATATAGTGCTAAAGTAATTTTAAATCAAAATCAAGGTTTTTTATGGACAGTACTCTGAAATATAGATGTCAGGTAATAGAATCTATTAATGCTGGTAGTGAACAAAGAGCACAGCTCGTGCTAGTAATATTAGATCTTAAACCTGCGGCTGAATTTAGTATATTTGGCTGGAATGACACACCAGAAATAGTTGAAACAGCTTTTAAAAATGCTGAACTTCCATTTCTGAGACGACAAAATAATAAAAGTGGAAAAACTGTAGCAGAATACGCCGTTTCAAAAGATCCTGAAATTATGGCAAAACTCTGTAACTGCCTAAAATTAGATCCCTATCAATATGGTCTTTGGATGGGATACCCAGAAACAGCGATTAGAGCTTTTATTTCAAAACAAATATACGGAGACAAAATTCCTGAAG
>JBAZRX010000005.1:16486-63810 GCA_041662725.1 Minisyncoccota bacterium
CAACATTTAAAATGGCTTTTTCTCGAGATCATTTTGAGGAAGAATTTGCTTACATCAGAAAATTGGAAACAGCTTTACTGGAGTATGCACCAAGTCTTGCAGCCACCAAAAAAATGATCTATTTTAACTAATTGACATCAAAAGACGCCCATCATTAACACGGCGTCTTTTTTCTTACAACTATACAAGACTTGTCCAGCGGTATGAATATCCTTTATCAAGCTAAATAATTACCCCCCTACACCATCCCCTTAACTTCCATCACAATCTGATCTAACGAAGTCGCGGACTTTACCAAAAACTTTCTAGCACCCAAAACACGTGCCCTTTCCATATCTGAAGCTTTGCTAAGATTAGAGAGAACCATTCTCGGTATATCTCGTAAAACAGCATTCCCTTTAATCTTCTGTAGAACATCAAAACCACTCATACCAGGCAAAAGTAAATCCACTACGATAACATCTGGTTTATTTGATTGAAGATACGCCATAGCCTCATCACCAGTTTTTGCGTGGAAAAGATCAAAATTAGAAAAAGTAAATTGCCTGCCTAAAATTTTACCTATAAGAGGATCATCTTCTATCCAAAGTAATTTTGTTTTTGCTATATCTACTGAAGGCTTATCACTTTCTGGAGTATTCTTTTCATGTCCAAAATATTTATTTACTTTATCAACAACAATTTCAGAATTGGCATGTATAGACATGATAAATTCTGCAACACTTCCCTGTGGCACATCTTTCATAACAATAGGATATCCTTGTGTAGACAAAAGAAAGACTGGAATTTTGGCAAGAAGAGGTTCTGATTGTTTTTTAGCAAGAATATCATAACCACTTTGTCCAGAAAGAGTAACATCTAAAAGTATAAGGTTTGGTAAAGTATCGTATATAGATTTCATTCCTTCTGTACCATCCTGTATCAATAAGATATTCTTATATCCATCTTTTTTGAGAGCATCCGATATTTGTTCACCGAACGTTACATTACCTTCAATAATTAGAATCTTTTCTTCTTTAATAGACTGAGCCATATATACATTTTATCACACAATATAAAACTTCAATATGCCAAGAGGTACCCATGTGTGCATAACATATTTTGTTGTAATTAAACCGTTATATACTAAGACACAACACCTGTTTACATATCTATATTAGCCAAAATAAATGTCTAACTAACGCTTCTTCTTGGAAAAGAGACTATCCTGATCAAAACCGAATTTTTTTGCAAGTACCAAAAGTTCATCGCGTATCAAGGCCGCTGTTTCAAAATCAAGCTCTTTTACTGCTACAGCCATCGCTTCTTCTTTTTCACGAATTAAACGCTTTGGATCAGTCTTGGCTAAAGCCTCATCTATTCTGATCAATTCCCCAACAGCTTTTTCATGATCAGATCGTAAATGATCTGTAATATCATGAATTTGTTTCTTGATCGTCTGTGGCGTTATTCCGTGTTTTTTATTATAAGTTTCCTGGATAATACGACGTCGATCTGTTTCTTTAATAGCTCTATCTATTGATCCTGTAATATTATCTGCATATAAAATAACTCTGCCCGCAGAATTTCTTGCCGCTCTACCAATAGTTTGAACCAAAGAAGTTTCCGAACGTAAGAATCCTTCTTTATCAGCATCCAAGATTCCTATTAAAGTAACTTCCGGCAAATCCAATCCTTCACGAAGTAAATTAACACCAACTAAACATTCATACTTACCTCTACGAAATTCAGTTAGAATAACAATACGTTCCATGGTTTTTATATCACTATGAAGATACTCAGCTTTAATTCCTTTTTCTTTCAAAAACTCTGCTAAATCTTCCGCCATTTTCTTTGTTAATGTTGTTGCTAGAACACGACCACCTTTCTTAATAGCCTTTTCTGCTTCTTCAATAAAATCAAAAATTTGACCACGATATTGCTTGGCATCTTTTTTACCACCTTTATTACCTTCTTTGATCGGCTTCACAATAATTTCCGGATCTATAAGTCCTGTTGGCCTAATAATTTGTTCCACTATTTGCTTACTAGTTTCCTTTTCATATTTTGAAGGAGTTGCTGAAGTATAGATCATCGGGCCAATCTTTTCCAAAAATTCATCAAATTTTAATGGTCTATTATCTTTAGCTGATGGTAATCGAAATCCGTGTTCAACTAAAGTTTCTTTACGTGAAGCATCTCCAGCAAACATCCCATTAAGTTGTGGGATTGTTACATGTGATTCATCAACAATCGTAAGAAAATCCGGAATCTTTTCAGATCCTTTGATAATTGACGGAAAGTATGAAAGTAGACTATCTGGTGGTTCCCCCGGCATTTTTCCTGAGAAATGTCTGGAATAATTTTCAATACCATTCGTATAACCAATTTCGCGAATCATAGAAAGATCATATTTTACCCTTCTTTTCAAACGTTCAGCTTCTAAATTCTTCCCTGCTTTTTCAAGCACTTTTAACCTATCAGCTAATTCTGCTTGAATTGTAGCCAAAGCTTTTTTACCTTGTTCATCACTGCTAATGAAATGCTTGGCTGGAAAAATATAAATCGTACGACTGTTTCCATTACGAACTGCTCTGGAAACTGGATCCAATTCTACAATATGACTAATCACCCCACCGTCAAATTCTATTCTAAAAATCGTCTTTTCACTGACAGGCATTATTTCCAAAGTATTTCCCAGCGCGCGAAATTGTCCAGAATTAATATCTGCTGTAGTACGCACAAAATGAATATCAATCAGTTTACGAATCAATTCTGCACGTGAAAGTTCCATTCCTTCTTTAATTTTCAAATTCACTTTTTCATACTCCTCAGGACTTCCTAAGCCATAAATACAAGATACTGAAGCCACAATGATTACGTCTTTCCTAGTTAATAACGCCTGTGTAGATGCATGGCGAAGTCTTTCAATTTCTTCATTGATCATCGCTTCTTTTTCTATATAAGTATCTGTCACTGGCATATAGGCTTCTGGCTGATAATAGTCATAATAAGAAACAAAATAATGAACAGCATTATTAGGAAAAAATTCACGGTATTCTTGAGCCAGCTGAGCCGCCAATGTTTTATTATGTGCAATAACCAATGTTGGTTTATTATAAGCGGCAATAACATTAGCCATAGTAAAGGTCTTTCCGGAGCCAGTTACACCTAGAAGTGTTTGGCGGTCCATATTCTTTTTCAAGCCATCCACTAACGCCAAAATGGCCTTTGGTTGGTCACCAGCGGGTTTATACGGCGTAGCTAGCTTAAAAAGTTGTTCTTTTGACATACTTCTACTATAACTGTTCAAATGAATATTCACAAGAATAGGCACCACTTTCTTCCGACTTCGAACCAAGTAGCGATTTTGTTAAATTGTCTAAATAAAAAAATCCGTAGTCATTTGCATGAAAGCTACGGATTTATGTAGGAAGAATCATTCAAGGCCTTGGTTGTGTAATAAGGTTAAACTTCAGCCAGTTCCAATGCCACATGTTTAGGTCTCCAAACACCACCTCTGAATACCTTCAACTCGCGAGCAAAACCTTGATCAATATTAAACCAACCTCTTTGCCCCTCTCTAGGATTTTGAATGATTTCGTCTTCGAATTCCGTGAAATACGGACCTTCTTGATTAATTCCAACTTCGTTCATAATTACCTCAATTCTATCAATGTACTTTTTTCTTCCATTCCACACTGTACAATTACAGATAGGATAAGAAAACAGGCTCCTTTTGTTTGGAGCCTGTTCCTGTAATTAATGAGATGGATTAATTACAGAGGCTGGCTCCAAACAAACTCAATTGCATCTAGTGCAATAAGTTTGGAGACGAGTACCTTTGTAATCATTTTATTCATTGGGATAATTGTAACTCTTTAATTTAAATATGCAAGTTGTTGTGCGAGCATAATGAAATGTTCTTTTGTAACACTCGCAAGATCGCCATCTCTAAGCAAAACCCCGCCACACTCATGTTCTAGAGCATTTCGCAGGCGTCGGGGAGATAATAATCTGCATACCTACGACACGACGCCGAGAATAAAGAGTAGAATCTCTTTTTTCTGACAGCGCTCAGACGCTGTGAATGTAAACACATTCACGCGTCTTCGCTTGTCAGAATAGACGGCCTTGCGAGTCTTTCGTTATTCGAGCAAGGCCGATCGTGCTCTAGAACATGAGTGTGTGCGGGGTTTTGCTTAAATAATGAATGTGGCGACCTTGCGAGTGTTACAAAAGAACATTTCATTATGCTCGCACACAGAGATTATTTTCTCAACATCACCCTCTCCACCGCTTTACGAATATGAGATTCCCCCATTTCGTAATGTTCTATAAGTTCATCCGCTTGACCAGATTGACCAAATTGATCTTTAACTCCCACAAATTCTATAGGCACTGGAAAATGTGCCGCTAAGCATTCCGCCACCGCCGAACCCATACCGCCAGCAATTTGATGTTCTTCCACTGTAACAATACCTCGTGTCTCATGTGCCAAACTAATAATAGCATCCGTATCTAGAGGCTTAATCGTTGAAAGATTCATTACAATAACTTTCTTACCTTCTTCTTCTAATTTCTTAGCAGCAACTAAAGCATGATAAAGAAGTGGTCCTGTAGCGATAATCCCCACCGAGGCCTCGCCTCGAGGCGAGGCCTCGAGGTGAGGCCTCGAGGCGATCTGTGCTTTTCCTATTTTAAAAGGTGTATCCTCCGTTGTAATCACAGGACTTTTTTCGCGCGGTAATCTAATATACGTCGGATCTTTAGTCTTTGCTGTAGCAATTACAGCCTTCATAGCTTCAATAGCATCACAAGGAGAAATAACCACCATTCTTGGAAGTGATCTCATCATTGCAATATCTTCAAGCGCCTGGTGACTTCCTCCATCGGGTCCAGCATTCACACCAGCGTGTGTACCGATAATTTTTACTGGAACATTGTTATAACAAATAGTAGTTCTTATTTGCTCCCAATTTCTTCCAGGACTAAATACTGCATACGAAGCTATGAAAGGTATCTTCCCCATAACAGCCATACCAGAAGCTACTGTAACTAAATTTTGTTCAGCGATACCAACTTCAATAAACCTCTCTGGAAATTTATTCCTGAAAGCTTGCAAACCTGTCGATTCGGTTAAATCTGCAGACAAAGCAATAACTTGTTTATCCATTTGCCCTGCAATCACAAGACCTTCACCGAATCCAGCACGCATGGATTTAAGTTCAATATCAGCTTCAAAGATTTTATTATTAAGTTTTTGATCTGGATTAAGCATGATTGTTTATTCCAACTCTTTTTCTAGCTATTTCAATCTCTTCTTTAGTCATCGGCACTTTCCCGTGCCATTCAAATTTTCTTTCAAATTCTGGAATTCCTTTTGAAGGAATAGTGTAAGCAATAATAACTGATGGCTTATCAAAAACTGAACGAGCTTCCGAAACTGCACGATCAATATCAGAGAAATTATGTCCATCTATTTCCTGTATATGCCAATTGAATGCTCGCCATTTATCAACAAGTGGATTTAACGGCATAACATCTTCAGTAAAACCGCTAATCTGGATATTATTACGATCTATTATCACTGTTAGATTCTGTAGCTTTTCTTTGCCAGCCAACATCATAGCCTCCCAAGAATTGCCTTCATTGAGCTCACCGTCACTTATAAGGCAAAAAAACTGCTTACCTGATGATTTACCTGAATCCATACGATCAGCCAATGCCATACCAACAGTTTGCGATAATCCTGAACCCAAAGGACCTGAAGATGTCTCAAGCATCGGAAGCCATTCGCGATGAGGATGGCCCTGCAAACGTGAACCCATCTTGCGAAGTGTTTTTAATTCAGATAATGGAAAATATCCTGCGTGTGCCATTGTCGCATAAAGTGCAGGACAAATATGACCATTAGAAAGTACAAGTCTATCTCTATATAACCATTCAGGCTTTTTTGGATCATGCTTCAAAGCATGAAAATATAAATAAGTAAAAATATCAGCCATACCAAGTGAACCAGCGAGATGTCCAGACTTCGCTTCAATAAGCATGTCCACTATAGATCGGCGAATTTCCGTAGCTTTCTTTTCAAGCAGAATAACTTTTTCTTCTGTGAGAGCCATTGAGATAATTATAACACATCGTGTTTATTATTAGAGGCCAGGCCTCTGCGCTGAACTCGGCAATATGTCCTTTTCCTGTGTCTGCGAAACTCGCTCGGTAAATTTCTAGGTAAAAAGCTCAGGAATCATTGCGTTATTATAGGCCAGGCTTCCACACCGACGCAGAGGCCTGGCCTATAATAACGCAATGATTCCGAGTTCGTTTCGCTTTTTACCAAGAAATTTATACTCGCTCAAACATTCTCGACACAGGAAAAGGACATATTGCCGAGTTCAGCGCCAAATCAATTTAAAAATCAATTCTAATTACAATCCCTTAAACCTCTGCATAGCTTCAAAAGCATTATCGGCATTGAATATCGCCGAGCCTATAACTAACCTATCTGCACCAGCAGAAATAAGTGAGGGTGCTGTTTCTAATGATACACCACCATCAATTGAGACTGGCAGATCTGGATATGCTTTCTTAATATCTTTAATTTTTTCTATTACCTTTTCGTCAAATTCTTGCCCTTGAAAACCTATATGATCTATTCCCATACATTGAATAAAATTTATATGCTCTTTATATGGTTCAATAGATTCTATCGGCGTTTCTATGTTTAAAGCCAATCCAATTTCTACACAACCTTGAAGTTTCTCTATCGCTTCAGCAATATTTCCTCTTGCTTCTATATGAATAATTATTCGTGTGGCGCCAGCACTTACCCACTGATCAACAACTTCTGATGGATTATTAACCATAAGATCAAATTCATAATTCAAATCTTTCCAGCCAGGTAGGCCTTCTTCTTCTTTTATTAATTTATCAAAAGCATTATCCTGTTTTTTATAAGGCCAAGAAGCATTTGGTACAAATTGTCCATCACAAATATCAACTTGCACAGTTTTTACAAAACCTTTAACTAATTCAGACTTTTCTTCAAGTTCATTAAAATCTCTAGGAAGTATCGCAGGTATTATTTCTGTTTTTTTAGTCATATAGTTGAATTAGCCAATTTATAAGTCGGTAAACTTTCAGCATATATTTGTTCAATTTTAGCTGTTTGAAGCGATTGATTGTAAACACGAATTTCGTCTAATATGCCTTTGAATTTCCTACCAGCATAACCAGCAATTAAATAAAAAGGTTGACTAGTTCCAGATGAAGCGGTTTGGCCTTTCCATACAAGTTTTCCATTTACATAATGACTTATAACAGATCCATTCCAAGTTGTAGCTATATGTGTCCACTTATTATAAGAAATAGAACCATCTGTACTACATCTCCAATAATGATCAGGTGATTCTATATATTGACATGAAGGTCCAAAACAATACGAATAATAACAAATATTTTTACCAATTATTTCCCAAAAACTATTTAATATTGAATGCTGACTATCTCCGCCTTCTACATTATAAACCCAAGCAGTAAGAGTAAAAGCTGGTAATACACCTATATCAGCAATATCTACATACCCGTCGGTTGTACCATCAAAATTCAAAGCCTTACCCTTTATTCCATCGACCCAAGTAACTCCAGAAATTGTCTCCATATTCCCTGTTGCTAAATTTAATGTAGTATTCCCAGTCCCTTCATCAAAATTCCAAATACCAACAGCTTCTGCACTAAAAGCTTGATATGTGTGAGAATCAAATGTCTGTCCAGCAGCTATTTTAGATTTATCTCTGGCACTACTTAATGAAGCAAGAACAATGCTAGACAAAGTAGAGATAATTGAAATCACTACCAAAAGTTCAATAAGAGTAAATCCAGTAAAAACTTTATCTATATCTTTATTTCTCATAATTACTCAATATTATCAATCTCTTCATTTCTCCTTTTATATTTCTCTTCACTACTGAAAGATGTTTCCAACCAAGTTTCCACAGCTTTCTTAGCCTCTTCTTCATCGACAAATCTTGCACCGATTGAGAGAATATTTGCATCATTATGCTCACGAGAGAGTCTTACAATACCTAATTTTGGATCAATTTTTGATACTCTATCACCATACCAAACCACTGCTCTAACTCCTGGAAATCTATTCGCCACCATTGCTTCACCTTGTCCTGAACCACCGAAGATTATCGCTTTGGTATTACCTTCAATATCTTCCGCAACTTTCATAGCCGCAGCTATCATATAGACAGGAAAATCATCCTCTGGCACCAATTCATGTGCACCAACATCTAATATAGAGTAACTCTTACTTTCCAAAAGTTTTTTAATAATTTCTTTGAGAGCAAAGCCCGCATGATCTGCGGCGAGAATGATAGTTGGTTTCATATGCTTCAATCATAGCAAGATTAAAATCAATTGCAAAAGAGGTTTTTCGGTTCTTAAGTTGAATAAATGTGTAAATAAAGACTATTTATACCGCGAGATAAAGTGCATTTAGAATAAGAATTCAGTTCACACAATTTGACTTATATATAATAATATTGTAATCTAAATATAGATTAACCTAGATTAAGACCTATGAAAAATTCCCTAGAAAACATTTGGAATGAGGCCAAAGAAAAGTATGTCCAACAAGCCGTGGCTCGTGCGAATCAATTTCGCCGAGTTTTCAGAAAGAAATACAGTTTTTGTATTCTTTGGGCACACATCACGTTTCAAACCAAAAAAATGGAAGATGAACGTGATAAAATTTCAGAGCAGGTCAGCGAACTTGTGAAGGAGTTTGTCCCGAGAATTATGGAACAACTCACAAAACGACAGCAACATTTCGATCAGTGGGAAACTGATAATAAAGGTTCAGATCTCTGTGGTAACCCAGCCGATATAAAAGCTGAAAGAGCGGCTCGAGAACAAGTAAAAAGTCTTTCAAATAGACTTTTAGACGGAATTACAGAGATTAAAAACTATTCAGGATACTTCTATCCCATAGAAGATCCATCCGACATGATAGAAAATCCTTATCCTGGATTTTTGTCAACGGAGAGAGCGTTGAATTATTGCAAAGCTTTAATGGAAGCTCTTGCGTAGAACAATTCCATTAAAATTTAAAAACCGTATGAATTAAAATTTCATACGGTTTTATTCTGACAAGTGACCCAGTAGGTCAATATGCTTATTGAGGAGCGCGTGCATGTGTTTTACATGCACAGCGTCCGAACGCAGTCAGAAAAAAGGGATTCAAATACCTCGCGGCTCTGCCTCGCGGTATGAATACCCTTTATTTTTTACACCGATCAATTTTTAATACAACGAACTGACAGACCAACCGCATGACTAGTACCACCATCAGGCCACACACCAGTCGACCTAATATCGACATAGTAGGAGCCTGTATCTAATTGACTACTTGACCAGTAACGACCTTGAGTTCCTCGATAAGCAACTGTACCACTTTGTGTACGGTAACCAGCCAGCGGAATCTTTAGTGTAGAACTAAAAGCAGTAGAACTATTCGTAATATTCGCGGCTGAAATAAGTGCTAACCATTCTGTCTGTGTTGGTAGACGAAAACCACTTGGACAAGGATTATTTACACCATTCGCACCTTGCCAAAGAACATGATTCTGCGGATCACGCCAATCAAAGGGAGAAGCGGAAGAAGTTATAAAGTTCGCATGACCTGGAACATCCCCAGTACTTTTTGTAGCAATAGTACCGCTTGTAGGAATTTGGTGGCCATCACGTGGCCTTCCCCATTGATATGACCAACCATATGAAGCAGTATCAGTTGATGAAACAGCAACCTGTGTTGCTCCTAGATTACGATCAAGCCAACATTTACCATCAGCGCCAGTAACGGTACCGTAAGTTACTCCGTCAGAACCTGTAAAAGAAAAACCGCAAATTCCATTCTGACTTACAAAGAAAGCAGCTCCTTGTCCATCTGGACCGCCATAATCAAAATAGGAGTATGAATTATCAGAAGATTTCGGTCTGGTTGATAAGATTCCAGCATCTACTAATTCATCCATACTTTTATTATATGCTTGTGTACTAGCAGTTGAATAACCTTCTTTTGCTGGCATAGCTGAAGCTGGATCGAGATTGGTGCTACTAAAAGTTCCAGCGGAACTTAAATAATTTCCTGGCGCTGTACCATTATTATTCATTGAAAATATCTTAAGTGCTGTACCTACCGAGCGGACTTCAGCGGCTTTCTTAGCATCATTTGCCTTTTCTCTTGTCCCACCCAAAGCGGCTAATACTATCGTAGATAATGTGCCTATAAGAGAAATAACCACCAGGAGCTCAATGAGAGTGAAGCCACGATTTGTATTTGTCTTATTCATGGCGTTATTAATTTTTTTAAATAGTGCTTAGAACTTACACCGATCAATTTTTAATACAACGAACCGGCATACCAGCCCCATGACTATAAGCAGCAACAGGATTCACCCATCCAGGCTCAATGTAAAGAGTACGTGCACCTGTACCTGATTGAGTACTTGACCAATAATAACCAATAGACCCTCCAAAGGTAAGGTTAGCAGTTTGTACAGAGCGATAGCCAGCCAGCGGAATCTTTAGTGTAGAATTGAAAGCTGTAGTACCATTTGTAATATTCGCAGCTGAAACGAGTGCTGCCCATTCTGTCCATGTTGGCAAACGAAAACCACTTGGACAAGGATTATTTACACCATTCGCACCTTGCCAAAGAACATGATTCTGTGGATCACGCCAATCAAAGGGAGAAGCGGAAGAAGTTATAAAGTTCGCATGACCTGGAACATCCCCCGTACTTTTTGTAGAAATAGTACCGCTTGTAGTAATTTGATGACCATCACGTGGCCTTCCCCATTGATATAACCAACCGTATGAGGAAGTATCATTCGATAAAGTAGCAACTCGTGTCGCTCCTAGATTACGATCAAGCCAACAATTACCATCAGCGCCAGTAACGGTACCGTAAGTTATTCCATCAGAACCTTTAAAGGAAGAACCACAAACCCCGTTCCAAGTTACAAAGAAAGTGGCACCTTGCCCTTCTGAACCACCATAATCAAAATAGGAGTATGAATTATCAGAAGATCTCGGTACAGTCGGCAAAAGTCCAGCAGTTACCAATTCACCCATGCTTTTATTATATGCCGGTGTACCTTCAGCAGCTGGAACATTACCCCCTCCGCCTTCATTAAAAGATCCATTTACATTATAATTTCCTGGCGCTGTACCATTATTATTCATTGAAAACATCTTAAGCGCCGTATCTACAGAACGGACTTCAACAGCTTTCTTAGCATCATTTGCCTTTTCTCTTGTCCCGCCCAAAGCGGCTAATACTATCGTAGATAATGTGCCTATAAGAGAAATAACCACCAGGAGCTCAATGAGAGTGAAGCCGCGATTTGTATTTATCTTATTCATGGTGTTATTAATTTTTTTAAATAGTGCTTAGAACTTATATTATATCAATCTTCCTGCTTTGATAACATGCTCAACGAGTGTATAAACATACCCCATCTCGTTATCATACCAAGCCAAAACTTTGACCAAATTACCTCCAACAACTCTAGTGAAAGCGAGGTCTGCAATAGAAGCATGACGATTGCCGACAATATCATGAGAAACCAGTTCTTCTTCAGTAACAGTGAAGATACCATTCCAACGAGGAGTACCTGCGGCTTTCTTGAGAATAGAATTAATCTCTTCTACAGAAGTATCACGTTTGGCAATAAAAGTAATATCTACTATTGAACCTGTAACAACCGGTACACGAATGGCAATACCGTCAAATTTGCCAGCGAGTTGTGTAGCAACTTTGGTAACAGCAATAGCCGCTCCTGTGGTGGAAGGAACGATATTCTGCGCGGCCGCACGACCTTCACGAAAATCTTTTTTATTAGGACCATCAACAATACCCTGACTAGCGGTATAAGCATGGACTGTATTTAATAAAGCTTTTTCAATACCTATAGATTCGTCAAGAATAGCAATAAGTGGACTACCAGCATTTGTTGTGCAAGAAGCATTAGAAGAAATATGACAAGATTCAAGTTTATTTTCATTCATGGCCATAAGAACAGTCTCACCTTTCACTGTAGAATCGGCCGAATCTTTGAGAGGCGCTGTTACAACTACCCTTTTTGCACCAGCTGTAATATGAGCTTGAGCTTTTTCGCTGGTAGTGTAATGTCCTGAAGCTTCAATTACAACATCTACACCAAGACTTTTCCACGGAAGTTGTGCTGGGTCTTTTTCACTGATAAATTGAATTTCTTGACCGTCAACAACCAGCGAATTATTTTTTTCATTTACAGAAACGTCAAAAGGACTAACCCCATAAGCGGTATCGTATTTCAATAAATACGCAAAATTCTTTATATCACCAAGATCATTTATAGCCACCACTTCTAATTCGTTGCGCTCTCTCACAACTTTTAAAAATGCCCTGCCAATGCGTCCAAAACCATTTATTGCTATGCGTATTTTTTTCATAAATATAATTATTTATAAGACTAGTATTTACGTAGACATTTTACCACAGAAAGATGTTGGATGTGTTGCTTGCAATGTATGTTTGTAATTGATCATTAAACTCGCGATTAGTCCTTGAATTTAAGTAAATTACAACCCAAAAGCATATTTTTGCAATATAGTCTTTTTATTAGCAAAGAGTACTGTTATACCAGATGTCTAAATGGACTTTGAACAACTAAATAGAAAGAATAAAGTATGAGTGAACAAAAGAAGACTAAAATATTTGTTTTGGATACAAGTGTCCTCATGCACGATAAAAATGCCCCCGAAGCATTTGGAGATAACATTGTTATTATTCCTCTTATCGTACTTAGTGAATTGGATGGACTGAAAAATAGTTCATCCAAAGGCGAAAGTGCCAAAGCAGTCATACAATGTCTCAATGAGTTGATTGGCGATAACGATCCGACATTGGGCATACCAACTCCCAAAGGAGGAATCTTAAAAATCGATCCGGATGGTGAATTTTTAGAGAACACCCTTCCAAAAGGTTTTGATCCGAAAAAACCTGACAATATCATAATACTAACAGCCAAAGAAATTGCGAAGAAAAATAAGAACGCAGAAGTAATTCTGGTTAGTAAAGATATTTCCATGCGTATTATTGCCAAAGGTCAAAAGGTTAAGGCCCAAGATTACCGGACGAGTAAAATCCCTGGAAATATCGCAAAAGAGACATCTATAATTGATATTGATGTTCCTGATAATGTTTTCAGCATCGCATTTGATCCAGATCATAACAATATGATCACATTGGGTGAAGCGAATATATCAAGTGATGTTGCGAGTGCGTTGCTCCCAAACGCATGTCTTCGTTTGAATAACGATGCTCATGACAAATACATTCTGGCCATATATAACAAAAAAGATGGTTTGTTACGCAAAATCTTAAAACCTCAAAACTATATTGATAGGGGCAAGGGTAAAGATAGGGTTGAACAAATACATCCCAGGAATGATGAACAAGCGTTTGCATATGAATTTATTCACGATCCAGACATTAGTATCATCACGATATCTGGCACAGCTGGTACAGGCAAAAGTCTTATGGCCATGCTCGCAGGTTGGGATATTATGAATAGACATAAAAGAAATATTGAAAGAAATATTGAAAACAAAGTAATACCAGAAGCAGAAATGAACATGATAATTTTCCGCCCAACTGTTGAAGTCGGTCCGGAAGTTGGTTTCCTGCCAGGTACAATGGAAGAAAAAATTGCACCGTGGGCAGAACCAGCACTAATTTGTCTTCAATTGATTTTTTCAAAGGATAAAACCGTATCCTTAAACAGTCAAACCGGAAACGGTAGAATCAGAATATTATCAGCAACTCATGTGCGTGGCGCTACATTCAATGATACAGTGATAGTATTGGATGATGTTCAAAACTACAAGCCAGAAGTTGTTAAAACACTCGTTACCAGAGCAGGACAAGGTTCAAAAGTTATTTTAACTGGAGATCCAACACAAGTCGATGATAAATATCTGGATGAAAATTCGAATGGTTTTGTCCATGTAATATCAAGGTTTAGGGGTAGAGGTATTCATGCTCACGTCAATCTCATCACGGGCGAACGTTCAGAATTAGCAGAATTGGCAGCCGAGATCTTATAATCTATAAGATTTGTAATTATTTTCACAAACACCGAGATTTTTCTCGGTGTTTTATTTTTTCCAAAAAATATAAACATACATTAAATAGATAAGGTGTGAAGAGGACATATCATTTTTATACTACTTCACTCAAGTGAAGTGGTACAGGAATGACAATGCCTCTCTCCATCAAGAACCAAACCAAGAACTTAAGCTTACTTACATAAAGCTCCGTAAGCCATGCACAACCTTTTTATTAGACCTGGCCCTTCATAGATCATTCCTGTAATCAATTGGACTAGATCAGCCCCAGCTTCAAATTTTTCCATAGCCGTCTCTGGTGACATTACACCGCCAACACCAATAATAGTGAACCGCGAACTATAAGCTTGTTTTGTTTTTCTTATAAGTTCAGTAGATAATTTTGCACAAGGTTTTCCTGATAATCCTCCCCTGTAATCATTCGGAGCTTCGTCACGATATTCAAGATCTTCGTAATTTTTATTTAAGTTACCTATGACAACACCATTCAATCCATGAGAATCAATAATTTTCAACAATGCATCAAACTCAGTCCATAATAAATTGATAGGCATTTTTACATAAATCGGTTTTGTACATGGAATTTTCCTTAAAGCAAATAAAAGTCTATTAAGCAATTCTGGTGTAGTAAAAGCTTCACCACCAAAAGCATTTGGGCAAGAAATGTTGATCGTATAATAATCACCAACATTTTCTTCATTAAGACGTTTGAATGAGTATACATAATCCTCTATTCCCGCTTCAATAGAACACGATTCCTCGCAATTCGTCCTAGCAATCGAGATTCCGATTCGACCTCGAGGCGAGGCCTCGAGGTCTCGCCTCGAGGCTTCGCCTCTTTTCAATCTCGCTATAATCACATCAACACCATCATTCCTGAGACCTTTATTCACAATAATACTCTTTGATTTAGGTAATCTTGTAAGCCTAGGTTTAGAATTACCTTCACACGGCTCCGCTGTAATTGAACCAACTTCTTCACCTCCCATACCAATATAAGGCAATATATTCATTAAATGACCATTGTAATCAAAACCAGCTGACAAAAGAAAAGGTGTGCTATATTTTATTCCATCAACTGTTTTTGATATATCTTTTCCGTTATATCCATAAAATAATCCTATAACCCACCTCGTCAATGAAAAATTACCGAGTATGGCACCGACTTTAGTCATAAAATCATGGACATGCTCGGGATTAAAAAGAAAAAATACTGGTTTTAAGATGTATTTGTATATCATAGAGGCGAAGCCTGATTCAGCAGAATCACCTACTGGGTCGGGCCTCGCCTCTAGAATAGCATAATTTTAGAGGCGAAGCCTGATTCAGCAGAATCACCTACTGGGTCGAGGCCTCGCCTCGAGGCCTCGCCTCTAATCCACACCTTTTCCACTGTTACGCGATTGTATTTCAAGTTTGCAAAATATTTTTGCATGATACAATGAGCTGTACTAAAAAAATATCTTATGGATACTACTTCCCCATATTTTAAAACTAGAGATTTAAAAATACCTCCACATAGTTTGGAAGCAGAAAAAGCTCTTCTCGGATCTATTATGATGCGCGGAGAAGCTATGCATGATATTGCAGACATTGTGAACGAACAATCTTTTTATTCAAATCTACATCGCATGATTTGGTCAACGCTTTTTGAATTACACACGAAAGGTTCTCCTATAGATATTCTTACAGTCTCTGCACGTCTTAAAGAAAAAGAACAATTGGAACAAACTGGCGGCATGGCTTTTCTTACAGAACTTATAAACACTGTTCCTTCTTCAACAAATGCCAGTCACTATGCGGAGATTGTAGAAAAGAAGCATGGCATGCGTGAACTTCTACGTGCGGCAGAACAAATCATGAGTCTTGGTTACGAAGAAGAAACCGAACTACAAGATATTCTAGAAAAAGCTGAGAAAGCTCTTTACGGTGTGACAAATAAAACCGGTTCTCATAAATTTGTACATTTAAAAGATACTCTGCACGAAGCATGGGAACGTCTTGATCATTTACATAAAACAAAAAATGAATTACGTGGAGTACCAACAGGTTTCGTAGAATTGGATAATAAACTTTCAGGTTTCCAAAAATCCGATCTTATCATTCTAGCCGCTCGTCCTTCCATGGGAAAAACTTCCCTAGCTTTGGATATTGCCCGTAAAGCATCAGTCAATTACAAAATTCCTGTTGCTATTTTTTCTCTTGAAATGAGCTCCCAACAACTTGTAGATCGTATGCTTTCAGCCGAATCTCAAGTTGATTCATGGAAGATCCGCACCGGTCATAATCTTTCTGTAGAACAAGATTTCAAATCAATCGGTGATGCTATCAGTCGTCTTTCTGATGCTCCTATTTACATTGACGACTCTCCTGGCAATAACATTTTGAAAATGCGCGCTGTAGCTCGTCGTCTAAAAAATGAAAAAGGTCTTGGTCTTATCGTTGTTGACTACCTCCAATTGATGTTACCAACCAGCACTAAGTATAACGATAACCTTGTTCAGCAAGTTACAGAGATTTCCCGCTCATTAAAGAATCTCGCTCGTGAATTAGAAGTCCCTGTTCTAGCACTTTCACAGTTATCTCGTGCCGTTGAACAACGTGGTGGTAAACCTCGCCTTTCTGACTTGCGTGACTCTGGTTCCATTGAACAGGATGCCGACGTTGTTATGTTCATTCACCGTGAAGCTGATCAAGATGTTGGCGGTAAAAAAGAAGAAGCTGAAATCCTTATTGAAAAACACAGAAACGGTCCTACTGGTATGGTCAAACTATTCTTTGATAGTAAGAAGACTACATTCATGAGTATTGATAAAGCAGAGTTTGGTGATTTTGAAAAAGTAGATTAAAAATACCCCTATGGATTCCCTTCATCGACTTGAAGAAATTTTTGCCCATTTTCCAGGCATTGGTCCTCGTCAAGCCAAGCGTTTTGTATATTACTTACTTAATAAATCATCAGCTTCTATTAAAGAATTTACTCAACTGGTTGAAGATGTTAGAAAATTAACTTTTGAATGTGAAAAATGTCATCGTTTCTTTATAAATTCTTCCAATTTCAAATCTCCGATTCAACAGACAATCCAACAGGATCATGCGACTACATTGAATCATTCAAAAACAACTGGCAATCTCTGTTCAATTTGTTCAGATATTTCTCGTGATCAGTCTATTTTGATGGTAGTCGCTCGTGATTCTGACTTTGAATCTATAGAAAAATCTGGTACCTATCGTGGTCTTTACTTTGTTCTTGGTGGCACTGTACCGATACTTGATAAAGAGCCTGAAAAAAGAATTAGATTAGAGAAATTACTTCAATATATAAATGCTTCTAAAGAACCTAAAAGTAAGAATCTTAAAGAAATTATCCTTTCATTAAATACAACTCCTGATGGTGAACACACAACTAATATAGTGAAGGAAGCTATTTGGAAGATAATAGAGAATAAAAAAAGTGACAGCAGTACTGAAGGTAAGCTTACCGAGAATCTGAAGGTTCAATCAATCAAAATAAGTACACTTGGTCGTGGTCTTTCAACAGGAGCAGAGCTTGAATATGCAGATAGCGAGACGATCAAAAATGCCCTTGAGAATAGGAGGTAGTATGTTATTCTTCTAAAAGAAAAAGAAAGGAATAGCATGAGCACATTAAAAGTAACAGTTGATATGACTAAGTGTATATATCAACCATTAAGCGATTGGATTAAACACGTTGAAGAAAAATACAGCAAGGCGGTTGCTGATGAATGCAAAAGGATTCTTGGTGAAAAAATTATAAAAGAGAATCTGCTAGTTCATGAGATGAAAACCGACCTTAGTGAAGTACTTAAAAAAGCTTTGGAAAATATCATAAACAATGATTCTTGAAAAACAAGTTTAGTGAAAACCTCAACCAAAACTAGTAGTTATAGTTATACTTAAAAGATGACATCTCTGTCATCTTTTTTCATTGTTTTATTCCGACGAGCGACCCAGTAGGTCAATGTGCTCATTGAGGAGCGCGTGCATGTGTGTTACATGCACAGCGTCCGACGATTTAGCAAAATCGCCACTGGGTTCAAAGTCGGAAGAAAGGGATTCAAATACCCCGCGGCTCTGCCGCGACGAAGAACGAGCGAAGCGAGTTCTTTGGGCGAGGCTCTACCTCGCGATATGAATACCCTTTATTGAAGTTTAAACAAACATTCTTTCGTGGTAAAATACAATAGTCATGAAAAAATATAAAAATATTTCTCTATCTTTGATTGCATATATTATTGCAGTTTTATCTGTAGTACTTACCGGTAGAATAAAAACAATTCCTTATTTTCTTTTTGCTATAGTAGGAATAATTTTTGCTGTTACTGCTACTACCCGAACAAAAGAATATTCCTTGACCACAAATCTTCTCGTTATCATTGGTATTTTAGGAATGTTATATCCTTTCGTTGCGTGGATTAATGATTAAAAAAGGGCCTGTCATAAAAACAAGCCCTGTGACTAAATAAACTCTTACCAATCAATACGATGCAATCCCGCGATAGAATCTTGTAGGATGTTTGACCGCATTTTGATCAAAGAAATATACAACACCATTCGTATTTGCAAGTATTGCAATATCCTGCCAATCAACAAGATTTGTTGAGGACTGTACAGTATATTCGAAGCCTGCCTGTCCTATCAATGTATAGACAGGCAACTCATTTTTTGTTGCACCTGTCATAACTGTCAAAAAGAATGGTTGACTTGTTCCGACTTGATTGAAAGCAACTTTAGTTAGTGTTACTTTTGTTTGTATATTTGTGAATGGATCAAGTTGAAATACAAGCACGTGCGCACTATTAGCTACAGCGTTTGGAAATCTCAATGAAAGATGTTGAGTTATAGATCCAACCACTCGTTCATCTACTGTTCCGATTTTATTTTCATCCCACAGAACTGTCAACAAACCTTGTGATCCAGCATTACTCTTAAATTGAACATCAAAAGACATAATATTTACCGGATTCGTAGGAGTAATTACTGTTGCAAGCCAGACCGACGATCCAGATAATAGATTGAGATGATCAACGTACTTCTGAATCGTACCTGTAACACTCTCAACTACTGGAAGTTGAGTGAAATCTGGCACAGTATTTAAGTACGACGGAGGTGTAATTCGAATATCCGTAATACATGTAGGATCAGGAGTGCCTAACATTTTAGCTGTCACATTCCCTGATATGTAATGACTTATTGCATAATTCCAATTTTCACCTTCTTTACTTAAAGGAAAACCGAAACCTTCGTAATCTGGCGTTACAGTACTCATAATAGTGTTCTGATAAAATGTAACAGGCCAACCATGCGATGTTACAGTTTTAATACATGACTCCATCAACCCTGTTGTTGAAGAACGAAATTTCGTACCAATAATCTTATTAGGATCAAGTGAAGTTACATCAACATTGTATGCATGCGTTAACATACTCTCAGTATAGTTTCCTGCAGTGAATAACCCACCAACATGAGTCTTGCTGTCACGCGAAAAATAACTATCTGACCAATCAGTTCCCTTACCATAACGATCTACGCCAGAATAATCAAAACCTACAAAGGCGTCTAAGAATGTACAATGAACAACTGTGTTAGGTGATATAGATTTAATTCTCTCTGAAGCCAGTTGGATCAAACCCGATCCTGCACTATGAGCAATAAGGTGAATATGTTTCCAACTTCCTGTACCAATACTATTCCCTAGCCATATCCCTTCTTGTTTACCATTCTCCAAGGCCTTTTGAGCAGCAGACGGTAAAATACCCGTCGTAGCGTTATCAATCCATTTATATGAAGCTACTTGCCAATTTGCACGGCCGTACTTCATCAAATAGGTTCGGATATTATTAGTCATAGTATCTAACCATGTCGTATCTGGATTCCACCCATGCGTAATTACTATCAAACTATCTTTCCCAGATTCTTTTACCGGTAGCTCCCCGTACTTCGGCAACTCCGGTTGTTTTTCAATAACATCTATTGAAAACGGAGAGAGCAGAAATGCTCTTTGTGGATACTGCCCATGACTACCATAACCAACGATCTGACCTTTGTTATTAATTGATATTGCTATTTCTATTGTCCAATCAGAGTTCTGAAAGATTAAATTATTCAGATCTTCCATTACTCCATTAGAATACAAGAAACCATGAGTAATTCCTTGACTGGGATCAATCAATGCTTGACCAACTATTTGACCTGTCAGATTAATTCCATAGGCAATTGAAGAATACTTGCTTAGACTACCCAAGTCGGCCATTGCTCCGTTTGAATACAGAAAAGCGTGCGCAACTGTATCACCTTTCAGTGTTGAATTACCAACAATATCACCATTGTTGTTAATCTTATAAGCAGCACTGTACATTCCACCTAAAGTGTTCAAATCTTTCATGGAGTGACCGGAATAGAGAAAAGCATGACCATCGTTTTGACCTTTAATATTTGAAATTCCGACTATATCGCCGAAATCATTGATACTAAATGCGCCACTAGATTTACCACCCAATGTACCAATGTCTTTTAAAATACCATTCTCGTATATTGAGGCATGATTGTAGTCGGCATAGTAAGCAGTACAAGCGATCTGTTTGTGAATATTTATCGCATAGGGTTCTATATTCGATCCAATATCTTCTATTCTTCCATTCGAATATAGAAAAGCGTGTGAAGATAAATCGTCGGTAATATTTGCCATTCCGACCACATCACCAAAAACATTAATATCATTTCCAACTCCATAAGTACCTCCAAAAGTTCCTATGTCTTTCATAGAACTATTGGCATACAGATACGCGTGAATAACAGATTCGCCTAAGCATGACCCGCCAACTATTTGACCAGAATCATTTATACCTCTAGCAATTGTCCCCGAATCACCACCAAGCGTACCAAGATCGGTCACAGTATACCTGATTTTTGAAGTCTGACTATCTACATTCTGAGACGATACAACACCAATAACTAAAACTAATACCATTCTAAAAACAAAATTCCTATTCATATAACCTCCTATCTATTTTATTGTCAAAAGCAGCATATGTTATACATGCTACCAAACAATTTTTACCTATTAAGTAGTATACACAAAAACGACAATAAGAAAATTAGTCTGTAAAATTAGTCGTCACGTAAACGAATTATTTAAGCGAATCAATCCTAACCTTAAAGAAAGGCTGTTTATGTCCGTTTTTCTTGAAGTATCGGCTCTTCTGCTTGTAGTGAACAACTACAACTTTCGGAGCATGTCCAATTTCTGTAATAGTACCTTTGACTTCAGCTTTATCAATATAAGGTGTACCAATAGTAGCGTCTTTACCGTTATCAACTAGAAGGACTTTATCAAAAACCACAACGTCGCCTTCTTTATGTTCACCAGAAAGCTTCTCAATGGTGACAATATCACCCTTTTTGACCGTATATTGCTTGCCTCCTGTTTGTATAACTGCAAATTCCATAAGTAGAACCATTCTACATTATTTCTAGATTTTCGCAATACATTGAAGTAATGTGCACATACATATGGCTGTTTTCTCCTAGAATGGAGAAAACCGCCATATGTGTGTGCACATTACCACTGCTCATTGACATTCGAGTAAATGAGTGTAATTTAGATAGAAGAAAAACCAATGCTCAATAAAATATGAAAGATAAACCACCTGTAATATTGACTCGTGGACAAGTTTACAATCTATGTAGACAAGGCCAAGAACTACACAGTATATGCTGTTTTGTAATACAAAGCGAAAATGGACCATTTTGTGCCAAAGGTACCAAACATGAACCTCTAATACAAAAGATGTTATCAGACGTCAGATTTGGTAAAGACATAAAAAATAACTGCTCTGGGCCACCAGATTTTATTATCAATAGACCAATCATTAAAGACAATGAAGACAAATCTAGTTGGGAATTATGGCAGGAAGTCTACAATCGCCCAGATCTCATTGGTGGTAGTTTCTTTGAAAAAAACGAAAATGGAAATACCTATTACGGTCCAATAAAAAAGATTTGGATCAACGGTCCAAATGCATATATCGAGAATGAATGGACTGTTGTACAAAAATCAAGAGTGGGTAAATGGGAAAAATGCGAGAACGTTATCTGTTCTATAAAAATTGACGACTCTTATCCATGGGTCAATGTTGATAGTTCCTTCTCATTCCAATTGAAATTCATAGGAACAATAACCATTTATCCAAAAGGTTATTACGATATTAGCCAGCCTTAGCCGAAGAGATTGAACCTCAAAAATAATGAGGTCAAAAAAATAAGCTCTTAGAAATCATTCAAAAAGGAACCTTAATCAGTTCCTTTTTTTAATCAACTTATTCCAGTAAATTGATACTAATTCACCATATTTACGCCCCCACTTCTTCTGGCTTATCTATCATCGGTACCTCTATTCCAGGAGCGTCACCTGTGATGCGTAGCACATCTTTATCTACTTTTTTTAATTCCTTACCAGCGATATTGTAATGATTTACCACAGTAGCTAATGAAGCACCTAATTTACCATGATATTCCTCATATTTCTTCAAATGTGTACCCAAGTCTGAAACACGCTTAATAATATCTTTAGCAGTTTCTTCTATTTGTAAAGCCTTTAAGCCTTGCAAGACAGTCTGTAGATAAGCTAAGAACGAGGTCGGTGAGACGATAATAACTTTGTATTTATTAGCGGCGCGCTGAATCAGATTGTCTGTTTCTTCAGTGATAGCACCGATTTTATTTACCAAGAGGTCGTAATAAATAGCTTCGTGTGGAATGAACATAAAAGCAAAATCCATAGTTCCTTCTGAAGGTCTGACATACTTGGCCGTCTCTTGAATACGAATCTTCAAATCCCCTACAAAATCTTTTTCCAATCTTTCTTTTTCCGCGGGATTTTTTTCCTCAGAAAGCTTATTGTAATTTTCCAATGAGAATTTAGAATCTACAGGAATAATTTTATCTTTTACGAAAACAACAGCATCAACAATTTCGCCGTTCTTAAAAGCATACTGCATCTGATATTGTCCCGGCGCTAATACATTTTTAAGTAAAGTCTCTAGGTAATATTCACCAAGTATTCCACGATGCTTAGGATTCTTCAGAATATCCTGCAAATTCTGTAACTGATCGGCGAATGACACCACCTGCCTATTAGTTTCATCAAGCTTAGTCAATCCCTGTGTAACTTCCTTTATAAGTTTTGCGGATTCAGAAAGTTGAGCTCTCATAGATTCCTGCATATTCCTTGATGATTCGTGAATTTTATTATCAACACTCTTCGTCAAACCATCAACTTTATTATCAACTGTTCTAGAAAGATCACCTACTCTACGATCAACAATGCGACCAAGTTCATTAACTTGCTCAAGAATCAGATTCAAACCTTCCCCATCTTTCTTATCCTCCGGCTCTTTCTTTTGTCTAAAAAAGGCAACTAACTGAATAATTATCGCGATAGATACGAGAACAACTAGGATTATTAGGGTTGTTTGCATGGGTTAAGTATAACGTATTCGTCGCCATAGATGAACTTGAGATCGTCATGGGTTATCTTTATTTCTTTTTTATCCTTATTTTTGGTCATTTTATAGATGTTATCCCCAGTTTATGTCCATTTATTGATTTTTAATCATTTATTTGCTATATTGAACTTGGTCGCGAGACAATCGCGCCCATCAAAAGGGAGTCTCAAATAACTTGAGGCTCTTTTTTGATTTGTCGGGGAAAAACTTCAGACCAAATCCATCTAATTTACCGTTAACTTTCTCAAGTTTTTTAAAGGTAATATCACAAAATCTCCAATATTCATTCAATCCTTTATTATATTCAAAAACATGAAATATCGGGTAACAATAGAGATCAGCTATTTGAATACCGATAGTTCCTTCAGAAGTTGAATATAGTAATCTTTCAATAATATTCGGGCACTTATGAGTAATTTGTCCATCTCGCCATCTCATCGCATGATGAATCTTCTCAAGAGAATCACCAATAAAAGTTTTTTCAACTTGACCTTCACGTGGATCAATAATACAAATACCAAGACTACCATTGGATTTCAAGTACATTTGATATCGCTCCAAAAGATACAGATATGCTATTTCGTACGGATTTTGCGATGGGTATTGTTCCCAATAAGCCGGTTTGTCTATTACAATTGAGATTACTGTTGCAGGAATACCCTGAAGAAACTTGGTAATGTCAGCCTCAAGTTTGTTATATTGTTCTCGATCATGAAGCTTGAGAGGTGAACTCGGTGTAACGTCTGGATTAGCATATCTCAAAAAGTTTGATTTGATTTCAACATCCTCGTCTTGAAAATATTTTTTCTTTATAGCTCGTAGATTAGTTTCAATCCCAACACGATCTTTATCGTCAATAATAGAACCCGTCAATACCAGAAACCGCTTTCCTTTCTGGGAAATTGGTGCGGTATCTCCAGATTCATCTATATACATTAACTTCATATTATTTTATCTCAAATCCAATACTTTTTAGGTTTTTCTTTATCCTTTCTTCAAATCCTACATTCGCTGAGTTTTGTTTTTTGGTTGTTTGAATATCAATTATTTTGTAAATCTAGCACTTCTAACACCGTTTATCCAGATGACAACTACGGTCAATCACTTTTTAATACATAAAACTTTTTCATTTAACTGTTCAACATGTTTTACAAGCTCATAAAATGGCGCAACATTGTATTTTTTCCTTTCTTCGTCAGTAGTTTTCTTATCATAAGGCATTAACTGCCATTTACTCTTTGGATTCTTTTTCCAATATTGAGTACCAAATTTTTGTTTCTTTCCCTGTTTGATCAATAATCTATCAAGACATAAAGCGTAAAACTTCAGAGCTTTCTTATAACCGAGTTTAAAACTTTTTTCTGACAACTTCGTAGCAGTAATCGAATCTCCAATAGTCGGCCCATGATGAAAAATAAAAGCGGCAAAATAATAATCTCTTCCAGTTAGACCTTTATTCTCTTTTAAAATATTAATCAAAGACTTTTTCCTGTCCTTATCGTTCCTTGAAAGTAATACTGAATTCATCCCGATTTCATTGTTCTTCCGATCACTTTGATCGGCTTTGAAGAGTTGGTGGATGTGGTTGTTCATAGAAATTACCTCGATACAGTTTACACTTGTAAACTTTCTTTAAATTCTTCCTCAATCTTCACTAATGATTCATAAACCTTCTCAAACTTTTCTATATTCTCATTTTTCGTCACACCTCTTTTTAGACTTCTATAAACCTCTTCAAACTTATCTTTACCGAATTTATTTATCAGATAAGCTGTAAATGCACCAGCTAAACTATAATAGTAAAGTGGTTTAGTATCATCTGTATCTAACCAAGCTTGATGATCAAAATATTCACTAAGTGGTAAGTACATATTGTTCAAATACCCTTCTCTAGCATAATAACCATGTGATTTACCATCCCAAGCATGTCCTACCATAAATTCAGCTAGGCCTTCTTGGAAGAGACCTATCGGAATCCCCCACGGTAGTGACAAAAGATGAGTATCTTCATGTTCGCCGAGTGGTTTTATATCCTTTGTATAAAGTATGTGAACTCTAAATTCATCAATGATCGATTGCGCATACCAGTCATCACCCATAAGAGCTGTTTTTACTTCTTTATTAGGATACAAATAATATTCAATCTTCTTACCAGAAGACTCAATACTCAAGAAATCTAGTATTCTCTTATACGCCTTTTCCTGACAATAAATTATTGAACTGATATCCTTGTCGGCTTCCGAATTTCCGAAATAATGAAAAATATAATGTGGTGATTCTTTCGTACACCACTGATCATAAGTCAAAAAGTCATGCTTATATGTTGGTAAATTTTGTTTGAGCATTGTTTTAATCTTACTCTAAAAAATAAAATTAGCCTGGTAAAATTTTATTCTTACCAGGCATATTGTTTACAGAAGATTACACAATTTTCGTGCCTTCTCCTCTGCTCTCTTGATATATTCCGTATAATCAGAAACTTTTGAAAGTTTTCCGTCAGATAAAATATAGAAAGTATCCAACGAAGTTTTTTCAATTAAATATCTGTCATGCGAAACAAGTATCACTGTACCCTTATAGTTACTCAGCACATCTTCTAATGCTTCTAAAGCCTCAATATCAAGATGGTTTGTTGGCTCATCCAACACAAGCAAATTGACAGATTGGGCCGAAAAGATGGCAAAAAGAAGACGTGCACGTCCACCAGGACTTAAGGTACTGATAGGTAACTTCGCTTGTCTTTCATCGAAACCAAATTTAGAAAGCAATGAATATGACTCTTGTATACTAATTTTTGATATTGCTGATAAATAATCTACAGAAATCTGATCACGAGGAAGTGTTTCATGTTCCTGCATCATATTACCAACTTTAATACCTGAACCAATCTCAACTTTTCCACTGATTGGTAATGATTCGCCGGTAATAGCTTTAAGTAAAGTTGACTTACCTGCACCGTTCAATCCCATAATACCTACTCTATTCCCATATCGAATTTCTAATGATAAAGGTCCGAGAACAAATGATTCTGGATACCCAACAACAAGATCAGAAATATTTACATCAAGCGTTCCTGGATTGATTTCAGCACCAAGCAAAATTTCAAAAGGTTTTCTTTCCACTGGTTTTTCAACTTTATCCATCTGTTCAATTCTTTTTTCAATCGCTTTAGCAACCTTTGATGACTTCGCCGCTTTATCACGTTTGAACCCTCTAAGAAATTTATCGTTATCACTTCCCGACCAATTTGACCCTTTCAAAGAAGCGGCCTTTCTTTCTCGAGCTCGCTCACTCAAACGTTCAATCTCTTCTTGTTGAAGCCGATATTCTTCCTTCTGTCTACGAATACGCTTTACCAACATTTCCAAATAATTGCTATATGTACCACCGTTTACCGTCAATGAGTGTGTATGCCAATCAATCTCAAGAATCTTTTTTACAACACGATCAAGAAATCTTCTGTCGTGTGAGATTACAATACATGTAGTATCTGAAGTCTGAAGAAAATCTTCCAACCAAATAAGTGCGGGAAGATCAAGATTATTCGTCGGTTCATCCAACAATAGGATATCAACCCCTTTGAGTAGAATGCCCGCCAAAACAACCTTGCTTTTTTGCCCACTACTTAAATTTGATAACGAACGATTGAGTTCCACTTCATCAAATCCAAAACCTGTAAGTATAATTTTAACCTTGTGGGTAAATGAATAGCCGCCGAGATGTTCATATTTATAATGAACTTCTCCATAGCGTTTAGCTTTTTCTGGATTACTAAGATCTGATGAAAGATTTTCCATCTCAACTTCGAGAGCACCGATCCCTGACTCATCTCTCAAATAATCTATAATGGATTTATTACCAGTAAGACTTGTATCTTGTGGAAGATAGCCTATACAAGCATCCTTTGCTATATCTATTTTCCCAGAATCTTGAGTCTCAATACCAGCGATTATTTTCAATAGAGTTGTTTTCCCTGTTCCGTTATAGCCAACCAATGCTACTTTTTGTCCTCGCTCAAGAGAAAAAGACACATCCGAAAGTACTACCAATGATCCGAAGCTTTTATACAAATTTTGTACTTTTATCATATTTATTTTCCTTTCGTTATGGATGTATTATACCTTATACGAGACGAGTACTCATATTAGAGCGAGATTTAAAAAAAGTGATAGTATAAGAGCATGACAAGAAAATTTACCGACGAAGAATATGCCAAGATGCTTCCTAAAAAACAGGTCGGGACAGCGGTTTTACTATTTAATACAAAGGGAGAATTACTCATTGTGAAGCCAGATTACAAAGACGGTTGGTTAGTACCTGGAGGAGCAACTAATGATAACGAATCCCCACTTCACGGCGCTATTCGAGAGACAAAAGAAGAGATTGGGCTTGATATTTCTGATTTACAATTGATCGGAGTATATTATGGATCTAGAAAAGGAGTTTATACCGATTCGCTCAAATTTATTTTCTTCGGCGGTACATTGACTGAAAACCAGATTGCACAAATAAAGCTACAAACGGATGAATTACAAGAATACATCTTCACTTCTCCAGAAAAAGCGACACCGCTTTTATCTTCAAGCCTACAAAAAAGCCTACCCGCTTGTTTGGAAGCCATTAAGACTAAAATAGTTGCGTATATTGAGTCGTAAAGAGGAAATCTGTTGATAAATCACCCGCTCGCTAGTACGAATATCCTTAATTTCCTCATAAAGTTCACCAAAATATCTGGTGCTAAAACGCGAACCGTATTTCATGCGATTAGTATCTATAGCATAGCCTTTATATATGTAACTCTTTAAAATACCAGTAGCCCATTGACGGAATTGTGTGCCTCGTTCCGAATTTACTCGATAACCAACAGTAATGATAGCTTCTAAAGAGTAAAAATTAAAATTTCTTTGTATCTCTCTTAATCCTTCATTCGATTCCCTAATCATTATTATAAATAAAAACAGTCCGACTCTAGGGAATCAGACTGTGGTTATTTAGGCATGGTAGCAACAATAATATCGGCTATCCGCTTAATGGAGAAATGATCTGTATCTATAATAATGAACGGTAATCTCGACTCAATAAGTGCCGCACAGTACAGATTATTAATCTCCGTTTGGAAACCATCGATGTTATTTCCACTTTCCATTCCACGCTCACGATAACGGCGTACCTGTTCCTCTTGCCCCACCAAAAGCAGGACAGTCAGATCTGGTTGAATGAGTTGAGAGAAATCTGATCCGTCTAAGATCATCTTTCCGGCTCTGTGATAAACCAGCGTGCTAAGCCAGTACCTATCGCACACCACCGTCTTGCCAGAAGATATCATTGCACTGATTTCCAAGGATGCTTCCGTTACAGCATCACGATAGAAATCGTAGTGACGCTGAAGACTCGAGCTCGTATCGACATGCCTACGCAATTTCCTATATTTCTTAGGGGGTGTAACATATGTGATACCACTGCATCTTGCAGCAATTATCGTGGCTAGGGTAGTTTTTCCACTACCATCTATACCTTCCAATACAATGAACATATAAACCTCCTTTCTTTTTTGAGTTAGTTCTGGTGCAATAATATAATTAAATATACTTTGTGTCAAACACCTCAAAAAAGGGCTACGAAAGAAGATACTGAAGACATTATACGATTTTAGAGATTCACTTCTTCTCTAAGATACGATGCTCGTAACCATATGTCTTCAAAAAGCCCGTCGCTTCGCACACAATTCCCTTCTCAATCTCTTTATTAAGAAAAGCATTTATCTTGGCACTGTCAGTATCATCAAAAATAATGAGGCTACCAGAGAATGTAACATCAAGCGAATTTTTCCAATCCACCGAATACACCTCGCTTCTATGACATCCGTCGATGTGTACAAGATCGAATATCACCTTAGGGTTCTTTCTGTGGTAGTCAGCCAATGTCTCACGAGAATCCCCCCAGAATATCTCCACCTTCGTTTGCGGGAAAATCTTTTTTAGATACTCGAAACAGGGTTGAGCATAAGCATGTGTTCCCAGATCAAATAGAATGTAGTTAGCATCGGGGTTAGCCAAAATCATAGCAAGAACGCTGTGTCCAGCATTAAACCCGACTTCGCAAATGGTTTTCCTTCCTTTGACCGCTTTCTGGTAATTAATTCTTTTGTTCAACAATACATCCCATTGATCAAATGAAAGATGACGATACACGCAGTTGCCCTCTAGTAGTTCTCCTGTTTTCTCAATCAACTTTTTTAAGTCGTCGCAAATTTTTAGATACTCGTCCTCGTGTTCCATGTTATTGATTTCTTATTTCCCTAAAAAGCTCAAGTGCATATTTGTGTATTGGACCATATATCTTCCCCCAATCAGCCCAAAAAAATGAAAATTTATCAGTTACAAATTCTCCTGAAAGATCCTCTATATCTTTAACGAGGTTTTCATACTGTTCTAAGGTAAATACCTGAATTCCTGTGATGTCGTCACTCGGTTTTACATATACCAAATTGGGTAACCGGACTGAATAAATCCAAGTCTGCATTTCCATATATCCCTCGCTTGTGGAGGCCTGCGTAACCACTGAGCAAAGCTCATTGAAAGATTCAACTGAAATATTAACAAGGAGCTCCTCCTCGATTTCTCTTTTTGCCGCAATCTTCGGATCCTCATTTTCTTCGATACCCCCACCCAACATACGGGCAACATGATCAGGATAGAATCCTTTCTTCTTTCCAAGGATAAAGTTTGAGTCTTTATCGATAACCAAAACCAACACATGCCTTTTTCGGTATAAATTACCAATAGGATTACTAATTACAACTTTTTCTGTAATCAGATTATTCATTTTCGTATTCTAGCATAAAATCTGTGTTTTCCCGTATTCTTCGCAGAAAAAAATACTCATGATTTTCTTCTGACGACAGGTTCCTTCGTATATCCACTCCCATTTTTTCCTCATCTCTCAAAAAGGCAAATAGATCGTGTTTCCACTTCTTGTAAAATTTTATATTATTTTCTCTGAGATATCTATCTCTATCTAAGTTGGAGGCTGTGATTGATCGATGTCTAAAATGGTGAACATAAACATCTTTAGCAATAGCGCAAACATATCCGGCTTTTTGAAGTCGCCAGGATAAATCTATGTCTTCGCTTCCATAAATCTCGAAACGGGTATCCGAGAAAAGGCCAATCTTTTCAGACACGGAATTTCGAACCAGTGCACAGCAAGTAACTACCGCATTGGGCGGACATCTCAGGATACTGATTCCTCCACCATTCTTGATGATAAGCATTTCTGCCGCTTCAGCAAAAGTGTGCGGACATTGGAAATACTCCAACTCCTCAGTTATAGAATAACCTTTTGGTGTACCATCTACTACAGCCTTACTGGATTCGGGACGAATATGGTGGGCCACATCAACGGCCGGACGAAGTGTACCAATAATACCTATACCAGGATCATCACCCATATGTTTTTCTAGAATAGAGAGCCAGTTATCCTGAAAATAAAGATCATTGTTGCAAATGCATGTATATTCCAACCCGTACTGATTAGATACAACCTGTCCTTGATTGTTTGCGTCAATTATTCCTTTATTCATCTCGTTAGTGATCAGGATTAATTTTTCACACCAAGGTGAGACTTCAAGATTTTTCAAAAATTCACCCGTTCCATCACAGGAACCGTTGTCTGTAATTGTCAGAAAATACGGATGATGAACAGTCTCAAACATACTCTGTAATGTAACCTCGGTGTGATCCAGAGCATTCCAACATGTCATAACAATATTAGTCTTGGATTTATATATTTCTTTCATGTGCTTGATATGTTTCTTTTTATTACTTTTGACTCGTTATTATCAGAAACCGATTCATAGATAGCACTAAGTATTTCAGTAGACAATTCGTGGTGGAAAAAATTGGAAATTTGCTGACATGGCGGTATCTGATTTTCGATCGCCGAAATGAATTCTCCGACACAATTCCTACGAGCATCTTCTTGATGTCCTCGAGAATATTTAAAATCGACCAATTTGCTAATTTCGCTCATGGTAATAAGTTCATAAGTCTTGTATTCAGGAAAAAGCGTGCTATTTCTAAAAACATGAATATCATAATGATACTCCCCACCCACGGCATTTGGAGAAATACTACTTTTGAATATCTCGTGAGACTGAAACGAATTGACGATTACGCACTGGAATGGCCCCTGCTCAATTATGTAGGACTCGTGACGAACACGCCCGTTCCCTTTGTATAAATCGCGCCCAGTTGCTGAAATCCAGTTTCTCTGACTGAAGCCATTATGTACAGCGTGAGAACCAATGTTGGTAATTGTGTGTTCACCATGACGAAGAGCGATCAGGGCATGGGCATCAATTTCACCAGTTACACTACCTATATTCTTCATGTGTAGCATTTCCTTCAATTGATCACTGGAAAAGAGGTTGTTTTTGTCTATCTCAGGGAACAGCCGCACATAATCTTCCGGTGTTAGTTGGGAGAAGAAATCTACAGGGCGTGCGACTTGAGCATATAGTTCAAAATTATCATACTCCTTTTTGGAATCAAGTATGGACGATTGAGCAAGCCATACCGCCGTATCGAGGCTATGATAGCCTGAGTGGGACATTTTTCCGTAGCCTTGATTATATGGATGATAGGTCTGTTCTATTATTTCTTTTGGAAATCTCCATTGACCATCGCTATGGAATGATTCAATTGAGGTTATCGGGCAATTTGTCTTTTTAGCTACCTCGATAATCAAATCTCTGGTCTTCAAAAATCCTCCGTGATGTCTGCGTTGTGCTTGAAGAATAAAAGTGAGTTTTTTGTGCTTCAATTTCGATTGGTAGAGTTCTTTGAGAACCATATAATCTGAAAAAAGCTTCTTCGCCTTTTCCGTGTTAGTCGATACGTCATATTCCGTAGTGATAGGCTTATCCATGAGAACATGTAAGTCGTGATTAAGTGCCCATTTCGCATATTTGAAATGAGCCAAAGGCTCGGTTGAAATAATAACCGCATCTATCTTTTGTTTTACTACTAGATTATTTAAATTTTTAACTTCTTCTAAGCTTAAATCGTCAGATATTGTATTGTTGTCGGTATAATAAAAATCAATGCCCGTAATCGTCTTCTCGGTTAGGAATCCTTCTATTTTTTCTTTTTGGGAAGCAAGATCGACTATAGCCGATAGCCTCGCATTCTTTTGTTCTGCGAGGTGTGGAACATATATCCTACGTGCATGATATCCGCATCCGATAAGCAATACATTAATCATGGATTTATATTATTAAATCGGTCGATCCATAACTGTATCGCTCTTAATTCCAAATGTTTATCTTGATTATTTACCATCTTGTTTATCTCATCACTTTTGATATTCCAAGGCTTGAGATAGCTTGCATAATGAACGATGCTTATTGGTTTTGGACCGTCTTCGATCGTATACCCAAAAAGTTTGTTGTATTCATCAAGGTGGTAATGAAATATATTGTATTTGTGATCAAGGTGAAGTTCCTTTCGATCGGGCCATTCGGGAAAATAGGCATTTATAAAATCCTGATCACTTCCATGGATTGGCCTGTCTCCACCTCCTGATTCCAGACCTTCTATCTTTCCAATCTTGCTAATCATGTCATTAAATAATAATTGAGATGGTTGGATCACAATAAGTCCGCTATTTAAATTTAAATGCCTTCGATCTTGTTTTTTTGGAAGCATGCTACCGGCATTCGTGGCAGACATATGAGAATACTTAAATAACTCATCAATGTTTCTCAAAATGAGCATATCAGCATCAAGGTAAACAATTTTGTTGTATTGGGTTTGGTCGAAAACATTCAGTTTTGAATATGTAGGGAACCATCTATGGCCATGATCGATATCGGTCGGATTATTGATTTTTGTTTTAACAATTTTGTATGGTATGTGCTGTCTCTCCAATATAGAAATTGTATCAGTTGAAATATCCTCTGTTAAAAGTACCAGAAAAGAATATCTTGTGTTTGTAGCTATCAGAGATCTATACAACACCAATAACCCTGGTAAATAATCATCAGTAGTTATAATTGACACAAAAGAATAGTTTTCTTTCAAAAATGGCTCCATAAATTTACCCCAACAAATCCAAAGGTACATTACTATACTATTTAATACCTACCATCTTTTTTTCGACAAAACATATTGTATTTACTAACTAAGTATATACAAGTCACAATTAGTCCAATACCAATGCTACCTATAATTAGCAACTAATACAACTCAAACCTGTGGATAACTATAGATAGCGTTATGGATATACAAGCCATGTCGCACTTTGCAAATTTCCCTTCTCCCTGTAAACTATAGATATATGTTATTACATCAAACCATCAAAAACCAAATAACCGAGGCTTTGCGTGCCAAGGATACTGTTAGACTAAATACCCTCCGCGGTTTGCAAGCATTATTTCTTAATGAAATGCTTTCTCAGAAAGTTCCAAGTAATAGTGAGTTTTTACCAGATGACAAGGTTTTAACCCTTATAAAAAGAAGTGTCAATCAACGCAGAGATTCTATTCGCCTATTTGAACTCGGTAAGCGTATGGATTTAGCCAATAAAGAGAGTGCTGAATTAGTCATCCTCCAATCATTCCTACCGCCTACAATGTCACAAGAAGAAATAAGAGTTATAGCCGTAAATAAGATAAACGAAATCAGAGCTAATGGCCCTATAGATGTCGCTACCATAGGCAAAATTACCGGTATTATTATGAAGGAATTGGCTGGTAAAGCTGAAGGTGGTGATGTAAAAGCTGTGATAGAAGGTCTGATAAAACATTAATTTAAGTATTTGACTTACATACTTTATGTATGGTAGAATTCTACACGGAAGAATAAAACCAAGCGGAGAAAGGATAGTAAGATGAATTTTAAGTCACCACATGTAAAAACGTCTTGGCCTTGGGCTGAAGCTCAAAGCCATTACGCCACATTACATGCTGTAGTTGAACATCCAGAACAACTCCAGCAATTGTCAGGACATCACAGTGAGGTCAAAGAATTCAAAGTTAACTTCACTGGGAACAGGGTAAGAGAGATAGAAGAAAAAGACCCTGAATAAGTTCAAACATCTTACAAAAAAGCGCTTTACATTAACTGTAAGCGCTTTTTCATTTTAGAATAATACCACGGAGCTCTGCTTACGCTTTCTTAAATGGTTCCAACTCTATAGTAAATGTTGAACCCTTCCCTTCACCTTCAGATTCAGCACGAATAGTCCCGTGATGTGCTTCAACCATCTGTTTTGCCACATAAAGTCCGAGACCTGTACCACGAATATTTGTCTTACTTGCATTATCAGCACGAGAGAATTTCTTGAACAAATGTGGCAATGTTTCTGGAGCAATACCGACGCCAGTATCTTTAACAGAAAAGACAAAAAGATGCTTTGTTTTATTGAAAGATAATGTCGTCTTAATGCTACCTGAAGGTGTGTATTTAAGAGAGTTATCAATAACGTTACCAATAACCTGCTTCAACTTATCACGATCCGCAGTGGTATGATAATCCATACCATGATTCTCTGCTGTAAATGAAAACTCTATTCCAGCTTTATCTATATTTGGCTTAACCTCAGCTATCACATCTTCAATAAGTGTTTTCAGATCAATAGTTTCAAAAATATATTTCATCGCCCCCAATTCAATACGACTAATATTCAAGTAATCGTTAACTATTGAAACCAATGTATTCGTAGACTCATATATTCTAGAAACCCCCAGCTTCGCACTCTCCGGCAAAACTCCCATGTCCCCTTCCAACAACAGCGACGCATACCCCTTCATAGCAGTCAGCGGAGCTCTCAATTGATGCGTAGCAAACGACACGAATTCCGACTTCTGACGATTCAATTCCGTAAGGTGCGTGTTAGCGAATTCAAGATCTTTGGCGAGGAGTTCAATCTTCTCCCTACTTTTTACCTCGATATTAACACTACTAATTAACAATAAGCTGAATATTATAACTAGAATCAAAATCCCAAAATTCAAAAGCATATCAAAACTTCCATTTGACTTAAGAAAATTGAATAATGAGACAAGACATATGGCTATTGAAAAAATTTGAGCTGATATAACTTTCTTACTCAACATATTGTACTTAATAACCCCATAAACCATAAAAACAATATAAAATATGACAAGATAATTACCGAAAGGATATATACTGAACACTTGAGGGAAAAAGTTTGTAACACCTCCTGTATATCCCATTATACCGCCAAGAATCAAGTTGCGTATTTGTGCTCGAGCAATACTTTTTTTTGGAGTTAACGAATAGGCACGAATCATTACTACTAAAGAAATAACTGCATAGACAATAAAATAAATAGGAAAGATAATATAATAAGGACCAGGATTTATCCAAAAAAATTCGCCGAACGTAATCATTCCTATCTTGAAAAGTGGAGTAAAGCTAAAAACAGCAATAACAGAGCAAAGATAATACTACCTAACCTAACCTTATAGTTCTTAAAATTTAAAAATTCTGACAGAAACAAAAAATATGTCGCTGGTAAAAATATTGCGGATACATCTAAAACATATTGCCAAATATATGCGTAGTCAATACTACTAGTAGATGTAATTACATATAAAGAAAAACTCCAAAGCGAAAAAGCTATACATGAGATAAACCAGTACTGATTTACTTTATTTTTAGTATCACTACGAAAGACGACAAAACTAAATAATATTCCGCTTAAGGAAAGAATTAGACTAGAAATACCAAATAAATTCAAATTCATTTAGTGTTTATTATACCAATTCCTTCCTTTTGTGCCACATGTTTCATGTAAACATTTGGGTTTACGATATAGGCTTTATTAACTGTTTTAAGCATCGGTATATCACTTTCATGATCTGCATATGCTATTGCATTCTTTAATAAATAAGTATTTGAATCGAAATATTCTTTAAGAAATCTGACTTTGTTTTTACCATATACAATTTCTCCATCTATTTTACCTGTGTATTTACCATCTTTAATTTCAAGTTTGGTGCAGATATAATCATCAATATTGAATAACTTAGCTACTTTAGATATGACAGCGTCAACCGCAGTTGATAATATTAATAATTTGTAGCCACTTTTCTTTAAATCGTCTACTAATTCAAAACTTTTAGAATAAATATCACTTTTAAGATCTTTGTTTATATATTCTAAGATAATCAAATCTATAGACGTTAAAGTCTTTCCTTTTAAATAAGATAAGCCGTATTCAAAGAACTTTTTCATATCTGATACCAATCTTAATTTATACAAAATAAACCAAATATTTAGATAAAGCATAAACCATAAATTTAATTCCTTTTTTCTGTATAAAAAATTAATTAGTTTTTGTTGTATCTGACCATCTATTAGAGTTCCATCTATATCAATAACAGCTATTTTAGTTAATGAATTTTGATTCATAGTGTTTATATTTTTTACCAGATAATTTCTCTAATTCTTTCATAATCATTTCTGTAACATATAGACATATTTCCCTATCATTATCTTTATCATGATGCTCATTAAATCTTAAGGGTAAACCAATATTTATCTCTACAATCTTTTTAATATTAGGCTTCGAATCATGCTTCGACATAATATTATAAGTACCGATAATACCGACTGGTATAATTGGTATATGATGTTTAAGAGCAAATTGTGCGACTCCAGTAAAAGCCTTAAGCATATCTTCCTTATGAGGTGATCTCGTACCTTCAGGAAAGATCCCTATCAAGGAATGTTTTTCTACATGTTTTTTAACTGAAATATGGACATCGTGTTTATCATTTGAAGTTCTATTTACTCTAATTTGACCAGTAACGATCATTAAAATACGCCACCATTTATGTTCAAAGAACTTTTCTGCAGATAGAAAATGAACATTTCTAGGCGCTACTGCAGCAAAACAGATGAAATCGAAAAAACTTTGATGATTAAAAGCTAGTATTACCGATCCGTTTGTAGGGATATTTTGTAGTCCTCTGACTTTTCTAACTAAAAAAAATCTAATTGGTATTCCAACAATTTTTCTTAAAATCCAATAACATAGGGTGATCATAGGATGATCTGATGAAATTATTTTATTCATTTACTTAAAATTCATATCTTATTTAGAACAGGACTTAGTTTAACCTTTTTTCACTATAAAAAACAATATGTGGTATTATTCTATTTTATGGAAATAAGTATTTACTCAATACTAACTTGGTTTGTTGCAATTCTAATAGGTAGCTTAGATTTGGTAGTATTTTTAGGAAGCAATAAATTATCTTCTCGCGCGTTTGCTTTCTGTATATTTTGGGTAACACTATGGATAAGCACTATGGGATTTTTTATATCTTTTCAAAATACAGATCTTGGCAATATTGGCCTACGAACAGTATATTTTCTTGGAAGTGCAATTTCTGTTTCTTTTTTATACTTCTTTCTAATATTTCCAGATGAAATAAAACTAAAAAGAATTACCTATAGATCTTTAATTATATTTGAGATTTTAATTTTTTATCTGATTTACTTTACTGATTTGATAGTTTTTGGTGCCTACGTTAATGATTCACCCTCAGGTTGGAGTTGGCATTTTGGCATTTTATTTTTTATTTATGAAATATCTTTTCTAGGATTCTTTTTGTTCGGGATAATAACTCTTTATAGAAAATACAAAAAATGTAGTGATATCAACCTAAAAAATAATCTTAAATTTATGTTGTGGGTAATAATTGTAGGAATTATACCACCAAGTTTATTTTGTATTGCATTTCCACAATTTGGCTATTTCGATCTAGATTGGCTTGGACCTGTAACTGAAATTATATGGATTCCAATAATGTCATATTCTATTATTCGTTATCGTCAAATGAATGTTAGAGCTGTAGTAGCTGAAGTATTAGCTATAGGGATGACTATAGTGTTCTTTATAAACATATTTATACAAACCCCACTTGGAATTTGGGCAAACATGGGAACATTTGTGGTGTTTTTAATACTAGCTATATATTTGATCCGTAGTATCCTCCGCGAAGCTGAACAAAAAGAGCTCTTAAACCACCTCAACAACAACCTTGAACAAATCGTCGCCTCGCAAACCCTAGAAATACGTAAGTCATACGAGCTGGAGAAAAAAGCTCGAAGGGACTTGGAGAAACTTAATGAGACGAAGAATCAATTCATTATGATAACCCAACATCATTTACGAACACCTGTGACGAGTTTGAGATGGGAATTGGAGGCGATAGGTAAAGGTTCTTATGGGAAAGTGAGCTCCGATGTGGCGGAAGCATTGCATGATGCGAAGACTGCGACGGATAGGCTTACGCGTATTGTTGATGATTTCCTATCAATCACGGCGCTGAAAGCGGGCGGTAACATATTGAACATTGAAAAAGCGAATATTCAACCATTGTTGAGAGATGTGTTTGAAGAATAGTATTTAGACATAGAGAATTACCACCTGAAGATCAATTATTCAAAAGAAAATAACGATTGGCCAGATATCATGATTGATGCGAGTAAGATACGTGAGGCATTACTTATCGTGATTGAAAATGCCATTAAATATAATAATCCAGAAGGTACAATCAATATTACAACCAATATTATCAATACCAAAAATCCTGAGGATATTAAAAGCACCGAGAATAAAGAAAAAGTATTGGAAATAATTATTGAAAACACTGGTGTGGGCATTGCTTCAAAAGATAAAGATAATATTTTCAAGCACCTCTTCTATAGAACTGATAAAGCCAAGACAGCCAATCCAACTGGTATGGGGATTGGTCTTTCTGTGGCACGAGCGATCGTTAGAGCACACCACGGTGAACTTACAATTGAATCAGAGGGTGAAAATATGGGAGCGAAGATAACGATAAAATTACCGTCTGATTTGTAATTTTATTTTACTTTCTCTCAAATAAATTCTTCATCGTCTCATGAAATGATTCAGTAATCTCTTCTGCAGGCCTACCTTGCAAAATATTCATTGGTCCACCAACATTCACATGAAATTTGCGACGGAACCAGCCTCGCGAACCGAGACGGAATGAAACTGGTATCATAGAAACACCGGTCTCTTTTATGAGAGTAGCCGCACCAAGCTTAAATTTACCTATAACTTCAGTATCATTAATCTTTCCTTCTGGATAAATAACGATATTACCACCGACTTTTATAATTTCTTTAGCTTTTTTCAAATTCTTATCAATACCGAGACCTGGAATAACAGTAAAGACCCCGAATAATGAGTAAACAAAATCAACGACACCAATAGTTGCAAGATTATTCAAAAATTTACCGTTAAACTTCGTGACAGCCATAAATCGCAAAGGTAAATGCTCGGTAAAAGGTCCAAGAATTAAACGGAAAATAAAACTATCATAAAAGGACACGTGGTGAGCAAGAATAATAAAAGGACTTTTTACAAGATCAAAGTTATGCCTACCTTTTATTTGAATATTAAAAAATGAATGAAATAATAAGAACAAAAATGGCCATGTAATATATTGAGTGAATCTGGCAAACGAATTTACTACCCTTTCTTTCCACAATAAATCTCTGGGCGTAAACAATTCAAAGGCATCCGCGGTATTATCCAGTATGGTAGCCATATTAAATATAATACACGAGTAATAAGCTTTTGGCTATAGATCAAACACCTTTATCCACAAGTTATCCAGTGGTTATCCACAACTTTTTCTTGACTTCTCTACACTTTACTTTATCAATTATCTCTGATACTATTTTATCAGATTGATGACTCGCTCGTTGACAAAACGATGTGAGAAATACATCTAAAAATAACTAGCCTCTATTGTCTGTCTCTAAAAATAGACTTGAAAGGCATATCCCGAAAGGCCGCAATATGAAAAAGACATTGTGGGCGGTCTTCCTAATCGCCCTCCTCCTATTAATCTTTGCACCTAGTATAAATGGTGAAACTCTAACAAATCAATTAGCAGATAAGTTAGCAAAAGAAAAACTGCTAATAGCTTCTAATGAATTCAAATCAACACTGCCAGAAAGATTACCTATAGGTAGTCTGCAAGAAGTTATAGACTGGAATATAACCAATGCAACAATGGAAAGAACTGTGGCAGTATCTCTGATATATACAAATTCATATGATCATCTAGAATATTGGGTTACTTCTTATACATACGGTTCAAATTACTTAAACTATGATAAATTCATAGATTCCGTAGTAAAAGAAGCTATGTCTGTCTATAGCGACATAAAAAATAGCGAGGACATCGGATCAGATATTATCCTTAAAGTCTGTATATGGTTTGAAAAACAAGATATAAATTACTATGGTCTGACATTTAATAGCAATTTAGGACAAGTAGACCAGATTTCCGAGAATGTAATTAAAAGTGCCAAACGATTATTCTCTATAGCAGAAAATGAAATCATTATTCCAGTAAAAGGGCTTGAACGTTTTGAAATACAAGCTGATACTGCCCCTGGAGAATTATACAGACTGTGGGTATGGACTGAGGATGTATTTATAGAGTTAAATCCATTACCTTCCCCTTACTCTTTCGTCTGGAATAATGGCGTATACAGTCAATCACGAAACATTCAAATAGACTACCCAGAAAAAGATAAAGATCGATGGCATTTTTATAAAGAAACCACGACCACTAATCTCATAGACTTAAATGATTGGTGTTTATGCGCCACTAATCGTATAAGATTTACAATCACAGCTCAGGGAGAAACAAAAGTTTACACTCAACATGGTGATGTGCTTAAACAAGCTTCGTTAACCATATCTCCCAATAACTTAGATATAAATTTACCTCGTGGAGCAGACGTAATAATAGAATCAAGTACAGACCTCGTAAATTGGTCTGTATTCAAAACTATTCCATGGTCAAGTGGAATAGACCACACATCGTTTTTTGTTGACACGACCATACGACATTCGTTTTACAGAACGAAAGTATGGTAAATATCCCCTCGTTACACAGTTGTGCAACGAGGGATATTATTTTAAAACTCTCCCTGAGAAACACTAGTTACTCTTAATTTTACAGAGGAAGAACGTTCGGCCTTATTATCTGAACGACATTTTAGAGTAAAGGTGTATAATCCGATCGGTATAACTTTAGTTTCATTACTACTAAAAGATTTACTGCTTTTATATGTACCAATACCTACTGTAAACGCCTGATTGCCAAATACTGAAACTGACTTTTCATTTTGGTCTTTAACAGTTGAATCACAAATAAAATTACTTTTTTCCGGTTCAACATTCCAATTTAAGGCAAACTTTTGTCCTTTTCTAATAGTGTGTTCCTTAAGTATAGAATCAGTAGCTGGACCAATATATAAATCTAAAGCTTTTGGATTAGATACATTTACAGTACCGCAATTACTTACTCCGGCATTTGCTAAATTAGCAATACTATCAGCTACTTTAACACTAACAGTATATGACCCTGGGCTATCCCAAGAAAAATTTGCAACCTTTGAATCAAGACTTGGTTTTTGATAACCAGTAGACTGACTTTTAGACCATGAATAATAATACCCATCTGACATAGGTCTACCGATACTATTTACTACAACAAAATTAGCAGTGACACCTATTTCAATATCTTCATCATTTGGATCTGTAAGACATACTCCAACAATTCCTCCCCCACCACCTGGTGGATATACTGGTGTCGGACTTGGATTTGTAGAGTCTATAGGTAAATTATCTACAACAGTAAATTGAGCATTGAATCTTAGCCAACCAACTACAACATTACCCCATCCGAAACCATTGAGTAATTTGGAAACTGTATTACCTGTAGCTTTAACTGTTTTTAAAAATACTCCACCAGAACAATTGCTAAAATTAGAACAATTATTAAGTTCTGATGACGAGAAGTTTGCCCCAGCTAGATTTATCCAGCCATCCCAACCGTCAGTACGACTATTCATCACACTACAACTACCAGAAGCTGTGCCGGCACAAGCACGAGCCCAACCACTGACCACTCCTGTTGCTAGATTAACCTTTGCGTTACCGGAAGAATCTGGAAAACTAGAAAGACCGCCAAATTTAATCCAACCAATACTAGAAGACCAGCCATAACCTATGAGATTACCTTCATCATCAACTTTTATATTGTAGGTCGCACCTCCTGCACCTTGATCAGCAGAATTCAAACTAACCCAGCCAATATTAGGAGACCAAGCCCAGCCAGACAAAGCGTTAATTTTAGAAATTGTTATTGTAGCCGCTTGTGTCACAGATATTTCAAACACGCCGACACAGGCGAATATTAAAAAGATAATAAAATATTTTTTCATGTAAAAGTGATTACTATAGGTAATAGTTCCTTTGTATTTTAACACCTATTACCCTTTACAGTATGAACTAGGTTGTGGATAGTAAACTCGGCCAGCTTTCTATAATAAGCATTTTTTTACCTTTAATAGGCATCTCCGTCCAAATCTCTTCTGTTATATATGGCATAAACGGATGAAGAACTTTTAATATAATTTCAAAAGCATGAAGCAAGAACTGCTTACGCGAAAGTATTTCCTCTGATGAACCATTTGAAAATACCTTTTTACTTTCTTCCAAAATATCATCAGCAAATCTATGCCAAGTATAATGGTACAACTTCTCTGCCGCTAAATAATAACGGAAATTATCAAAATCAGAAGTTATATCTTTGACCATATCTGCTAATTCCTTCTGCAATGCCTGATCTGCTTTAGAGAAATCAGTAAAATCAGAGACAAATTCAGTTCCTTCGGTATTGGTAAAAATAAAGCGTGCTACATTCCAAACTTTATTAGCAAAAAGCTTATAAGCTTTAACCTTATCTTCACCAAGTTTACTATCATTACCAGGACCAACACCTACAATAAGCGACATACGTACAGCATCAGCACCAAATTTTGCAATGATGTCCAAAGGATCAATGTTGTTACCTAATGACTTACTAATCTTCCTACCTTTAGCATCACGAACAAGGCCGTGGAGATAAACTGTCTTGAAAGGTACTTCATCCAAGAAATAAGTACTCATAAGGATCATACGCGCTACCCAAAAGAAAATAATATCTGAACCTGTCTCAAGTATTGTAGTCGGATGATATCTCTTAAAGTCATCAGTATCTTCTGGCCAGCCAAGTACAGAAAAAGTCCATAGTCCCGAAGAAAACCATGTATCAAGAGTATCTTCATCTTGCACCCATCCTTCTCCTTCTTTAGGCGCCTCAACTCCACAAAAAACTTCTACTTCTTCTTTTTCGCTTTGCCCTATGACGATTTTACTAGTTTTGCATTTTGCATTTTGCCCTATTTTATACCAAACCGGCACTCTATGCCCATACCAAATCTGCCTTGAAATACACCAATCTCGCAGATTTTCAATCCAATTGAAATATATCTTTTCAAACCTATCAGGCACAATTTTAATACCACCAGAAGAAACCGCTTCGGTCATAAGACTCTTTAATGTAACTGATTTTCCATTGCGCTTAAATTCTTTGTTAACCGCCACAAACCATTGAAGTTTTGGCAAAGGCTCAATAACACCACCTGTACGTTCGGCAACACTAATGTTGTGTTCAATCTCCTCTTCTTTTTCAAGTAGACCTTCATTTTTCAACCATGTAACAACGGCTTCACGCGCCTCTATGACTTTCTTACCTTTAATATCATCAGAACCAACCATCATTTTGGCATATTCATTGATAACTTGTTTTAATGGTAAGTTATGCCTTTGTGACATCTCCCAGTCTATAGAACTATGAGCTGGTGTAACACCCAATGCACCTGTACCAAATTCTTTTTCAACAGAATTATCTGCAATAACTTTCAAATGAATAGCTTCGCCAGCAAAAACAGCATCATACTCTTTGCCTATGTATTCTTTATAACGTGGATCTTCAGGATGCACGGCAATAGCAGTATCGCCAAGTTTTGTCTCTGGACGTGTCGTTGATATTGAAATAGGAATATCTTTTGAGTATTTAAAAGTATAAAGTTTAGTCTTACATGTCTCATGTTCTATCTCATCATCAGAAATAGTAGTCTGACCTTTTGAATCCCAATTGACCACACGATAACCTCTGTAAATAAGTCCTTCATCATACATTTTCTTGAACGCAGTACGTACCGCAAAATTCCTTTTTTCATCTAAAGTGAAAGCTTCACGCGACCAATCAATAGAACAACCCATTTTACGCATTTGAGTAACGATAGTGTCATGACTTTGTTTAGCGAACTCTTCAATACGTTTAAGCAATTCTTCACGACCAAGATCATGACGAGACTTGCCTTCTTTTTTCTGAATATTCTTTTCCACGACAGATTGCGTAGCTATAGCGGCATGATCGGTACCAGGAACCCATAATGTCCTTTTTCCATTCATGCGCGCATAACGAATCATGATGTCTTCAATAGCTAACATGAGAGCACTACCCATATGCAGAAGGCCTGTCACATTCGGTGGTGGTAAGACCATGGAGAAAGGTTCACCTTCTTTATTATTTTCTGGCAATTTATCAGGATTAAAAAAGCCACTCTCTTCCCAAGTCTTATATATCCTATCCTCAGTATTCTGCGAATCGTATGGCTTCAGAAATTTTCCATTCATAATGATGATATTAGCAGAAAAAGACTAAACTTTGAAGTTTACCTATACCTCCTTCCTCGCGAATAATTAGGTTGTGAATAACTCTGACCGCGATCATCATTTCTATAGTTATTGTAGCCACGATCGTTGCCATAATTATTATAGTTATTACCGTAATTGTAGTTGTGATTATTACTGTAGTTATAACCATAATCATATCCACGATTGTAAGTGTAATACTGGTTATGCCCTACATAATAATCATTACCGCCATAATATGACGGGTAGGAATAGTAGGTACCATAAGACACACCATGATTTATGCAACAATCGTAAGAATAACCATAGCTATAACCATAACCGTAATAATACTGTGCTTTTACTTGTTTAGGAGATAAAAGAAAAGTAGCAACTATAAACACAGATAAGACAATAGCAAATAGATTAATTTTATTCATACCAACGTATTATAATGCTATTTATTGATATTCCACAAGGTCGTGACAACACAAACAAAAACACCCGACTTGCGCCGGATGCTTTTGCGACTATATTGAAACAGTCTTTTCTTTGACTAAACGCGTGTAACATTCTTGGCGTTTGGACCCTTTTGGCCTTGTACGACTTCGAAAGTTACAGCATCTCCAACCTTGAGTTCGGCGAAAGAAACGCCAGAAAGATCATTGGAATGGAAAAAGAGATCCTTTGTCTCGCCTTCGCGAGCAATGAATCCAAATCCCTTATCTGTCAATGTCTTTATTGTACCTGTTTGCATGATGATGATTTTGATTTAACTATAAACAAAAAAATTCGACGCTTTTCTTGGTCTGCGTATGATAACACATAAAGCTAATGAATTCAACAATTAGACAATTGCACAATTAAACAATGATAATTGAACAATATGACAATTGCACAATTAAACAATTAAAAATACTGCGTCCTAATTGTTATTCGTCAGCTTACGGAGTGCAATTGTCTAATTGTTTAATCCCCTCTCATTGACATATATTTTTAACTTGCTACGATACTTATAAATAGCATTACTAATCACTTATAAATAAAATGAAAAAGAAAACAATAGAGCTTGAATTAAGAGCAGAAATTCAACCAAAAGAGATTGATCATATTAAAAATAGTCTTGAAAAGATTAGTATCTCTCATTCACATACAAAAAGACTATCCTTCATGTGTTTTGGGTCTATTGAACAAAAGAAAATAGGTATTAGAGTTCGTATCGCAGGTCATCAAAGTGAAATTGCAATTAAATTCGGTTTATTTGGAGCTCGTAATCGTGTTGAAATTATACAGCCAATATTACCAGAACAATTCATTGGCTTTGTTAAAATATTTGGGCACTTTAATTTCAAAATGAAAGTTAGTGAAAGAGAAACCTTTAATTACATACTAAAGAACGGCATAATTGTTTCCATCATTATTGCCGGGACGATAATCTATATTGAATTTAAAAAGATGTCTTTGTCAGAAAACATAGACGAGAACACTCTTGAATTAGAGAAACTTGCTGAACAGCTTAATCTAAATTTATTAAGATCTGAAAGTAAATTTGATGAATTATGTGATCGCCTTGATAAAGAAGTTGATTGGTCATTTAATGGTTCAGAAAATGATTATAACAAGCTCGGAGAAAGCTTAAGAAAATATACAAACAATAAACATTAATCTCCATCTCTCCCCTACTTCATCATTTCATCTTTACTTCCCTCCAACCATCTTTATCCCCAACTCCTTCAATTGTTCCGGTTGTACATCAGCAGGAGATTCCATCATCGGATCCCTACCTTCACCAGTTTTGGCAAAAGCAATAATCTCTCTAATGTTCGGTTCATTCTGGAGGAGCATTACCAGACGATCAAAACCAAATGCTAAACCACCATGAGGAGGTGTACCAGAACCCAAAGCCTTCAACATATGTCCAAAGTTTTTCTCTATTCTTTCAGGAGCATAACCCATCACTTCAAAAACTTTCTTCAAAGCTTCAGGATTGTGGTTACGTATTACTCCACCACTGATTTT
>JBAZRX010000006.1:0-42282 GCA_041662725.1 Minisyncoccota bacterium
CCTCTTGGAATTGAAGAAAGAATGGAAATTGATTGATCACTTAAAAATCCAGTTTGGCTATATAGTAAATCTTTCATGCCATTCATAATTTCTGGTAGATCCAGATAAATTGTTGCAGCAGAATTGAAGCCATCATTGTATGATTTGGAAAGATTATTTTGTGCGTTAGATATGTCGGTAGCTTTCGCTGGTTGTGTTAATTTGGCTAGAGAAATGCGTGCATTTTCTAATGATATCGCGGCGTTAGTGGAATCAATGGTTGCTAATATCTGTCCTGCCTTAACGGCTTGTCCGACGGAAACATTGATCGTTTTAATTGTTCCAGAAACCTGGCTTAGTATGTCAGTTTGATTTGATGCAGAAATCTGTCCGCTACCAGTGACTGTTTGAGTAATTGTTCCGAAACGTACAGGAGAGAGAGTATATTGAGATCCTGCGTTGGCTGTAATAGCTGAATTATATATACCGTATGAACCAATAATACAAGTAACAACAATAATCCCTGTAGCTGTTTTATGCGATTTTAATTTTGATAATGTTCTATGTATTATTGATTTACGGTTTTTCATAAGTTTTTATTTATTTAATCTTCTCATTGGAGAAATAGGTGTTGTTGATGTGGAATAATTTGATGATTCTTGTAATATTCTTATAAGAGTGGCGTCAATCTGTCCATTACTGTTGGCTTCGCCAATAACGATGACTTGTTTATGCAATGTAAGATCACTAGTAGAAGCTATTTGACGCATGCTACGGATATCAGTTTTTGGTCCGATATTTATAATCTCTTCAGTTCCACTTGTTCTTTTCACTAAGATAGACGGTAAATTTATAGAGATTATTTCTCCAACTGCTCCATGAGGGTTAATACCGTCTCTATCATACATAAACGGAGTCATGATGGAGCGTGGATCGTGGCCGTTCATCATATAATTTTTATTCCAATTGAATGAAAAAGCGGCTTTGCGGAAACCGACAACGAAGCCCGCTTGGAAGATAAGTAGGAATACAAGGATAATCACGAGGATAGCTATGACTTTTGGAATGGTACCAGACGTAAAAAATTTCTTAAGTTTATTCATGTTAGTAGATTTAGATTCTTATTAAGTGTGTGTGTTTGTAAGTTGATAATGTTGAAGCGTTTATAACCAATCGACGAAGTGAATTTATGAAAACAATGAAGGCGCCAAGAAGTAAAATACTCCATACGAATGGCCATGACCCGGCAATCGATAGTAAAATATCTTTCCAGCTATTTATGAGAGTTGACCAGTCGGAGATTAAGAGGGAAACGTACTGCATAAATTCTGATTGAGCTATATTACTAAAGAAGTTGCTAGTAGTGGGAATAAGTAAAGCGAAGGCTGTTATTACTGTAATCCCATGAGTAGTTGTACGTATTCGTAAGCGACGTGTTTCCATATCTGCTATTTTATTCATGATTTGTTCGAATAAAGCCGGAGAAGGTTTTTCTTCCAGCATTGTGTTGAAAAACTGTTTATATGAAGTAGTCATAAAATTAGTAGATATATGTATTACGACAGCTTTATGATTTTTGGTGCATAAGCTTTTTTTGTAATTTAATAAGAGCTCGTCTATGCCAGCTTTTTACTGTATTCATTGGTTTACCGATAATAGTAGAGATTTCATCAAAAGTCATATCTTCATGGTAATGCATAACTAAAATAGCGCGATGATCTGGATGAATATCTTCCATTACTTTTGAAAGTTCTTTAATTATGACAGAATTTGCGAATAATTCTTCAGGTGATGGTTCATTATCAACTACTGTATCGGTAAAAAACAAATCATTTTCAATGTCATCTAGTTCAGAAAAAGATAATGATTTTTTCTTTTTCAAAAAATCAAGTGCGGTATTCCTAGCAATCATGTATAACCATGGCTTGAAAGAGCGGTCTCGGGTATATCTCCCGATATATTTCCAAACCTTAAGGAAAGTGTCTTGAGTTATATCTTCGGCATCTTCTGTGGTTTTGGAATATTGTTTAGTAAAGTTAAAGATCTGTTTCATGTAACGATCCATTAGTTCACGAAAAGCTTGCTCATCATGATTTTTACAATCGACAATCAGTTCGTTGTCGGTTTTTGTACGGTATGATTCAAGGGTATTTTCTGTAATTTTCATGCACCAGCTATTCTACATTAAATACGCTTTATGTACTAAAAATATGCTACTATTACCAAATGGCAAAAAGAATAAGTACACGTCGCAAGACTTCACGTTCTAGAAAGACTGCAAAACGTCGCGCGGCAAAATACGTGAAGTTGCATAAATAAGGTCATATTTTTTATGAACACTACGTACTCTTGGTATAATTCGCTTATCAAGCCATTTTTTGTTTTTTGCGCTACAATATAACGATATGAAACGTCATCCAGTAGTTCTAGTTTCAGCATTAATACTTATTGTATCTATTGAATTTATCGTTTTATTTTTTTCTAAATCAATAGATGGAGATGTGCCTTTTTCTAATCTTTCATTTGATAAAGAAGCAGTAATGGTTTATAACCTGAAAGAAGGTGACACGATATCATCTCCGATGATAATTACTGGTCAGGCCAAAGGACCATGGTTTTTTGAAGGTGTTCTTCCTATTGTAGTTGTTGATTGGGACGGGCTCATTATTGGCGAAGGATATGTGCAAGCGACAAGTGATTGGATGATTGAGGGTTATGTTTCTTTTGAAGGCCTGGTTTCTTTTACGAGTCCTGCTAATAATGTTTCGGGTACTTATAGTAATAAAGGTGCGATTATCTTCAAGAAAAACAATCCTTCAGGTTTACCAGAAAATGATGCCGCTATAGAAATTCCTGTGGTGTTCAAATAGATTTTTAGAGGCCTAGTCTCTGGGTTTGTTCTCTATGCTATAATAGATTTTATGGAAAAATCTTCAGAAATTGAGATTAAAGCCCCGCTAATACTTGCGGAAATACAGAAAGCTACATCTATATTATTACATTGTCATCCTTCGCCGGATCCGGATTCTGTTGGATCAGCTTTGGCGATGAAATTTGTTTTAGAAGGTATGGGTAAAAAGGTTACAGTTATTCAAGGTGATTCAAAAATTCCTTTAGCTTTTATGCATTTTCCTGGGGCAAAGGAAATAATAAGTAAGAACTTTTTTGAGATAAATATAAAAGATTTTGATTTATTTATTATTCTAGATAGTGGATCTAAGGAGATGATTTCTCGCTTTAAACCTATAGAACTTCCGCTTGTTATTAAAAGTATTGTCATAGATCATCATTTTTCAAATAAAGGTTTTGCTGATATCAATCTCGTAGAATCAAAATATCCAGCTACATGTCAGGTGTTATTTGATCTTTTCAAATCATGGAATATTGAAATCACGGAAAATGTTGCGCAAAATTTATTTATTGGTCTGTATACCGACACAGGTGGTTTCAAATATGAGGGAGTATCCGCAAAGACTTTTATGACTGCGGCTGAATTGGCAAAAATTATCAAGAATTTGCCAGAGCTTATTTTTCGTATGGAAAATTCAAATATGTCGGATCTGATTGTATTCCAAGGTCTGGCATTAAGTAATGTTGAGGAGCATTTGAATGGCAAGTTAGCTATGGCGGTAGTATCCAATAAGATGATTATGGAAAAAGGTATAGATATTCAAAATGTTGGTGGAAGTGATATATCACCTACATTAAAGACAGTTATCGGTTGGGATATAGATGTTGCTTTAGTTGAAGTTCAACCAGGAAAAAATAAAGTAAGCTTTAGAACTCGTGATGCAGAAAAATATGATGTATCAAAATTGGCAGCAATGCTTGGTGGTGGGGGACACAAAGCGGCTTCAGGAGCAGTTTTGAATATGCCCATAGAAGATGCCAAAAGAATAGTGGTAGAAAAAGCCAAGGAGTTGTATAATTTGTAACCTAATTATTAGTAATAAATTTTATTTAAAAGGATATGAATACATCACGTTTATTAACTGTTCTAATTATTATAATTATTGTTATTGCCGGTGTGCAGTGGTATATGAATCCAGTAGATGTTTCTTCAAATCAAGTTGATAGTGAAAAGCCCACTTTGGGCGTGGTAGCACCTTTTCCTACGCAAGCACCGATTGATCAAACACCTGTTAATCAAGCAATTATAAATACACCAACAAAAAACGCTATGCATAATATAACTATTGAAACAAATAAAGGAACTATTGTTTTTGAAACTTATGATGCTGATGCTCCAAATACAGTAAATAACTTTGTTACTTTGGCTGAGAAGGGTTTTTATGACAATTTAATCTTTCATCGCGTTATTAAAGACTTCATGATTCAAGGTGGTGATCCATTGGGTAATGGTACAGGTGGTCCTGGTTATAAGTTTAATGATGAATTAAATCCAGCTACCGCATCATATAAAGCTGGTTATACTCGAGGTGTTGTAGCTATGGCTAATTCAGGTCCAAATACAAACGGCAGTCAGTTCTTTATCATGCATAAAAATTATCCTCTTCCAAATAACTACACAATTTTTGGTAAAGTTGTTAAAGGAATAGAAATCGTAGATGCTATTGCCGCGACTAATGTTGATGGCAGCGATAAACCTGTTACAGATATTGTAATGAAGAAAGTTATAGTGACGACTAAATAATTAAAAGCTCAGCAAGTATGTCCTCATTTTTTACCGAGGACTGTCTGAGCGATTATAAATTTCTTGGTAAAAGGCGAAACGAGCTTGGAATCATTTATGATTCCTGAGCCTTTTACCTAGAAATTTAATGAGCGAGTTCCGCAGGTAAAAAATGGGGACATACTTGCTGAGCCTAATTTTATTAAATTATGATAATATTACTTTATGTCCGAATACTATAACTCCAGACGCAGTAAAAATCTTTTTGATCCGAAGAGTACAGAACCATTCAAAGTTAGTCGTTCAAAGATTGATTTGTTTATGAACTGTCAGATGTGTTTCTATTTAGATTGTCGTATGGGAGTAGGGAGGCCACCGGGATTTCCTTTTGCTTTGAATAGTGCTGTTGATACTCTTCTTAAAAAAGAATTTGATATTCATCGTGCTAAAAAGAGAGCTCATCCACTGATGAGTGCTTATGGATTGCGCGATGTAATCCCATATAGTCATGAAGATCTGGATATTTGGCGTAGTAATTTTAAGGGTATTCGGTATGTTCATGAGTCTACTAATCTTCTAGTAACTGGAGCGATTGATGATGTTTGGGTTGATTCAAATAATCAGTTATATATTGTTGATTACAAATCTACTAGTAAAGAAGAGAAGGTTTCATTAGACAAAGAATGGCAGATTGGTTACAAACGTCAGATGGAAGTATACCAATGGCTTTTTCGTATGAATGATTTTGAAGTTTCTCCAACGGGATATTTCGTTTATTGTAATGGTAAAACCGATAGGGAAGCTTTTGATGCGAAATTAGAATTCGATATTGATCTTATCGCTTACACAGGAAACGATGATTGGATAGAAGGAGCCTTGGTTGATTTGAAGAAATGTCTCCTAGGTGAAAAACCACCAGCACCTGCTCATAATTGCGATTATTGTTCTTATAGAAAAGCGGCGAGAGATGTGCAAGGAAAGAAATAAAGGGTATTAAATTACTTGAAGTGATTTAAAGTAAATTCAATAAGAGTTTCAGCATCTGTTTTTTCGTTGGGTGATTTCAAAACTATAATAACGATTGGTCTTTTAGTGTTTTCTACTGGTAGTTCAAATACTGATAGGTTTGATTCTGCCGCCGCTGTTGTCTTTCCATTTTTACCACCAAAGAAGTATTCGTTATCAATAAAATCATTGAGGTTATTTAAGTCAGAAAAACCACTAGTTCCGTAAGCACTACTTTTTATTTCTCCGGAAGTGATATTAAAAATAAAACTTCTATTGTTATAAATATATTTTGCTAACATAAATAAATCTTCAGCGGTTGATATGTTATCTTTTGAAACACCAGAAGGGTCAGCAAAATTAGTGTGTAACATACCGATGGAATCAGCTTTTTCATTCATGCGCTTTATGAATGATTCACGCCCATAATATCTGGCAATGGTTTCGGCGGCTTCATTAGATGACTCCATAAGAAGAGGGAAGAGTAATTGGTATATTGTTAATTGCATTCCAGGCTCGAGTCGTGGTTTTGATGTGTAGATGATGGCTTCTTTAGGAACCATTGCGGTGTTATCAAGATTGATATACTCGGTTGTAATGAGCGCTGTCATCAATTTGGTAATTGAAGCAATTGGTACTTGTTCTGTTGAATTCTTATTTGCAAATACATGATTATTTTTTATATCAGCTGACAAATAGACTGGTGCTGTAATATTAGAGATATTGTCTACGTACTTAAAATCGTCCGGAGAAAATTTGTGCTCAAAAACAAGTACAGGAGTTCCAACTTCAATAGATTCATAAACTTTTTTAGCATCATCGGTATCTAATCTGATACACCCTCCAGTAAATTGAGCTGAAGTTAGTGTGCCATCAGGATAGTATGTTCTTCCGTGTATATAGAAATTACCTTGGAAATTCATGCTCCACGGCATCCAGACATGACCCATTCCTGAAAAATGCTCCGGCTCTTTCTTATTAATTTTGTACAGTCCTGCAGGTGTTTCCCACCATGAACCAGGACGACCTTTTGTAGCGATCGGTACTTCAAGGTGTAAATTACCAGCTTTGTACACTTTTATTTTCATAGTTGAAAGATCAGCTTCTACAAAATCAACTTTGTCACTTATAAATTGTTGCCTGACTTTTCCGAAGAAATCAGGATCAGATAATGCTTCTTGAGAACCATAAGAAAATTCTATGGTTTGCTGTGGTGGGTTTTCTGGAAGATTGACTGTATAGTTTAAAGTTTTATCACCATATGCGTATGAAGACCAACCGATTGCAATTATAGTGATTATAAGGAGAAACATTGTTACCTTCACTGGAGCTTCAGAATGGAGAAATCTTTTTAGAGAAAAATGATTTAATTTATCTGGAGAGGAGACATAATAGAATGCTTCTTTTATATCATTTTCAGACCAGCCATCGTTTAAAAGTTCCTTCCAAATTTCTTCATTGGATAATCCTGTCTGAATTTTTGTATTGATATGAGTTACGAGTTGCTTGTGATACATGTGATTTAGTTGTAATAATAACACGTGGTAATTACTTGGGTAAGCTGTTACAACTCTTGTTCTTGACTTTTCTCAAGTTATGGTATACAATAATGCCATTAGTAAATTAACCATGCTTATCCCTGTTATATCTGTCTATTAAGCCATTTGGCTGTTATAGAACATAGTGGATATGCAAACCAGTATGCAAAATACAATCAATTCAAAATATGCAGTTATGACATTGGCGATAATGCTGGTTTTCGGTGTATTAGGTGTATTTCCAATTAACGTTGAAGCTGGTTACGATCGTTACGATCGTTATGATCGCTATGATCGTGGGCGTGATAATTACAGTTGTAACGGCGGTTATTGTACTACCAATAGCACTTATGCTGTTAATAGTTCTTATGACACAACTCGTAATTATCCTGTATATGTTCAACCAGTGGTTGTTCAACAGCCTGTAATCGTTCAGCAACCTGTATATCAATATCAACAGCCTGTGTATATTCAACAGCCTGTATATGTACAACAGCCAACCTATTATCCGATCATTAACGTTTCTTGTAGTGCGAATACTTCTTATAGCACCAATGGGGCAGTAACTTGGACTGCTTATGCTTCCGGAGGTAACGGTCTGTATCTTTACAGATGGGATGGTACCGATGGTTTATATAGCTCAAACCAAAGTGTATCTTTCGATTACAGAACTTCAGGTATTAAATCTGCTTATGTGACAGTCTATTCTAATGGACAATCAGTTAAACAAAGCTGTTCTAATACTGTTGATGTTAATTTTAACTATTACAATAATTATCCTGTATATCAACCAGTTGTAGTTCAACAGCAAGTTGTCTATCAACCGAATTATGTTAATCAGAACAATAATCTTGATATCGGATGTTTCGTGGATCCTACCAATGCCAAAGTAAATCAACCAGTCACATGGTCTGCTGAAGTTACAGGCGGTAGGGCTCCGTATAAGTATTCATGGTCAGGTTCTGAAGGATTAACTGGTTCAGCTAGCTCAGTTATCAAGTTCTATGATACTCCAGGAAATAAAAACGCTATCATAACTATTACTTCCGCTGACGGAAAAGTTGGAACACATGCATGTAGTAATGCTCTTACTGTTGCTAGTGCTTACAAAGCTCCTGTAAAAGTTGCCACTGCAACAAAGCCTGTTGTACAAACAGAAGCTACTCCTGTTGTAGAACCAGTTTCTAAAATAGAAAAAGTTTCTGCTACACCAGTACAATCTACTAGTAGTGTTGCCGCAGTATCTTTATTCTCACTCTCTAATGTTCCTTGGGGCTGGGTTGCTATCTTAATTATCCTAGTCCTATTCTTCACGGTGATATATCTTTTGTTTAATAAACAGAAGATATAATCCCGGAAGGGTGTGAGCTCCAAATATAATGTTTAAATTATAATCAAAAAAGCCTCTAAATAGAGGCTTTTTTGTTGTATTGACTATATAGCCTAAGTATGGTATCATTGTAAGAGGAAGAAGAGGTAAGAATTTTGACAAAAAAGAAGGGTGTCTGCGAACACCTATTAAGTGAAAACATCGTGCAGTTACTCACTGGAATGAGTAAAGAGAAGTTTTAGTATGACTTCAAGTGAATTTGTAGGCCAAGAGTTCGAAAAGGCCTACGCCAAAGTATTTCAAGGGGCGATCGTTGGAGGGTTCAACGATCATGGCCACGATGTGGCCATAGCAGGCTTTGGTTTTGTACAAATCAAAGCTTCGGTAGATGGTTTGAGAAATTTCTTGACGGAATCACTCCGTCAAAAGAAATTTATCCCCGTATGTGTCGGGGAACCAGGGAAGAAAGCAGAGATGCTTTCTTCTTTAAGGGATTTTGGTGGCTGGGTAGGAAAGGAAATACCTCGTCGCCTCCAGCTTTTGGCTGGGATTGCACAGGTTAAGAATCTGTGCAAATAATTTATGGGAAAAATGGAAGAACTCCTAACCTCTCTAATTCAAAGTATCGAACGCCGGGACGGTACAGAAAGAATTAAGAAGCTTCGAGATGAAGTTAAGGAGTTAAACAAAGAAGGAATGATGCGAGAAGCAATATGTCAGTTGTTGGCAAGAATAGATTGTAAATCTCGCTTCATTTTTCTTATCAAGCATCCTGGATTAGTTGTTCCTTATATCTGTCGAATCAGACAGATTGAGGAATAAAACAACCCGCATACATCAATTGGTGTATGCGGGTAAAATTTTACTTATTTTTTGTTTTTATAATATGTTTTTTAAGATTTCTACTTTTTGTTAATGATTTCAGTCTTTAATTTCTCCAGCACCTCCTCAACGCTCATTTGTCCAATCTGCCCATGATCTCGACTTTCAAGTGTAACTTTATTTATAGCGACATCTTTGTCACCAATAATTATGAAGTATGGAGTTTTCATATTTTTGGCATTGCGGATTTTTTTGCCGAAGCCGTTGTTATCTAGATCGATTTCTGAACGGATCATCAAGGCTCGTAATGATTCATGGACTTTTTGTGCAACAGAGAAATGAGATTCTGCAACAGGAATAACTTTTACTTGAACAGGTGCAAGCCAAAGAGGGAAATTGCCACCGTAATGTTCTATGAGAAAACCTATGAATCGTTCGTGAGTACCAAGTGGGGCGCGGTGAATACAGAGAGGAGTTTTTTCTTTTCCATCTTTGTCTGTATAAGTTAGATCAAATCGCTTTGGTACAGCAAAATCTACTTGGTTAGTTGCCAAAGTAAATTCTCGACCGATAGCGCTCCAAACTTGAACATCAATTTTCGGTCCATAAAAGGCGGCTTCATTCGGGACTTCTATAAATGGAATTTTTGAATCGACAAGTACTTTACGTACCATATCCTCTGTCTTTTTCCAGAGTTCTGGTTCATTTACAAACTTTTCACCTAGACGTTTCGGATCGTGTGTAGAGAAACGCATGATGTATTTATCAATACCGAAAATCTTGAAATATTTGAGATACATCTCGTTGACTGCACGAAATTCATCGCCGAACTGTTCTTCTGTACAATAAATATGAGCATCATTCATATTCATACAGCGCACTCTCATCAGACCGAAAAGCTCTCCTGATTTTTCGTGGCGATAACAAGCTCCATATTCAGCCAAACGAAGTGGTAAATCACGATAACTCTTTGGTCTAGAAGCAAAGATTTTGTGATGATGAGGACAATTCATAGCTTTCAGATAATACTTGCCACCTTCATATTCCATAGGAGGGAACATGCTTTCTTCGTAATATGGTAGATGACCACTTTTCAAATACATAGAATCTTTGGCGATATGAGGAGTTTTTACTCTGACATAACCTGCAGTGAATTCAGTTTCTTTGCCAAGATTTTCCAATTCTTCAGCAATAGCAGTACCATTTGGGAGCCATAAAGCTAATCCTGGTCCAACATCATCATCAAATTCAAAAAGATCCATTTCTTTGCCAAGTTTCCTGTGGTCACGCTTTTCTGCTTCTTTTATCATCGCTTCATATTTTTCTAGTTCTTCTTTGCTTTCAAAAGCTAAACCGTAAATACGAGTGAGTTGAGTATTTTCTTCACTACCTCTCCAATATGCTCCAGCGACTCTCGATAGTTTGAATGAATCTGGTTTGATTTCCTCACTTGGATTTTCGGCATGTCCACCTCGGCAAAGGTCGGTGAAATTACCAGCGGTATAGAAGGTGATCGGTTCATTCTTGGAAATAATATCTTCTATGAGTTCTAGTTTATAAGGATTATCCTTGAATGAGGAACGTGCCTCGTCAGGTTTCATCTCGCTCTTTACCATCTCTTTCAAAGAAGGAAGGAGTTTGCGCATTTTCTTTTCGATATCCTTCAAATCTTTCTCAGAAGGCTTTTTGTCTTCTGGGAATTCGAAGTCATAATAAAAACCATTATCAACTGTTGGGCCGATGGTTGGTTTGGCTGTTGGATAGAGTTCGAGTACACTCGCGGCTAGAAGGTGAGCGAGAGTGTGACGAATATGATCTAGTTGTTCTTTGTTTGAGTCGTTCATTGTAGTTGATATTTGATTAATAATTTTAATAAATCTGATAAACAAAACGCCCGAGCACATGTATAACAAAAGTTATGCACATGCTCGGGCGGAGATTTGTCTTATTTATCTTTCGCTTTCAGTTTACTAGTTAGCGAATGATGGACAAATTTCGTGGTTCCACCGAGCTTCTTACCAATGGTAAGCACTCTTTTTATTGCGGATTAGGCCTGAATGGCACAAGTAATTTGTTTGCGTTTGGTCTTCGCAACAACTTCCGTATGGTTATTATATGCAAAGTGGTAGCTTTTTACAATACTTACATAGTGTGTATAGAAGGTAGCACTTGATAACTATCTTCGGTTATAATGTAATGATACTAATAATATTTAAATAAAAGTTATGGACAACAAAACTCCATTTATTGCCAATATTGAACAGCTTACTCTTGATAATTCTTGTTTTCGTCAAGTTCTTTACACGGCACCACATAGTCAACTTGTTTTAATGTCACTTTTACCAGGTGAGGAGATTGGTGCGGAAGTGCATCATAAAGTTGATCAATTCTTTCGTTTTGAAAGAGGGCAAGGTAAGGTGGTTGTAGATGGGAAAGAATATCCTGTTACTGATGGCTCTGCGTTACTTGTACCAGCTGGATTGGAACATAATATTATAAACACTGGTTCTGAGTCACTTAAGCTTTATACAGTTTATTCTCCAGCAAATCATATTGATGGTAGGGTACATGAAACAAAGGCGGATGCGATTGCTGACGATGCAGATGAAAAGTTTGGTGAATAATTGCTTCAAAGTAGGTGTTAATAGTATTAAAAATTAATTTTTTTTAAATAAATAATGAGAAGAATAGAACTCTTAATTATTAGTATTATTTGTCTTCTAATTATTGCAATTCTTTTTTTGCGTCTAATTACACCTGAAGATAATTGGATCTGTGCAGACGGACAATGGGTCAAACATGGTCAACCAGAAGCGCCAATGCCGGAAGGGGGGTGTGAGAGGTAGTTTTTTTTAGTCTTCATTTCTGTAGGGAAAATAGCAGGATGTGAATATTTCGAGATATAATGTTACTGAATTCCGTAAGATTAGAAATACTATCTAAAATATGAAAAAAATAACTACACAAGGTATACAAATATACACATTCAGTAAAAATGAAAATGATTATATTTCGTTGACAGATATTGCTAGATATATAGACGCTGAACGCACTGATCATGCCATTCAGAACTGGATGAGGACTCGTGATAATGTTGAGTTTCTTGGTATTTGGGAACGATTAAACAACCCAAATTTTAAACCCCTCGAATTCGAGGGGTTTAAAAATAAGGCTGGGTTTAATAGCTTTTCTCTAACTCCAAAGAGATGGATAGAGGGGGTTAATGCTATTGGTATGATCAATAAATCTGGACGGTATGGTGGAGGAACGTTTGCTCATAAAGATATAGCCTTTGAATTTGCAACATGGATTTCTCCGGAATTTAAGTTATACCTTATTAAGGAATTCCAACGATTGAAAATTGAAGAGAATCAACGACTCACTCTTGGTTGGGATGCAAAGCGTATGCTAACGAAGATTAATTACAAGATTCACACTGATGCCATCAAGGAAAATATTGTCTTACCACTTCAGTTATCAACCAAAGATTCAACTGTGATATATGCCAACGAAGCTGATGTGCTCAATAAAGCTCTTTTCGGTCTAACGGCGCAAGAATGGCGTAATAAGAATCCAAAACTTGAAGGTAATGTTCGAGATTATGCCGATGTGTCGCAACTTGTTTGCTTGGCTAATCTTGAAAATCTTAACGCGGAATATATTCGCGCAGGAATTCCTCAAGGTCAAAGGTTGTTGAAACTGAACGAAAGCGCTATATCTCAAATGAGATCACTTATCGGTAATCCGAGTGTAAAGAAGTTAGGAGATCAAATTACCGAAGGTTTCTCGGTAGTCGGAAAAAAGAGAAGGTAATAAAAAAGGCGAATTTCTTCGCCTTTGAATATAACTTTTTTCATAGATAATCAATCTTTGATAGTAAATCTTTTACCATCTAAACATTCTCTTAAATTCCCAGATACTTCTGTCAGTTCTGGGTGTTTCTAACCTACGCGGTACGAACTGGTCGGTGGTTAACTCTTGATCTGGTTGCAATCTGAGTGGAGGGGAAATACGGGGGACTTCTGTGCTACTAGAAGCTGGTTCTTTTACCCATATGGAACTTCCTCCATTATCGGCTTTAAGAGCGTAGCGGCTTCTTCCACTAGGACGTATCATGCGAGCTTCTTTTTCAGTTCGATGTCTCGATTTCTCGTTTTGTCTACGAGCATCACGGTTCTGTCTAGGCATAAGTTACCCTTTCTATTTAAGGTTTTGTACTAATTCATATTCAAGCTAGCAAATGTACTAAGGTTAATCAAGTGGAGAATTTTTATATATTTGAATCTTAATGCGTTATAATAATCTCCTAATGTTCTACCGCATTTTTCGTCGTAAAATAATCAGATATCGTCGCAGAAGATTGCCCAAAAACCGCAGTGATTATCTTGTGCGTAAAGAATCTGCACGTGTTTTAGCTATTGAAAGATTGGCGTATTTTACGAGAGAATATGTACGATTGAATCCAGAACATGAAATAGCTATGAAATATGTAAGAGTTTCTGTACGCAATCAGCTATCTAGATGGGGAAGCTGTTCATCAAAGAAAAATTTGAATTTCAATTATCGTATTTTGGATTTATCACCAGAGCTTAGAGATTATATTATTGTGCATGAACTTTGTCATTTGAAAGAACTTCATCATGGAAAAACTTTTTGGGATCTTATGGAGATTATGATTCCGCAAGCAAAAAAGTTTCATCATGAAGTACGAAAAATAAAACTCTCGTAAAAGTTTTTTTGTTTTTGAAAAGTTATCCACTGTTTTTAAAAAATATTTTCACAAAAATATTTCATATGGTGCTATGATTCAAACAGTATAAGTCGAATACATTTTTATCAGAAAAATAATTCACTCTCCATGGCAAAAAAAAGAAAGACCGCTAAAAAGACCTCAAAAAAATCCAAGAAATCTTCAAAAAGGAAATAGTCTCATTTAGGTTGAGTCAGTTATTATTTGTTTAGATAAAAATTGTCCTTCACCTTATGGTTCGGGACAATTTTTAATTGTATTTTTTGCTATACTTTATTTATGGTTTTTTACGTTTACATTCTTGAATGTGCAGATAAGACTCTTTATATTGGCTCAACTAATGATCTTAAAAGGCGTCTCCATGCACATAATAATCTGAAGTCAGGGGCACATTATACAAAGATTAGAAGACCTGTAGTTTTAAGATATTCAGAGAAATACCTTACCTATTCTAAAGCACGAGCGAGGGAAGCAGAAATTAAAAGGATGGAGAGGTCAGAAAAAATTAAGGTTATAAAGTGTTAACTTTTTAGCTAATTTGTTAAAACAAGGAAAAGTGTAAGCTTTTTCAATGAGATTTCACTTTTGATGGGAAAGAGGTAGAATGGCTTTATGTTCGAACAAGCATTCAAAAATATAGATAATCTGTTGCGTACAGACAACGCAGGTGGTGCGATGGATTATATTGAACAATCATCGTGGATCATTTTTCTTAAATACCTTGATGATCTAGAAATTGAAAGAAGTAAGTCGGCACAGCTGTCTGGTAATAAGTATAGTCCTATTCTATCCAATGAATATAAGTGGAATAGTTGGGCTTGTCCGAAAAATAAGGAAGGTAAAATAGATCATAATAAAGCTCTTATAGGAGATGTTCTTAAAGATTTTGTTGACCAAAAATTGTTTCCTTATCTAAAGAAATTCAAGTCTGAAGATACAAAAACGATTGAATATAAGATTGGGGAAATATTTAGCGAGTTAAAAAACAAAATAAAAAGTGGATATACTTTGAGAGATATCCTAAATATCGTTGACGGTCTTCATTTCCAATCAAGTAAAGAAAAACATGAACTCTCTCATCTTTATGAAAGCAAGATCGCTGAAATGGGAAATGCTGGAAGAGATGGTGGGCAATACTATACTCCGCGTCCTCTTATAAAAACTATAGTCAAAGCTGTTAATCCAAAAGTAGGTGAAACTATCTATGATGGGGCATGTGGATCTGCAGGTTTCTTGATCGAAGCGTTCAATTATTTAACTGAAGAAAGAGATAAGCTTTCCCCTAAGGATTGGCAGACTCTCCAAGAAAAGACGTTTTATGGTAAAGAAAAAATGGCATTGCCGTATATTATCGGTATTATGAACATGATTCTCCATGGAATTGATGCCCCAAATATTATTCATACTAATACTCTTTCTGAAAATCTTGGTGATATTCAGGAAAAAGATAAATATGATTTGGTCCTAGCCAATCCTCCATTTGGTGGTAAAGAGCGTAAAGAAGTACAGCAAAACTTTCTAATCAAGACTGGTGAAACTGCTTTTCTATTTCTTCAACATTTCATAAAGATATTGAAAGCTGGTGGTAGGGCAGGTATTGTCATTAAAAATACTTTTCTTTCAAATACCGATAATGCCTCAGTATCACTTCGAAAGTTGTTACTTGATACTTGTAATCTCCACACAATTCTTGATCTTCCTGGCGGTACCTTTACTGGCGCTGGCGTAAAGACAGTCATTCTTTTCTTTGAAAAAGGTACTACAACCAAGAAGATTTGGTATTATCAACTTAATCTTGATAGAAATTTGGGTAAAACTAATCCTTTGAATGAGAAAGATCTGGCGGAGTTTGTTAAGCTACAAAAAACAAAGGCGGATTCAAAGAATTCTTGGTCTGTAGATATGTCGAAGATAAGTCAAGTAACATTTGATTTGTCGGTGAAGAATCCGAATGGGGGCGGGGAAGTTAAGTTAAGGGAGCCAAAAGAGATTTTGAAGGAGATAGAAGAATTGGACAGGAAGAGTAAAGAGATATTTAAACAGATTTCAAAGATCATATGAAAAAGCAGCAAATAAAAGTCGGAAGCTTAATCCAAACAGGAACAGAAATTGCCCCATTTATGCTACCACTTTTGGATCCGCAAATAGTTTCAGATCCACAAACATTGATTGTGAAGGTGGCTCAATCCATTGGAACATATTTTATTAGCAAATTTACAGGTGCATACAGTGAAAAAATAAAAAGTAAAGAAATAAAAAGTAAAGATTATTTTACAGAAAAACCGATGCTTTCTTTTGTTGAATTATTGAGAATGATAAATGATGGAAATATTGATAAGGAAAGGTTTAATGCAATTAAGTCCATATTTTTTTATGGCATTTCTATAAATTCAGTCGAAAAAGATGAATTTTGGTCGTATGAGTTTATACAAACAATTAAAAAAATTAGTAGCACAGAAGTGCTAATTTTAAGAGCAGCTTATGAAATCGCAGAAAATAAGTCTAATACAGAGGTTCTTAAGAGATTAGAAAACAAATCTAATCCACAAATGAGATCTGGATGGAGGAATACTATAAGTTTACAGATGAATTTAGGTGGAGGAGATTCTATTGTGCTTAAATATGAAGAAAATTTAGAAAAGTTAGGTTTAATTTCACCTAGACATGAAGATGATAGGTTTTCTACAGAATTTACTCCCACTTCAAAATGTCGTCTTACTGATATGGGTTATATGTTTTGTAGATTTATAACAAGATATGAATAAAAATTGGCAAACAAAAAAACTTGGTGATGTGTGTAAAGTGATAGCTGGTCAGTCTCCAGATGGTAAATTTTATAATAAAGCTGGTGAAGGTGTACCTTTTTATCAAGGTAAAAAAGATTTTACAGAGAAATATATTGGAGAACCATCAGTATGGACTACAGAAATAACGAAAGAAGCTGATGAAGGTGATATATTAATGTCTGTTAGAGCACCAGTTGGGCCAGTAAATTTTGCTACAAAAAGAATTTGTATTGGTCGTGGTCTTGCGGCTATAAGATCAGGAAAAGACATTGATAAAGATTTTCTTTTTTATTTTCTTCAAAGTTTTGAAAAAGAAATTGTCGGGAATTCAGGCGCGGTATTTAATTCAATAAATAAAAGACAGATAGAGAATATTAAAATACTGCTTCCATCACTTTTTGAACAAAAACGTATCGTAAAAACTCTGGATGAAATTTTTGAAAAATTAGAAAAGGCAAAAGTAAATACAGAAATAAATATTGATAATTCAAAGAAGGTTTTGGAATTATATTTGAGTAATGAATTAAGAAAAGCTCAGAAGTGTGGATATGAAAAATTACTTGGTGACGTGTGTGAACAAGTAGAATATGGTTCTTCTTCTAAATCAAAACCTGATGGGAAAGTGCCCGTGCTAAGAATGGGTAATATTCAGAACGGTAGATTTGATTGGAATAAACTTGTTTATTCTGATAATGATGACGAGATAAAGAAGTATTCGCTAAAATATAATGATGTACTATTTAATCGCACCAATAGTCCAGAGTTGGTTGGGAAGACGGCTATTTATAAAGGTGAAATGTCAGCAATATTTGCGGGTTATTTGATCAGGATTCATAGGAATAAAAAACTACTTGATGCTGATTATTTAAATTACTTTTTAAACAGTCAGATGGCGGTTGATTATGGAAGAACTGTTTTTATATCTAGTGTTAATCAGGCGAATATAAATGGGCAAAAACTTAAGGGTTATCCAATTCCTGTTCCGCCAATTAGTGACCAAAAAGCCATCGTTATTAAACTCGACCAACTTTCTTCTCAAACAAAAAAACTGGAATCGATATATCAAAAAAAGCTTGCAGACATTGAAGAGCTTAAAAAATCGGTGTTAAGTAAAGCTTTTAGTGGAGAATTATAAACAAAATCCGCACAAGGTGCGGATTTGTGAGCGAGGTGTACTTTTCTGTCGCCGTCATGGAATAGCGGTACATGCTTGTGTGGTGTCCTGAAAATCTCTTTCTATCGGGCTCTACATAAGCCAGTACTTTTGCTCAAGTACCTCTAGCTATTGTATAGTCTTTGGTCCAATAAGGTATGCGTAGATATATCGTGTATTATTATCTCCACCACCTTGACCACCACTTGCACCTTTATCCAAGAAGTACTTTTCAATAGTCCTGATCTCATTTGTCGGCATTGGATTGTTTGACCAAATGCATTGAATTGAACTATCGATGTTATGGCCACTAGTAAGGCGGTCAAATATATTTTTTGCTATACCAACATAAAATTGGTTATAAAATTTACCGTACTTACCCATAAATGATTCAAATTCGTTAATAATTTGTTGCATGGTATTTTAGTATGAATTACACCAGTTCGACTACACTGGAGTTTATAATTGATCCATATTATAAGCCGCCGAATATTCATCTGTCAACTATTTACACATAAAAATGTTGACTTTGCATACTACTGGCTGTACCATGTAGATATGACTAATAAAATATCTATATTTATAAAATCACTTAGAGAAAAAAAAGAGTGGTCTCAGCAAGGTATTGCTGATCAACTTGGTATATCAAGATCTTCTTATATTGCCTTTGAAAATGGTGATAGAGAACTGACTTTGGATGAGGCTAGTATTCTGAGTAAAATATTTGAAATTTCTCTGGATGAAATTAAGAACGGTGAGTTTTCTACTCCACCTATTGTGTTGGAAAAAACAAAAGACAAAGAAAATTTGAAAGATGAGCCAACTGAACGTATATCTGTACCACAAGAAAATGTGGATAAATTCAAGCAAGTCCTTATGTATGTTCTGTCAAAAATTGGTGGTAAACCAAATATAGGTAAAACCGTCTTATATAAAATATTGTATTTTATAGATTTTGACTATTATGAGAAGTTTGAGGAGCAACTCATTGGTGCAAGATATATAAAAAATACTCATGGACCTACTCCAGTTGCATTTGAAGAAATAGTCAATGATTTGGAATCAGATGGCAAACTGGAAACAGTGAAAAGCAAATTTTACAGATATGAGCAAACAAAATACCTAGTCAATCCAACTCAACCACTTGATGTATCTAAGCTGACTGGCCGAGAAATGGCACATATCAATGAAGAAATTGATAGATTTTCTGATTTTACAGCATCTCAAATATCCACACTATCTCACAAAGATACACCGTGGCTAGTTGCTAAAGATAAAGAGATTATTGATTATGAACATGTCTTCTATCGTCCAGAAGAAACATCAGTAAGAGAATATGAACCGCTTTAATCAATTACCAGAATTTGAAAAAGAAATAAAAAGACTCGGAAAGAAATATCCGAGTCTTTCTGACGATATTGATAAGTTCAAACAGATAATCAATCAATATCCTACTGGTATAGGAAAAAATTTTGAGATTTTACATAATCTCGAAAAAGTAAAGATAATCAAATCTCGTCTAGCATGTAAGAGTCTTAGAGATAGGTCAGTAAGAATAATATACGCATATCATAATGACTCCATAACTTTTGTTTATATAGAGATATATTATAAGGGTGATAAAGAAAATGAAGATAGAGATAGAATTAAACAATATCTCAAAAGTGTGGTAAAGTAATTTTAATGAACGAAGCAGAAACAAGGGCTGAATATATTGATCCAAAACTGAAAGAATCTGGTTGGGGTGTAGTTGAGGAGTCTAAAGTTCTTCGTGAATTTCATATCTCACCGGGAAAAATTGAGGTTGGAGGAACGCGAAAAAAGCCTGAAATTGCGGACTATATTCTTGTTTATAAAAATGAAAAACTTGCGGTAATAGAAGCTAAAAAAGAATCTTCTGAATGTACAGAAGGTGTTGCTCAGGCAAAAACATATGCTGGAAAGTTACAAGTAGCTTTTACATATTCTTCAAATGGCAAGTCTATTTACGAGATTTCTATGAAAGATGGTAAGGAAGATTTTGTAGAAAAATTTCCTTCTCCAGAAGAACTTTGGCATAAAACATATTTAAAACAAGATTTATGGAAAGAAAAGTTTTCAAATATACCATTTGAAGATGTGAATGGTAGTAAAACAGCTCGTTATTATCAAGAAATAGCTGTAACCGTGTAATGGAAGCTATTGCGAATGAAAAGAAGAGAATATTACTCACTTTGGCCACAGGAACAGGTAAAACGTTTATTGCTTTTCAAATAGCATGGAAATTATTTCAATCACGTTGGAATGGTGTTCGGTTGAGCGGTAGGCGACCGAGGATCTTATTTTTGGCTGATAGAAATATATTGGCAGATCAAGCATTTAACGTTTTTAGTGCATTCCCAGAAGACGCGCTGGTTCGTATAACTCCAAATGATATTAAGAAAAAAGGTGGTGTTCCTATGAATGGGAGTATCTTTTTTGCAATATTCCAGACTTTCATGAGTGGCCCTAATAATACTCCTTATTACGGTGATTATCCAACTGATTTTTTTGATTTTATTATCATAGATGAGTGTCATCGGGGTGGTGCAAATGATGAATCAAATTGGCGAGGTATTCTTGAGTATTTTTCTTCTGCTACACAACTTGGTTTAACCGCTACTCCAAAACGTAAAGATAATATTGATACTTACAAATATTTTGGCGAACCAGTCTACATCTATTCTCTTAAAGAAGGTGTTAATGATGGATTTCTTACTCCTTTCAAAGTAAAAAGGGTAAAGACAACACTTGATGAATATATTTATACTTCAGATGATATGGTGATTGAAGGTGAAGTGGAGGAAGGTAAAGTTTATAAAGAAGATGATTTCGCTCGTGAAGAAATAAAGATCATTGAACGCGAAGAGGCTAGGGTAAAGATTTTCCTTGATGAAATAAATCAGAATGAAAAAACTATTGTATTTTGTGCTACACAAGGTCATGCACTCCTTATTCGTGATTTGATAAATAAATACAAAAAGAGTAAAGATTCCAATTATTGTCATCGTGTTACAGCTAATGATGGTTTTCTTGGAGAGCAATATTTGCGAGAGTTCCAAGATAATGAAAAGACAATTCCTACTATACTAACAACTTCTCAGAAGCTTTCTACAGGGGTAGATGCTAGAAATATCCGAAATATTGTGCTCATGAGACCAATTAACTCAATGATTGAGTTTAAACAGATTATTGGTCGTGGTACTCGTTTATTTGATGGTAAAGAATATTTTACGATCATAGATTTTGTAGATGCGTACCATCATTTTCTTGATAAAGAATGGGATGGTGAACCGATAGATCAAACTACAGAGGATCTTGAATTGAATAGGCCTGAAGATTCAAAGAAACAAGAAGAGCAAGAAAAAACGTTAGAACAACCAGAAGATAGACCAAAGAAACTAAAAATTAAACTTCGAGATGGTAAGGAAAGAGAAATACAACACATGATTTCTACTTCTTTCTGGAGTGCTGATGGTAGACCTATCTCTGTTGAAGAATTTCTGCATAATATGTTCGGTGTTTTACCATCGCTCTTTAAAGATGAAAAAGAATTGAGAGTAATATGGTCAAACCCACAAACTAGAAAAGCTTTTCTTAATAAACTTAACGAACTTGGATACGGTAAAGATCAACTTGAATCTATACAAAAGATAACAAATGCTGAAAATAGTGATCTGTTTGATGTTCTTGAATATATTGCATTTGCATTAAAACCTATTACACGTGCAGAGAGAATCCAAAATACAAAGTACGATATATTAAATGGGTTAGATAAGAAACATAGGGAATTTATTGAATTTGTGTTGGCTAAATATCAAGAAAGAGGTGTTGAGGAATTGGACGAAGAAAAATTACCACAACTTCTCAATCTTAAATATCATGCTATTTCAGATGCGGAAAAAGTACTTGGTGGAGTTGAATTGATAAGGTCAACGTTCTTCACATTTCAGAAACATCTTTATTCAAAGTAGGAATGATTTTTCTCATATAACTCACAAACCTTTAACTCTTTCCAAAACAAATCCTTTTTCACCATTTCTTGTATTTACTGTTGCTTTTATCGCTAAACATTTATCAGGCACAATGAGTTCACGATATTCACGATAGGTGCGAGGGAATACTACAGCTTCCGCCGATCCAGAAAAGTCAGAGATGGCGATGAAAGCCATTGTCTCATTATTTTTGGTCTGAACAGGGCGCACTTCATTAACGATGGCGGCGAAGATAACTGAGGCACCTTCTTTACTATTTTCTAGGGCACGCTTTATGTCTATGTCTTTTTTCATGATTATTTCTCGATAACGTTCAAGTGGGTGTCCTGAGACATAAAGCCCGAGAAGTTCTTTCTCCCAAACAAGTTTATCGTGCATCTCTGCTTTTGAAGCTTCAATAAGTTTAAGTGTTGGAACTGTAGAAGCATCCGTCATAATACCAAAGAGAGAATCTTGATCTGCATGTTTGTTTTCATTTTCTTTATTATATTCCAACATTAATTCGATATTGGATAACAAAACGCCACGATCTTCACCGAAGCAATCTAAAGCTCCGGCTTTGATAAGTGATTCCAATGATTTTTTATTAAGATTACGATCTTTTACACGATCTAAGAAATCTGTAAGAGATTTATATTTACCATTTTTCTTGCGTTCTTCAATGATGGCAGTTGAAATTCCTTGACCAAAGTTTTTGATAGTAACCAATCCAAAACGAATTCTATAATTTGGATGTGTGTTTATAGAAGATAGATGCACATCAAGAGAAGGTGGAGGAAGTTTCTCTTCCGCGAACGGTGTCCGGCCGTGCTCGGCCGGCACCTCATTCTCACTCGCCTTCGCTCGCTCCGAAAGTCGCTCCAGAGAAACTTCCTCCACCTTCTCTTTCACTACTGTAAATTGACTGAAACTTTCATTAACATCAGGAGGAAGTACTGGAATACCGATTCTTTTACATTCTTTAATAGTTTCTGCAACTTTCTCAGTCTCTCCTTGTTCAGAAGTTAAAACGGCTGAAAGATATATTTCAGGGAAATGTGCTTTCAAATACGCTGTAATATATGCTACACGTCCGTAGGAAACAGAGTGGGCTTTATTGAAACCATAAGCCGCAAATGGTTCTATCCATTTCCAGATCTCTTTGGCTTTCTTTTCAGACCATTTGCTATGTTCTACGCAACCACTGATGAATTTTTCTTTTTGTTTGGCCATTTCTTCTGGAATCTTTTTACCAACCGCTTTACGGAATTTATCAACTTCTATCCAGCTATAACCAGCCAAATCGTGTGCCATGATAAGAAGGTCATCCTGATAAACAAGAACGCCATAGGTTTTTTTGAGAATTTTTTCAAGCGCTGGATCAAGATATTTAATCAATTTTTGGTCATGTTTTCTTTGAATATAATCTGGAATAAATTGAATAGGTCCAGGACGATACAGAGCGACCATGGCATTGATATCGTGAATAGTACTTGGTTTTAGGTCTTTCAGAAATTTTGTCATACCATCACCGTTGAGTTGGAAAAGATCAGCGGTCTCTCCACGTGCTAACATTTCAAAAGTTGGCTTATCATCTACAGGGATAGTATCTGCATTGATCTCTATGCCATCTATTTTTTCTATACGAGCGATCGCATCAGCGATAATCGTTAAGTTTTTCAAGCCAAGGAAGTCAAATTTAAGAAGGCCTGCTTCTTCTATAGAATACATATCATATTGAGTAATAACTTTTCCTTCACCTTTTGGATCAAACTGCAGAGCTGTATAGTCTGTAAGAGTTGAAGGTGAGACGACCACGCCGGCTGCATGAACACCGATATGGCGGGCACAACCTTCAATTTTTTTTGCCATGTCAATAATTCTTTTTGTATCCTCTTCGTTAATATAGGCACTTTTTAATTCGGCGACGTCTTCAAGAGCACGATCAATCGTCATAGGAAAACCTTGTGAACCCATAGGAATTAGTTTGGAAATACGATCACCAGTTTCATATGGAAAGCCCATAGCACGAGCAACATCACGAACAGAACCACGAGCCATCATTGTTCCAAACGTTCCAATTTGTGCTACTTTATCTGCACCATATTTTTGTCGGACATATTCTATGACTTCGTCACGACGATCATCAGCATAGTCCATATCTATATCTGGCGCTGAAGGTCTATCTGGATTCAAGAAACGTTCAAATGGTATCTCGTATTCTATTGGATTTATATTTGTAATTCCTGAAAGGAAAGTAACTAAGGATCCAGAAACTGAACCTCTGATATTTGAAAGAATTTTATTTTCTCTGGCGAAACGTAGCATGTCAGCCACCACAAGAAAGTAAGGTGAATAACCTTTATTTTTTATAACAGTTAATTCATATTCTGCTCGCTTAACAAGTTCATCAGTTTTTTCTACATTTCTTTTAGTGAATCCTTCAAATACAAGATGACGTAATTCGTCATCAGGAGTACGACCACTTTCTACAGTAAAAGCAGGGAATACCCAATCACCTAATTTCAATTCAAGATTACACATATCAGCAATTTTTTTTGTGTTTTCTAATGCTTCAGGTGTTTCTCTGAATAATTCTTCAGCTCTTTCTGATGTAATAAAAGAAAAATCATCTTCATCGCCATCAGAGACTTTTTCCGAAGCATCACTGTGAGAATTAACACGGAGTAATGTTTCGCGAGCAAAGCGATCTTCTTGATGTAAATAATAAACATCATGAGCGGCCATTATAGGAATGTTTTCTGAATGAGCAAATTTGGTAAGAACTTCCATATTGGCTTCATGACCTTCAATTTCTGGATGATGGGTGATTTCTATGAAGAGACGATTATTATTAAAAGCCGTGGTAGTAATACCTCCGAAACGAACGCCGTCCGTGCCTGCTGGCACGGCGGCTCCTTCTCCCTCGCCTTCGCTCGGTCCGAAAGTCGTTTCTGAGGTATTACTACCACGGCTTTCTACAAACACTCTTTTATAAAATTCCGCTACTTCACGGGCTTTATCTTGATTTCTACCCTTTAATGACTGAGGGATTTCTCCAGAAAATGAAGGCATGATGCAAATGAGTCCCTCATTGTATTTTTCTATAAGTTCACGATCTATACGTGGTTTATAATAGAAACCTTCAAGGTTTGAATCGGTTACAAGTTTGATGAGATTTTTGTAACCAATTTCATTCATGGCCAAAAGAACTAAACGTGTTCTTCTATTATCTATTCCAGCTTGCATGTCTTTTCTGGTACGTACAGCTACGTAGAAATCGACACCAATTATCGGTTTAATTTCTTTTTTCTTACAAGCTTTATAAAATTCAATGGCGGCGTATAAGTTACCGTTATCTGTAAGAGCCAAAGAACTCATGTTGCACTTCTTAGCTTCAGCTACGAGCTCATCAATCTTCGGTAGAGCAGAGAGGAGGGAATAATGGGAATGAGTGTGGAGGTGGACGAATTTGCTCATATTTTGAGTATAACTTATCAGTGGCACTATGTCATTGATTGCCTACACTGTCTCTATTGTTTTTTAATTTTAGCGTGAGAAAATTCAGATTACAGTGAAAATAAATAAGTATCTTATTGGCATAGATGAAGTTGGTCGTGGGCCTCTCGCTGGCCCTGTAGCTGTCGGTGCTTTTGTTTTTCTCGATCCGAAAGCTCGTCGATTGTTCTCTGGAGTCAAAGAGTCCAAACAGTTGACTGAAGAAAAAAGGGAAGAATGGTTCAAGATCATTGGTGAAGTTAAAAAGAAAAAATTGATTGATTATTGTGTGTCTTTTGAAAGCCATAAGGTTATAGATGAAAAAGGATTAACTTTTGCTATCAATCGTGCACTGAAAAAGTCGCTTGAAAGTCTTGAGATCAAAACTGACCAAGCAAAGGTCTGGCTAGATGGTGGTCTCAAGGCTCCGAAAGAATACAAAGATCAAAAAACTTTCATCAAAGGTGATGAAAATAAAATAGTTATTGCTCTCGCTTCAATTTGTGCCAAAGTTTTGAGGGATAGGAAGATGGTGAAATTTGGAAAGATATATCCGCAATATGGCTTCAAAGATAATAAAGGATATGGGACGAAAGAACATTATGAAGCAATAAAGAAGTATGGGATTTTAGAGATTCATAGGAGGAGGTTTCTTAGAAAAATGTATGAGTGATTTTAATTTCTGGTGTGTTATTTGGGGCAATGTTGGAATTTTTTTGCATTAAACACTGTCCAAAATAACTGATTTATGCGATTATAGTACCGTGAATACAACAGAAGGCTTAACAATTGAGGTAAAACAAGAAGAAGATAAATCGGGACAAGCTGATCGTTTAGCAAAATTCGAAGATGTTCACGGCTTAAAGCAAGCAGATTTCGAAGTGTTCTTGAGGAATGTTGGCCCATTCTGTGCACCAGATGGTAGACCTTTTACGATGCTTGATGGTATGGGAGGATATGGCGATGTAACAGCTCATATAAATGCGGAAGCTGGCAAACAAGGTGTAGTACCTGATATCTATATTGCAGACGAGAGTAGTAATCAATTGAATCGTGGTATTTCAAGCGGAACATTACCAGCAGAATTCCCGAAGGACCATCTTGTCTTGACTGATATACGAGAAACTCCGTTTACTGACGAAATGTTTGATACTGTCGTCATTAAAATGGGAATCCATGAAGTGCCTCTTGAAGAGCAATCGAAAATATTGAAAGAAGTTTACAGAGTTTTGAAGCGGGGTGGTAAATTCGTTACATGGGAATTGGCTTTTAGTAATAAGGAATCACAGAAGATTTTTCAAGATATCATTCGTAAAAAAGACGAGATTGCTGGTTTTACACAATTGGTGGAGAAAAGGTGGTTTCCGACCGAAGCAGAAATATTTGATTCGTTTGGAAAAGCTGGATTCGTAGATGTGAGTTCGCCGTATACGCTTGAACCAACGGTAAATTTAAGGAAGCGAGAATCTGAGCTAGCTTCGATCGAACGATCAAAAATAATGCATGAAAAGAGTATTGTGACTCCGGAAGAAGATGCTCAGCTAGTTGAATTAGGTAAGCAAAGGTGTAGTCAATTAGTTGCATTCACAAAAGAATATATGAGTTTGGTGTCGCAGGAAATGAAGGATGCGATGAATTATCGTGAGACTGAAGATAACGTAATTTTTGAGCCTGAAAAGAAGATTTTTGTTGGTTATAAAAAGTAAATTAGCAAAAGACAAACCCCGCTCGCTGATGCGAAACGGGGTTGTTTGTTTACATGCCACAGCCAACGTATTGGCTGTCAATACAGGCCACGGTATTTCCAGCAAGTGCAGCAACGACTTTCTCCCTTATAGCTACTGAGCCTGCTGCATCTCCACGTACCTCACAACCCCAAGTCAAATCTTTCAGAAATTTCTCCGGGGTGAGAGTCTGGGTTTTTTTGAGGAACTTATCCGGGTTTTTTTCTATTTTGCCAGCGTCCTCGATAGCCTCCGCTTCATTATTCGCGATGACAAAATACAGGGGGAGAACGCACCTCGGATGGCCAAACTCAATCGTATAACAATTCATATTTTTTCTTTCTTTTTCAAGGTATTAAGACAGTTCTGAAAAGCCGAAATTCCAGCTTTTTGGAACTATCTTAAAACCATTTCAATGGCCGGATCTTCTATACTTACTATAAAATATTACATTATAAAAGTCAATTCGTGCGTACTGAATTCTCATTCTAATTTTGAATTCAATTAGTACGTTATCTGTGATAATATTAAAATCAGAACCTTTGAAAGGAGGCACCTATGAAGTCACCTAGACGATCAAAAAAAGTGAGACGTTTTACTCGAGTACCAACAGAAGCCGAGATTAATTTGGCGCTTCAGAATACTGATTGGCAAGGATATTGGGTTGCAGTTTCAAGAATTGTCGAAAAACGAGTTGATGAATATGCTCTAGCGCGAGCAAAATCGGCAGCACAAATGATTGGTCGACGATTCTTAATGTGTAATGCGTAATTACTATTACGGAATTATTTGTAATATTTGCAGAATATTAGCAGGTCTTAAAATGTCCTGCTTTTTTATTTCACTATCTTCAATTTTTGCCTATCAAAGCCGAAATTTTCTTCATCAATAAGTTCAATTCTTGTTGGTGTTAATTTATACCAACAATCACCGCCAAGAACTTCTAAAGCTTTAGAAATGTCGGGGATTTTATGATTTCTTTTTGTCCAGTGCTTAATTATGAGATCAAATCTTATTCCTTCTAATCTTTCAACTTCACCTTCCAATTGAATACCAAAGTTAAGTTCTTTATTTTTAGTACTATAAGTAATGGATCCGGCAACTTTATTATTTTCTAGTATGGCTTTGGAGTGTCTGCAATCAGGAGCGGATAACCAATAGATGTTTAAGTCTTCATCATATAGAAAGATAACATCAGCTACCCAGATGCCATCTTTATCCGATGTACCCAAACTCATAAGATGGGTATTGTTCAAAACTTCTAAAACTCTTTTGCGTATGTCTATCATTTTTATTCAATTATCGCGAAATTTTTTGGTGCCCGAGGTGGGAATCGAACCCACATCCCAGAGGGACACGATTTTAAGTCGTGCGTGTATACCAGTTCCACCACTCGGGCATGAGGTAAATTATAGGATAAAAAGTCAAAATGTAAAATGTACTAGATTTTACATTTTGTCCGTCAGCTAGCGGATTACTTTTTCAATTTACCAGGAGGCCACGGCGAGAATCGAACTCGCGCATAGCAGTTTTGCAGACTGCTGACTTACCACTTGTCTACGTGGCCATCTAGTCTCCATACTACAGTTTTTTTGAAATTTCGTCTAACCTCTGTCTATTTTTTTCACCGTAGTCTAATCTAACTTCAAAGAAGGGAATTCTGGCAATTCTAGAATTTTCTTTTACATATTCACGGAAATCGGAGAGTTGACGGTGGGCAAAACCAATAGCTACGTCTTCTTTTTCTGCAGGTAGGACCGTCATAAGGATAACAGCTTTGCCACCATTACTTAGTAGTTCTACATCAGTGACGGTGATCATTGTTTGCCTATTTGATTCTCGTGAAAAAAAAGTGGCAGCTAGCTCACGAATAATTTCTTTTAATTTTAAGTCTTTTTGAGTCATATTATTTTCTTTGGAAGATAAGATTTCAGAAGGAGTTATTGATCATTGGTTATTGACCATTGATCATTCTTTAGCCTTTTTTCTCCACTGTATGCACTGCCTCAATTCTATCTCCAGCGGCAATTTCTATTTTTGCTTCAACCATCATACCGAATTCAAAACCTTCAGTCACTTCTGTCACACGGAGTTTCTTTGATTGTAATTCACGGATTTTACCACGACCGATCTCTGCTTCACGGCGCATGATACGAATATCATTTCCGCTTCCAATGGTACCAGTTTCAACTTTACCACCAATAACTTGTCGATCTTTTTCTTTGGAGAATAGGGCTAGAATCTTTGCACGACCAGTCATTTCTTCTATGTATTCTTTTGGAACCATGGCGGTTAAAGTTTCTTGCACATAGGCTGATAACTCATAAATTACAGAGAATAGTTTTATTTTGATTGGAACTGGGGCTCTTTCTATGATAGCTGAGGCTTTCTTATCAGGTGCGGCATTGAAACCGATAACAAGAATATTTGGATCACCTTGAGCCATCTTTACATCGTTTTCATTTACGGATCCTATACCTTCAGCGATTATCTTTATTTGAACCTTCTCGTGAGAGATTTTCGCTAATTCATGCTTTATACCTTCTAAACTACCGATAACATCTGCTTTGACAATGATAGGGAGGATGATAATTTCTGGTACAACTTTATCTGTCTCATCGGATTCTGTGTTTTTTGTTGCTACTGTTGGTACTGCAGATGTTTTACACATAGTACGACGTATTTCATTTTCACATTCTTCTACCATTTTTTCTGCTATTTTCTTACTAGCTACTGTTATGAATTTTGATCCACAAGCCGGGATTGTATTCCAACCAAGAATTTTTACGGGCATAGAGGCTGTGGCAGATTCAATTTTTTCTCCTTTGAAATTTTCAATAAAACGTACGGGAGCAAAAGCTTTGTCGGCGATTACGAATGAACCAGTTGAAAGAGTACCGTCTTTGATAAGCAGGGTAGCCGAAATTCCTTTGCGTGTATCCAAGGTTGATTCAATAATAATGCCAATTGTTGGAGAACTTGGATTTGTTTTTAATACAGCTAATTCAGCAACAAGCATAACCATCTCAAATAATTCAGGAATACCTTTGCCTGTTACAGCAGATATGGCTACGCAAGGAATATCACCACCCCAACCTTCAACATATATTTCATTTTCACCAAGGCTTTGTTTTGTTTTTTCTATATTTGCATTTGGCTTATCTATTTTTGTAATAGCCACCACGTAAGGAATTTTTTCGGCCACAATATTCTTATAAGCTTCTACGGTTTGTGGTTTTACACCATCTTCTGCTGATACTACTAGAATAGCGATATCAGCCGCTCGAGCACCACGTTCGCGAATATTACAGAATGCTTCATGACCTGGTGTGTCTAAAAATGTTATTAAATTCTTTTTACCATCGGTGGTTGTGTATTCTACTTGGTAAGCTCCGATGTGTTGCGTAATACCTCCGGCTTCACCAGCGACAATGTTTGTCTTTCTGACATAGTCAAGAAGGGTAGATTTACCATGATCAATATGCCCCATAACGACAACTACAGGAGGGCGTGTGACCAGGTTTTGCTGGGTTTTATTAGGCATGGTGATAGTTAAATAGTGTAACAGAAAATCTTAGCGTTGACAATCATAAAACGGGATTGTAGTGTGAGATAAGAGAAAGGAACAATTATGAGTAAAAATAAGGATTTGATTAAGATAGTTGGCTTTCCACCGGAATTAGTTAAAGCTATAAAACATCGATCTGAAGAGTTTTTTTCATCTTGTACTGTTGAAACAGAAGAAGGTCAGCGTTCTGCCCCCCGTATTATTTTAGATATGGATTCTCATTTCGGGTTATGGCAAGGGAATGCAGCGTCAATCTTTTGTGATCTCATTGCAAGTAGATCTGAATTTAAGGGTAGGTCGCCGAAATTTCACATCGTCTGTGAATTTCCAGAAGCATCAAACTCTGGTTAAAAAATAATTCAATCAATAAGTAAATTTCACAAACCCGGCAAATTTAGCCGGGTTTTTGTTTTTGGCTATTAAAACTATCACAAATTATTTTTTGCCTTATCTAAAGCCTCTTTTTCTTCATCTGACATTTCATGTTCACTTAGATGGTTTTTTATAGGTTTTGAAAAGACACTTACATGATCTCTAGAATATAAGCTGGAAATAATCACGCCGTCGCCTTCTTCTGTAAGGAAAGCTGTAGCAAAGCTTTGATTACCACCAGCACCGACACCTTTGAATGGATTGAAACGAACTGTGTGAACAGACTGTACACTTTTTCGAAGTCTTTTTTCGACACTTGTAAGATATGTCTCCATTTCATTTCTAAATCCTTGAAGATCTTTTAAATTATTTGAAACATGATTTAACGAGTCTGAAATATTGTGTGAATTTATGCCGATGAGAAAACGATGAAGTTTTATATACATCCAAATAACTAAGCCAAGCAAGATAAGGGTTGCTATTGAAAGAATAATAAAACCAAGAAGTAATGGATCCATAATGGTTATTATACACGAGGGTAGCCCTTAAGGGCTACCCTCCATTACTCCAATGTGCTACATTTTATCTATGTTTAATCGTCGTATTTATCTAGATTATGCCTCGTTAACGCCCATAGACTCACGCATTATTCGCGAGATGAAGAAATTTTCTGCATGCGAATATGCCAATCCCTCATCTTGGTATAAAGAGGGTATTTCTGCCAAGAATGCTTTAGATGAAGGGCGAAAAAAGATTGCGGATTTTATTCATGCCCATCCTGATGAAATGATTTTTACAAGTGGTGGCACTGAGTCAAATAATCTGGCGATTATAGGTGCAGTTGAATCTTTACACGAGAAAGGTGTTGAGTATGACAAGATGCATGTGATCGTGAGTATTATTGAACATTCTTCTGTTCGTGAATGTGTTAATTATTTGAACGGTAAGGGAGTTTCAATTGATGCGATTGCCGTTGAAAATAATGGAGTTGTTTCTTTAGATGAATTAAAAAAGAAAATTAAAACAAATACGGTAATTGTTTCTGTAATGACTGTAAATAATGAAATTGGAACTATTCAACCAATTAAAGAAATAGCGAAGATTATTAGGGATGCACGAAGAATGAAGCAGGAAGCACGAAGTAATAAAGAATTGAAGCAATTAGGTGAAGAGAGAGAAAATAATTCTGACCCGTTTAGTTTTCAAGATTTTAATTACCCAATATTACATACAGACGCTTCGCAAGCGGCCCTCTATGAGGATTTAAATGTTGAAAAGCTTGGAGTTGATTTACTTACTCTTGATGGTACGAAAGTCTATGGTCCTCGTGGTGTTGGTGCATTATTTATTAAAAGAGGTGTTCCAATCTCTTCTATTATCCATGGTGGTGGACAAGAGTCGGGAATGAGGTCTGGTACAGAAAATATCCCAGCTATTATGGGTTTTGCTAAGGCATTGGAAATTGCTGGTACTGTTCGTAATTCTGAAAAGATTAAAGTTAATGAACTGAGAGATTATTTTTATAAAGAATTAAAAGGGATCTGTAAAGATATTGAAATTAATCCTCGTGTAAGTTCAGATGTTAAATCTGGAGAAAATTTGTTGAATAAATCAACTACTAAAACCCAAATAAATAGTATTTCTAAGGCGTATCAATCACCTCATATTTTAAATGTTTCAATCCCAAAGATTGATGGGGAATTTTTCGTAATGAAATTAGACGCTAAAGGTATAGCTTGTTCAACCAAAAGTTCGTGTCTTCGTGATGAAGATGAATCATATGTACTTAAGTCTATCGGAGTTAATAGTAAGCTTTCAATAAGATTTTCATTTGGGAGATGGTCAAAGAAAGGAGAGCTTAAGCGTGCGGTTAAGATTATTGGTGATGCTTTGAGAAAATAATTGTAAATTAGATCAATTCTAGTTATCTTGCATTTTATCGTTAATTCTGTTAACCTTTTCCCACATGTTAATGATTCGCTTACAACGTACTGGCCGTAAACACGAACCGACTTTTCGTGTGGTTTTGACTGATTCCAAGAATGGTCCAAAGAGTGGTAAGTATTTAAAGAATCTTGGTTGGTATGATACACGTCTCAAGAATGATGCTACTAAACAGCTTGATATTGAACAAGTTAAATATTGGATGAGTAAAGGCGCTAAACTTTCTTTGACTCTTCATAATTTCCTTATTTCTCAAAAAGTTATTACAGGCAAGAAATTGAATGCTTTACCTAAGAAAACAGTGCAAAAGAAGAAGGGTGAAGAAACTAAAGAAGAGGTAAAAAAGGGGGAAGCTAAACCAACAGAAGCTGTTGCGGAACCAGTTAAAGAAGAAGTTAAGGATAAAGAGTCAACTCCAACTGCTTAAAGTCGATTTTTGCGCTTTTATTTTTATTTGCTATACTATATTGTAGTACAGTACTTTAATCTGTACGATTTTATGAGCTAATTATTACGAATATGCAGAATGATCAGCAATTTTTAGATTATGTTGTTAAAGCTTTAGTTGATAATCCGGGCGAGGTAAAAACAACTCGTACGGTTGATGAGATGGGAGTTCTTTTAACTCTCGAAGTTGGTGCGGCAGATATGGGCAAGATTATTGGTCGCCAAGGCAATACCGCTAAGGCTATTCGTACTCTTCTTCGTGTTGTTGGTATGAAGAATAATTCTCGTGTTAATTTGAAGATCAATGAACCAGTAGGTGGTCTCAAATCTCCAGAGAGAATGTCAGAGAATGGAGAAATTAAAGCTGTTCCACTTTCTACACCTAATTCTAAGACTGTAGAAGAGGCGATGGCGGATTTGAAGTTGGAATAGTCACGTATTGTAATTGAACAATTGAACAATTTAACCATTAAACAATTGGTTACAAAAGGGAGCAGAAATGCTCTTTTTTGTTTGAAAAACGCGAACACAATCGAGATTAAATTTCTAGTTGTTTTTTATTTTCCGTTTGACATAATTGTCACATGATAACTTCATGTAAAAAAGATTTTGATATATGGAATTCTATTAAGAAAACAGTTGATTTTGAGATAGTCTTGCAGGGTGTAGCCAAATACATAAAAATCGAATCCCGCGAAATTGCGGGATTCTCGGAGGCCGAAGCCACTAATAAGGCAAGTTTATCACCAGATGAAGATGATAGTCAAGCTGATTGACTATTTAGTCATTCTATGACACTATATTGCCACGGAATTTTTTATGACCACATTTCACTTAATAACTTTATTTCCAGAGTCATTCGAATCGTACCTAAGCGCTTCTATAATTAAACGTGCGCAGGAAAAAGGTAAGATTGCTCTTAAATACTATAATCCTCGTGATTACACAGTACCTTCAGAGAAAGGTGCTAAACAGACATATGCTGACCGTAGAGTTGATAATAGACCATATGGTGGCGGACCAGGAATGGTTATAGAAGCTTTGCCGGTGATTAAAGCTATTGAAAAAGCTGTGGGCAAAAAAATAAAATCTGTGGCAGGCAAAAAATTTGTAAAGATCGTTTTCTTTAGTCCGGCAGGGAAGCAGTTTACAAATGCAGTTGCTGACACTTTCAAGAAATATACAGATATAGTTCTTATTTGTGGTCGCTATGAAGGTATTGATGCACGTATAAAGAAGGCTTTTCCTATGATTGATGTTTCCGTTGGTCCATATGTTTTAACTGGTGGGGAATTACCGGCAATGATTGTGATTGATTCAGTTACACGCAGAATACCAGGAGTCTTAGGACATGATAATTCTATTGAAGAATTAAGGGTTTCTAGTTCAGATGTTTATACAAGACCTGAAGTTATCACCTATAAAGGTAAGAAACTGCGCGTACCGAAAGTCTTACTTACTGGGCATCATGCCAAGATTGATGAATGGAAGAAGAGATAAGATGACAGCATGAGGGTAGACCTCCACACCGAAGCCGAGGTCTACCCTCATGCTGTCATCTTATCCCCAGCCTAGGGTATTGACAATATTCCTGTATCTGCTAGGGTAGACGCAACTTCGCAGATTGTGTTCTGCAGCATCCTTCTTCGCTAAAGCTACGAAGGATCAAGGCGAGGGATTAGAAAGGTCTACCATTAATCCTACCAAGTGTATATCCATATAAATTAAGGGATATTTATAATCCGTTTTTAATTAAACGGTCTTTTTGCGTCATTTATAAATGTTACAAAATTATTAAATTAATATTATGCCTACATCCATAACATCTCGCCCGAAGAAATATTTCAGTAGATACCAGACACCTTTAACTGAGATGCCTCATCTAGTTGAGTCTCAGCTCACATCTTTTGCTTGGCTTATGGAGCATGGCTTTTCAAATCTTTTGAAAGAGTTTTCTCCTATTACAGATTATGCTGGAAAGAAATTTGAACTTTCAATAGGTGGTCTAGAGCTCGTACGTCCAAAGTACAATGAGCATTTCGCAAAGGACAATAAGATGAACTATGAAGGCCAAGTCAAGGTCAAGGTTACTTTGAAGAATAAAGCTATGAACGTTGTTAAAGAACAGGAAATGTTCTTGGCAGATTTTCCACTTATGACTGACCATGGAACATTTATCATAAATGGTGTAGAGCGTGTTATTTCTCCTCAGTTAGCTCGTTCATTCGGTATATTTTTTACTTCTGAAGAAGTAAAAGGTAAAAATTATTTTGGCGCTAAAGTTATTCCAGCTCGTGGAGTTTGGATGGAAATAGAGAGTGATGCAGATGGAACTGTATATTGTCGTATTGATCGTAAGCGTAAATTCCCAGTATCTTCTTTATTGCGTATTCTAGGAGCCAGTACAAATGAGGCTATTCTTGATCTTTTCAAGAGTCATCCTGAATCAAAGAAAGTTATGGAAATGACTCTCTCAAAGGATCATGCTAAGACCAAAGATGATTCTTATATTGAGATCTATAAGCGTCTTCGTGATGGTGACCTTGCTACGGTAGAAAATGCACGCACTTTTATTCAAGCCTTATTAGAACCAAATCGTTACGATATTTCTCGTGTTGGTCGTTTCCGTTTCAATAAACGTTTTCAGAAGCCAATGGATGAGAAGTCTCTAGATCGTCATACCTTAGATTTGGACGATATCGCTACCACTATCATACACATTGTGACTTTGGCTATAACTCCTGATATGCAGGCTGATGACATTGACCATCTTGGGTCACGTCGTGTGCGTTATGTTGGAGAACTTTTGGAATCACGTATTCGCCTCGGTCTTACACAGATGAAGCGTAATATTCAAGACAAGATGTCTACAGTGGAACCAGATGTGACTCTTCCTATATCTTTTATTTATCCTCGTCCACTTCAAGCTCGTATTAAGGAGTTCTTCACAACCAACCAGCTTTCTCAATTTATGTTGCAGGAGAACGTACTTGGTGAAATTGAACATTTACGTACATTAACCGCTCTTGGTCCTGGAGGTCTTTCACGTGAGCGTGCTGGTTTCGAAGTTCGTGACGTGCACCCTTCTCACTACGGTCGTCTTTGTCCTATTCATACTCCAGAAGGTCCAAACATCGGTCTAGTTTTGCGTTTGACGATGTATGCTCGTATTAATGATTTCGGCATGATTGAAACTCCTTACGCAAAAGTTAAAGATGGAAAAGTTACAAAGGAGATTGTTTATATGAATGCTCTTGAAGAAGAGAATTTCCGTATTGCTCATGCCGCTACTCCTTATGATAAAGATGGTGTCATTACTATTGATGAAGCTGAAGTTCGTATTAATGGCAAACCAGCTTTGGCGAAAAGTAAGGAAGTAGACTACATAGATGTTGCTACTAATCAGGCATTTTCTATCGCTACCTCTCTCATTCCTTTTCTTAATCACGACGATGCGAACCGTGCACTCATGGGATCTAACATGCAAAAACAGGCAACACCATGTCTTGTTCCTGAAGCCCCATTTGTAGCTACTGGTATAGAAGCAAAAGCTATTATTGATAGTGGTCGTGTGGTAGTGGCTACTGAAAATGGAGAAATTACCCATGTTGATGCTAAGAGGGTTGTTTTGAAATCAGACAAAACAAATAAGAGTCATGAATATAACCTAGTTCTATTTTCCAGAACAAACGGTTTTACAGCTTTCCATCAACGCCCAATTGTAAATGTTGGCGATAAAGTTAAAAAGGGAGATGTTCTTGTTGATACCTCTACATCTGATAACGGACAGATTGCTCTTGGTCATAATGCCTTGGTAGCTTTCATGTCATGGTCTGGATCAAACTACGAGGACGCTATTATTCTTTCAGAACGTGTTGTAAAAAATAGTAAATGGAGTTCTATCCATATTGAGGAATTCGTGGTGAATGTTCGCGATACCAAACTTGGTCCTGAAGTTACAACTTGCGATATTCCTAATGTTGGAGAAGCAAAATTAAAGAATTTGACTGAAGAAGGAATTGTCAGAATTGGTGCAGAAGTCCGTCCTGGAGATCTTATTGTTGGTAAGATTTCTCCAAAGGGTGAAACTCAATTAACTCCAGAAGAGCGTCTCTTGCGTTCTATCTTCGGAGAAAAAGCTCGCGATGTAAAAGATACATCAAAGCGTATGGAAAATGGTAAGCGTGGTCGCGTCATTTCCGTAAAAGTATTCTCTCGTGAGAAAGGTGATAAGTTGGAGTCAGGAATTATCAAAAAGATTTATATTGAAATTGCTCAAGTTCGTAATATCTCTGTTGGAGATAAAATGGCTGGACGTCACGGAAACAAAGGTGTTATTTCAAAGATTCTTCCTGAAGAAGATATGCCGTATATGGAAGATGGAACACCTATTGATGTAATTCTAACTCCTCTTGGTGTGCCATCACGTATGAACTTGGGTCAGATTATGGAATTACACCTTGGTTTGGCGGCTAATACTCTCGGTTACCAAGCGATCGTTCCTCCTTTCACTGGTGCAACTGATACAGAGATCAAAGATGAATTGGTTAAAGCTGGTTTTAATAGATCTGGAAAGATGTTACTTCGTGATGGACGCACAGGAGAACATTTCAGTCAGCCGATAGCTGTAGGTTATATGTATATCTTGAAACTACACCATATGGTGGAAGACAAAATTCACATGCGTTCAATCGGTCCTTATTCTCTCATTACTCAGCAACCTCTTGGAGGAAAAGCTCAGGGTGGAGGTCAACGTTTTGGAGAAATGGAAGTCTGGGCATTACTCGGTCATGGTGCGGCTCATATGCTTCGTGAAATTCTTACAGTTAAATCAGACGATATTATAGGACGTTCACAAACCTTTGACAGTATTGTTAAAGGAGAGCGTATGAAGGCTCCGAATTTACCAGCATCATTCAATGTTCTTTTGAAAACTTTGAGAGGATTGGCGTTGAATGTGGAATTAGTTAATAGAACTAAAGTCGAAGAGGAATAATAATTTAACTACTATGCAAACCCCTACAAAAAAACTCATAGAACCAACACAGTTTGACTTAGTTCGTCTGACATTGGCTTCGCCAGATAAGATCTTGGATTGGTCTTTTGGAGAAGTTACCAAGCCGGAGACTATCAACTATCGCACACAAAGATCTGAAAAGAGTGGTCTTTTTGACGAGCGTATCTTCGGTCCAGATCGAGACTTTGAGTGTTATTGCGGAAAATATCGCGGTATTCGCTACAAGGGAATTGTTTGTGAAAAGTGCGGAGTGGAAATCACACGTTCAATAGTTCGTCGAGAAAGAATGGGACATATTGAACTTGCATCTCCAGTTTCTCATATCTGGTTCTTACGTAGTGTTCCTTCAAGAATTGGTCTTATTCTAGGTATGACAACAGCGGATCTTGAAAAAGTTGTATATTTTGCTGGATATATTGTTACCAAAATTCACGAAGCAGAAAAGAACAGCTTCTTGAAAGAATTAGATTCTGAATATAAGAGCAAAGTTAAGACTGCACAAGATGATAAAACTAAAGAGGCTCTAAAAGAACTAGTTGTAAATGCTAGAAAAGAAATTGATAGTCTCATTGAAGGTTTTGTTATGGATGAAATGACTTATCACAAATATGCTGTTAAATACGGTTCTCTTTTTGAAGCTGGTATTGGTGCTGAAGTAGTTTATGAACTTTTGAAGAAAATTGATCTCACTAAACTTCAAGCAGAACTTACAAAAGAATATGATGTGGCTGGTTCAGCTGATCGTGATCGTTTGGCAAAACGTTTATCTTTGGTAAAGCAAATGATCAAAGCCAAAGTTCGTCCAGAATGGATGTTCTTGGTTAGAATTCCTGTTATTCCACCTGGACTTCGTCCAATGGTTGCACTAGATGGTGGTCGTTATGCAACTTCTGATGTTAATGATTTGTATCGTCGCGTTATTAACCGCAACAATCGTCTTTTGAAATTGAAAGAGATTAATGCGCCAGAAGTTATCCTTCGTAATGAAAAACGTATTCTCCAAGAAGCTGTTGATGCTCTTATTGATAACTCTATTCGTCACAGTTCTTCTGCTGGTGCCGCCGCCGCTGCAGCTCAGAAACGCGCTTTGAAATCATTATCTGATAGTCTGAAATCAAAGAGAGGACTATTTCGTCAAAACTTGCTAGGTAAGCGTGTTGACTATTCAGGTCGTTCTGTGATCGTTGTCGGTCCAGAACTCAAACTTGATGAATGTGGTCTTCCTAAACACATGGCTTTGGAATTATTCAGACCATTCGTTATTTCCGGTATTTTGAAGAAGGAACTTGCTTATAATATTCGTGGAGCCAATCGTCTTATTGACGATCAATCTCGTGAAATTTGGGAAATTCTTGAAGAAGTTATTGCTAAAAAATATGTACTTTTGAATCGTGCCCCAACTTTGCACCGTCTAGGTATTCAAGCTTTCAGACCAATTCTTATAGAAGGTAATGCTATTCAGGTACATCCATTAGTATGTACAGCTTTTAACGCTGACTTCGATGGAGACCAGATGGCCGTGCACGTTCCTTTGTCAGATGAAGCTCAGCTTGAAGCAAAGATGATTATGGCTTCAGATAAGAATATTTTGAAGCCTGGTAACAATGATCCAACAGTTGTAGCAAAGATGCTTGATATAGTGCTCGGATGTTTCTGGATTACAAAGATAGTAGAGAAAGCTAATGGTGAAGGTAAGGTTTTTGAATCTCCTGATATGGCAGTACTTGCACACAGTTTTAATTCAATAGACCGTAGAGCTAAGGTGAAAGTATTGGCACCAGATACTACAAAATATAAGGCTTTCAAAGGTGGTCTTTTTGAAACAACAGTTGGTCGTATCTTATTAAATGAGATATTGCCAGAAGACTATCCTTTTATAAATGAAGAAGTTGGTCGTAAGCGTTTGGGTATTATTATTGATGATATGATCGTTATCCGTGGCGCAGAAAATGTCGCACCGATTCTAGATCGTATTAAAAGTTTTGGTTTCGGATATGCCACTGTTTCTGGTACGACATGGGGTATAGACGATATTATTGTTCCTGAGGCTAAAAAGGAAATTATTATTAAGGCAAAAAATCAAGCTAATATAGTTACAGAACAATTTAGTGATGGACTTTTGACTGAAGAGGAACGTGTAAGAAAGCATATTGAGATTTGGCAAAGAACCAAAGGTGAAGTTGAAAAAGCCATTCCTGCTTCATTGGATAAGAATGGTTCAGTTTACGATATGATCACTTCTGGAGCTCGCGGATCACTTTCTCAGATTACACAAATGGCCGGTATGAAAGGTCTTATCGCCTCAGTTTCTGGAGAGACTATTGAATTTCCAATTTTGTCCTGCGCAAAAGAAGGTTTGACTCCTATTGAATATTTCATTACAACACACGGTTCTAGAAAAGGTTTAACAGATACAGCTTTGAACACTGCTAAGGCTGGTTATCTTACTCGTAAACTTTTCGTGGTTGCACAAGATGTTGTTGTTTCTGAAGAAGATTGTGGTACTAAAGATTCAATTATTATTCGTAAGCAAACTGCTTCTGGCATGAATATTCCATTATCAAAGAATATTCGTGGACGTATTATTGCCGAAGATATAATTCCTGCATCTGGAGAAGTTATCTTTACAAAGGGTCATCTTCTTTCAAAAGCTGATGCTCTCAAAGTAGAAGAAGCTGGTATCACTGAAGTCCGTGTACGCTCTCCTTTATCTTGTAAAACTATCCGTGGTGTTTGTGCAAAATGTTACGGTCTAGATCTTGGAAGAAATACGCTCATCGCTCTTGGTGAAGCAGTAGGCACCATCGCCGCACAAGCTATTGGTGAACCAGGTACACAACTTACAATGCGTACATTCCACGCTGGAGGTGCCGCTTCACAAGGTGGAGATATTACACAAGGTTTGCCACGTGTTGAAGAAGTCTTTGAAAAACGTCGTCCAAAGAATCCTGCTGTTGTTTGTACAGTTGACGGTGTTGTTACTGGTATGAAAGATCTTGGTAAGGAAAAAGTTATTTTTGTTATTCCAGAGATAGAAGACAAGGGCAAAGCTAACAAAAAGAATAGTGAAGTTGAATACACATTCCCATATCGCCGTACTATGTTGGTTAAAGTTGGGGATAAGGTTAAGAAAGGCCAACTTCTAACTGATGGTTCTGCTGATATTGATGAGATCTTTGAATTCGGTGGGGAAGAGCGTGCCAAAGATTATGTTATTACAGAAGTCGGTAAAATTTATGAACTTCAAGGTGAGACAGTTTCTCGAAAGCATATTGAACTTATCGTGAAGCAAATGTTCTCACGTCGTCGCATTACTGATGGAGGAGATACTAACTTGACTGATGGTATGATCATAGATGACATACAACTTTCTGAAGAAAATGCCGCCGCTAAGGAAGCTGGTAGTACTCCTGCCAAAGCTGAAAAGCTTGTGATGGGTATAACAGAAACATCATTGTCACGTAAGAGCTTCTTGTCTGCCGCTTCATTCCAACATACTACCCGTGTTCTTATCGCCAATGCTGTTCGTGGTGCTGAAGATGACTTAACTGGTCTTATGGAGAATGTCATTATTGGTCGCCTTGTTCCTGCTGGTTCTGGATTTGAAGGATCACCAAAAAAGAAAATGATAGATGAGTTAATTAGAGAAGCAGAAGCTGTTGGAGAATAGGAATGGTTTTAGCTTTTAAGCTATAATGCGTGTATGTCTCGTACAACCGTTGAA
>JBAZRX010000006.1:42292-54095 GCA_041662725.1 Minisyncoccota bacterium
TATTATCGGTCGTCTTGTTCCTGCTGGTTCTGGATTTGAAGGATCACCAAAGAAAAAGATGGTAGATGAATTGAGTAGAGAAGCAGAAATGGTAGGAGAGGAATAAAAAGATAGTTATTGGAGTAGGAATGGTTTTATCTTTTAAGCTATAATGCGTGTATGTCTCGTACAACCGTTGAAGAAATAAAAGCTCGCATACCTATTGAGGAACTCATTGGTTCTTATGTGAAGATGGAAAAAGCTGGTAAGTCTTATAAGGCCAGATGTCCTTTCCATAATGAAAAGACAGCGTCATTCTTTATATCTCCAGATCGTGGCGGATATTATTGTTTTGGTTGTGGAGTAAAAGGTGACATCTTCTCATTCGTAGAACAATTCGAAGGACTAGATTTTCGTGGAGCTTTGAAAGTCTTAGCGGAGAAAGCTGGTGTACCATTGGTTGTTGATCAAAAAGCAGATAGTGAAAAAGATCGTCTATTTAAAATAACAGAATTAGCGGCGAAGTTTTTTGAAGATCAGTTTGAAAGATCAAATGAAGCAAAAGATTATATAAAAAGTCGCGGCATTAATCCAGAAACTCGTGTGGCATTTCGTATTGGTTGGGCCCCAGAAGGGTGGAGTAATTTATTTACTTATCTTAAAGGCAAAGGATGGACTGAAACAGTGATAGAAAAAGCAGGACTTATTAAGAGGCGGGATATAGAAGCCAGACCTCTAAACAAAGAACAGAAGTCTAACTTTTCTTCTGCTTACGATCGTTTTCGTGGACGCATAATCTTTCCTATAACAGATTCCAGCGGACGTGTCGTAGCTTTCACTGGACGTATTTTGAAAGACGATGGAAAATCTGCAAAATACTTGAATAGTCCTGATACTCCATTATTCAATAAGTCACAAATACTTTTTGGTCTTGATAAGGCCAAGACGGAAATACGCCGTGTGGGATATTCTATATTAGTGGAAGGTCAGATGGACCTAGTTCTTTCTCATCAAGTTGGAGTGAAGAATGCTATCGCCGCTTCGGGGACAGCCCTTACTGATCAAAGCCAAGATGAAACAGGTGTAGTCTCAAACCTTGGAATGGTTCGTAGGCTTTCTTCTAATATGATCATTGCTCTTGATTCTGATAAAGCTGGTCGTGCCGCCGCTATGAGGGCGGTTGCTGCTACAGCACTTTCTATGGGTATGTCTGTGAAGATTGCCGATATAGAAGGCGGTAAAGATCCTGCGGATATTATTCTTCAAGACCCTGAAAATTGGAAGAATGCTCTTAAAAATGCCAAGCATGTTGTAGAATTTGAATTGGGTAATGTTCTTCGTGATGTTGCTGATAAGCATAAATTATCTCAAGCTGTTCGTGAGCGCGTATTTCCATTTTTAATAAAGATAGATAGTGAAATGGATAAAGCTTACTACATCAAAATTATTGCCGAAAAAGTTGGTTTAGCAGAATCCGCTGTGTGGGATGATATGAGGAAAGTTTCTAATGCTAAACCACAAGTTGTTAATAATCGTAATACGACATCAAATAGTAATTCATCATTAGTGGGGAATTCTCAAAATTCAAATAGTCAGAAACCGCCAGCTAATAATCAACGACCAATAATCAATAATCAGTTGCCAGTGACTAACCGCATAGATCTTGTTGAGCGTAGAATGTTCGGTCTGCTTACTTTGATGGAATCTTCTAATCTTTCTCTTGCGATGGATTATCGTGAGAAGATTAAAAAGATTGCTGGAGATTCCTATGAAGAGAGAATAAAAAGAATAGAGCCTATCTTAAATGATATTTCATTTGAAGCAGAAGCCTTTTTTGGTCATGAACAAGATAAGTGGAATATGCATATGAATGAATTGATTTTGAATTTCGAAGAGGATTTAATTGGTGAAGAATTGATGAAAACTATGAGTGAGTTACGTATAGCTGAAAAAGCTGGTGATTCCGCTCGTGTAGCGGAAATGGCAAAGAAATGTCAGGTTCTTTCTATAAAGAAGGCTGAAACTAGTAAAAGAAGGAGTTGAACTCAACCGTCGCTTGCCAATATCTACATAATCCATTACAATGGTGCTCACGTTAACCTAATCATTTTCATATGATAAAAACAAAAAAAGCGGCCAAAAAGTTGAGTCGTCACTCCAAGCGTTCCGTAACCAAGTCTCGCAAAAGTAAGGTTATTGCGAAGAAGAAACATGTGCGTGTCCAGAAGAAATCTACTAAACATTCCAAGGGTGCTAGTAAGCCAAAAACTAAATTAGTTTCTGGTGTTAAAGGTACTGCTAATAAGTCTAAGCTTGATAAGCAATTAGATTTCGAACAACGTTCCAATAAACTTATTCAAAAAGGTCGTGATCGTGGTTTCGTAACTTATGATGAGATTCTCAAGGAATTTCCACAAATAGAAAATGATATTAATTTTCTTGATGAACTTTATGTAAAACTGGTCACTGCTAATGTAGATGTTCTTGAAGGTGGGGGACTTCTAGAGGTTGAAGATTTGACTCATAAGAAAGCTTCTCCACACATGTCACGTGGTGTTGATTCTGCTTATGATTCTATTCAGATGTATTTGAAAGAAATCGGTCAGTATCCTCTTATTAACGCTAGCATGGAGAAAGATCTTGCTAAGAGGATTTTAGCCGGTGATAAAGAAGCAAAGAATCTTTTAGCCAAAGCTAACCTTCGTCTCGTTGTTTCTATTGCCAAGAAGTATGTAGGTCGTAGCCCTGATCTTACTTTGCTTGATCTTATCCAAGAGGGTAATCTAGGTCTTTTCCGTGCCGTTGATAAATTTGACTGGACTAAAGGATTTAAGTTTTCAACTTATGCTACTTGGTGGATTCGCCAAGCCATTACTCGTGCTCTAGCTGATCAATCTCGTACTATTCGTGTACCAGTACATATGGTTGAAACTATTGCGAAATACAAGCAAGTCGTTCGCCGTCTTTCACATGATTTGGGTCGTGAACCATTACCAGATGAGATTGCTATGGAAATGGGTATGGATGTAGATAAGATCTATCAAATTGAAAAAATTGAACAGGATGTAATCTCTTTGGAAAATCCTGTTGGCGATGATAGTGATGATGGTAAGTCAACCCTTCAAGATTTTGTTGCCGATGACAAGATTCTTTCCCCAGACCAAGAGTCTTCACGTCGTATTCTTCGTGATCAAGTAAATCTTATTTTGAATGATCTTTCTGAGAAGGAACGTCTTATCTTGGAAATGCGTCATGGATTAAATGACGGCATAACTCATACTTTGGAAGAAGTTGGTCGTGAATTTGGTGTTACTCGTGAGCGTATTCGTCAAATTGAAGCCAAAGCACATGAGAAAATCAGGCAACACGATAATATCAATAGGTTGAAGAATTATTAGGAAACCTCAATAACGATATACTTTGATACTTTATACTGGCAATTATTCATTTAATGAATGATTTTAAAGACTAGTTTTTTGTTGATTTTGACGACTAAGAAATAGTGAGTCATTTAGAGCTGTTATTTTATTAAGTTTTGTTGTCCTTATTTACAATTGTGTTAGCATGAAAATGTCCTATGTCCAAACAACCTTTAAACACATTTGAATTCAATAAACTTTATAACGTCTTAAACGCTCCACAGAAAAAAGCTGTTGATGCCATTGAGGGTCCGGTGATGGTCATTGCTGGTCCAGGAACAGGTAAGACAACCATTCTAACTCTGAGGATTGCTAATATTTTGAGAAAAACTGATACTGCTCCAGAAAATATTCTTTCATTAACATTTACTGAATCTGGCGCTTATGCTATGCGTCGTAAATTATTGGAAATTATTGGACCTGCCGCATATAGAATAAATATTCACACATTTCACGGTTTTGCTGAAAGTATAATTCAAGAATATCCAGATTATTTCCCACGTATCATCGGCTCAGCGATTATTACAGAAGCAGAACAGATAAAAATAATTGAAAAGATTATCCAATCTCGCAAGATAAAAGTTTTACGTCCATATGGAGATCCATCCTATTATGTAAAACCAGTTTTGAATGAGTTACATATTCTAAAGAGAGAAAATATATCACCCGATACTTTAAAGAAAAGTATTAAGCAGGATATTCAAAATATGGAATTAGAAGCTAGAAAAGTTTCAATCGGTATGGCAGTTGGTAAAGTTAAAAATAAATCCAATTTTTCTAAAGGTAAATCTGATAAGAACAGTGATTCTGTATTAGAAAAATTAAAAAACAGAAATGAAAAAAATCTTGAATTAGCTTTTGTATATGAACAATATGAAGCTGAATTGAAAAGTCAGAAATATTACGATTTTGATGATATGCTTTTGGAAATTGTTCGTGTTATGGAGAAAGACGAGACATTCAAACTTATGCTTCAGGAGAATTATCATTATATTCTCGCTGATGAACATCAAGATGCTAATGCTACACAAAATCGCATTCTGGAATTACTTTCAGATTTTCATGATTCACCAAACCTTTTTATTGTAGGAGATGATAAGCAAGCCATATATAGATTCCAAGGAGCCTCATTGGAAAACTTTTTGTATTTTTCAGAGAAATATAAAAACGCCGAGATTGTAGAATTGGAACATAATTACCGTTCGCATCAGGGTATTTTAGATGCTTCTCATTGTGTCATAGAAAATAATCCCAATATTCCAGGTCGTGTTAGAACAAAACTTTTATCTCTTCAAATAGGTACCAAACCAACTTTCATTTATGAGTTTTCTACACATAATGATGAATTAGAATATATAGCGAGTCTTACAGAACAACTTGTTAAAAAGGGTGAGAAACCTGAGGAGATAGCTATCCTATATCGTGAGAATAGGGAAGCACATGATATTTCTAACGCTTTACGGGCACATGGAGTAATGCATCGCATAGAGTCTGATCATAATATTTTAAGCGATGTTGACTCGGTCAAAATCATTATACTTGCTCGCGCTATCAATGATCCCTCCAATAGCGAATTTTTGGGCCAAGCATTACTACTGTCAGAGATGAAATGTGATCCGGCTGATGTTGCGGAGGTTTGTAATTTAGCTAGTAGAGAGAAGAAATCTTTGCATTTAATGATTAAAGAATTGTGCTTTCGTGGGCAAAATTTAATTGGAGATAAGAAAAATTCAGCCAGCAATTTTAAGAATTTTAAATCAGAAGGTGATTTTAAAAATGTTAAGTTGGCAGTCAACTTAAATGACGTTAAATCATTTATAAATCTAAAAGAAATTAAAATAGCTTATGAAAAAATAGTAAAATGGTCCAACGAAGCTCAGAGCCTACCGTTTCCTGAATTTTTACAAAAACTTATTCAAGAAACTAATATTCTTGCTTCCATAGCTTCTGCACCAAATTCTCTAGAAAGACTTACTTCTCTTGAAGTATTTTTTAATCGTATTATTAAAGCCGCTCAATCCAAGAAGACTTTCTTTATTCATGATTTTATTGAGTATGTCAGTATAGTAAGTGATCATGGCATTCTTACGAAACGTACTTATACAGAATATTCATCTGGAGTTCGTTTGATGACTGCTCATAGAGCTAAAGGTCTGGAATTCAATCATGTTTTTATAATTAATTCTATTGATGGAATTTGGGGCAATCGTACGAAACGTAATCTTTTTACAATTCCAATTATTGAACATGCTCGTGATATTGGTCGTATTGAAGACGAAAGGCGTTTATTTTATGTAGCTATGACCCGAGCTCGTGAATCTGTGAATATTTCTTATGCGAGATCTAATGGAGAAAAAGAAACTATGCCTGGTCAATTTATTTCAGAAATTAATCCAAAATTAATTCTTTTGGAAAAACCGATTATTGCTGACAAATTTGGTTTGTTTGAAAAGAGATTAAAAACCCCACACGGTACTCCATCGCTTTCTATTTTGAATCCAGAATATATTCGTTCAAAATTTTTATCTCAACCTCTTTCTGTGACTCATTTAAACAATTATCTTGCATGTCCTTGGCAATATTTCTTTGTTAATTTGATCAGAATTCCGCAAGCGCCAAATAAGCATCAAATGTATGGAACAGCTATACATACTGCTCTCAGATCTTTCTTTGAAGCTTACAAAGATGAGAGAGATTTTACCAAAAAACAGCTGATTGATTTGTTCAGGTTTAACCTTGAAAAACAGCCCCTTTCTGTGGACGATCGGCTAGAATCCTTTGAAAAGGGAAAAGAAGCGTTGGAGGGCTATTTTGAGGCTTACAATGGCCTTTGGAACCGCCATTTACTTACAGAATATCCCGTAAAAGGGGTGGAAATGGCTATAAACATAAAGCCGTCTATTTCTGGTCTGGAGTTGGTGGGAATAGGTGAAGAAAGTCTTAAAATTCAGTTAACAGGTAAATTAGATAAGATTGATTTTATAGATGATGTAAACGTCATTGTTACTGATTGGAAGACTGCTAAGCCGAAGTCTAGAAATGAAATAGAAGGGAAAACGCGTACCGCTGATGGTAATTATAAAAGGCAATTAGTTTTTTATAAACTATTACTTGATGGTGCAAAAAAGTTTGTGATGAAATACGGTGAAATAGATTTTATCGCACCGAATGATACTGGAAAATACAAAAAAGAAAGATTTGAGATTAATGATAAGGAAGTGGAAGAACTTCGTAAAGTTATAGAAAAAACTGCAACTGAAATACTCTCGTTAACTTTTATTAACTCAACTTGTGATGATAAAGAATGTCAGTATTGTAAGTTGGGGAAGCTCCTAATTTCCGAGAATAACATCAATAAGTCCGGAAATTAATGCTTTAGGTAAGGCGCCACTCATGACGACGATCTTTTTGTCGTCTGCTACACGGATAAGTTCCGTTGGGATACGATATTTAATCAAAGCATCGCTGATATATTTATCAGCACTCGGACTCAAAGGTTCTTTAAGAACAAAGAAACTCGTTGGAGTACCAGAAACACCGGCATTAATACCGCTTAAAGAATCGGCATCTATTTTATCTTTGAATTGACCATTATTTAAACATTTATTGAAAGCAGTTAAGTCTATCCCAATTTCTTTTGCCATTATCGGTAATTGTTTTTGGTTCAAACCTGAAGTTCCTGTGGTATCTTGTGTATAAAGACTTTTTTCATATGCCCAAAATTTATCATTACCACCAATTGAAGCAACACACTCCAAAGCTTGTGATTCGTTTCCAGCATTTGGATGAAGGACATTTCCATTAGCATCTGGTTTGTCTAAAGGAAAACTTCTATATACCCAAGAAACTTTTCCAGATGGTCCGTATTGTTCAATGATGCTAATCATAGTTGGATTAAAGAGTTTGCAATATCCACAAGAAGGATCGGAGTATTCTACGATTTTTATCGCTGAGTTTGGATTACCTAAAATATGATCAGATGCAGTTACTGGAGCAAGATTAATCACCGTTTCCTGCACTTGGTTATCTGTCGTGTCTGTAACAGGTACTGTGGTTACTGGTTTTTTAGCCCAGATAATAGCGATTGCAACGATGGCACCAGCAATAATAATTGCGCCAGGAATATTTAAAGATGATGAGCGTGGTGATTCTGGATTCATGTGATTAAGTTGTTTACTTTATGTTGATAACGAAGAAAGGACTAGTATTATACATGATTTTTCGAGGCGAGGCCTCGATTAGAACGGCAATGTAAATGTCATCGCGCTTGATTCTGGAATCTCCCATGTTGTCGTATCAAGGCTTATTTCTTTTATAATGCCGATGTCTTTGTATTTTAAATGTTTATTAGTTATCGCGTAATCGTATAACTCTTTTGTTAACTTAACGTCATTAATACAATATTTTATAAGTTTATCTATTTCACCTTTTTGCCATAAAATCATAGCGTCTGCGCCAGCGCCTGTTTTGTTCATTCCCAAAGTGGCTTCGGCTACGGTATCCAATTTTAAACGTCTCCCCAATACTTTATGCGCTTCCTTCATAAGATCTAAGCTTTTAATTTTAGTAAGATCTCCAGGATAGTATTTGTTTAATAGAGGAATATCAAAATGGTCACCATTCCAAGTAATAAGCATGTCTGATTGTTCAAGAATAGGCCATAATTTATTGAAGTCAGTTTCCAGAAAACTTGAATACTGATCAGTTAATGAATCGTGAATACAAACTACAGAAACATCCAAATCTGCCGGATCATTAGAGCCGACATCTTGAAAGAAGTTTTTTGTTTCTAAATCAAAGGTTATTTTTCTCATACTACGAATCTACGGATAACGAATCTACGAATTATGCGAATGACTACAAATCTACGAATGAAACACAGTGTTTGCGATTATTTGTAGATTTGTAGTCATTCGCATAATTCGTAGATTCGTAGTTATAATAATTTATAGATCTCCGATTCATTAGTAACTGTTTCATCTCCTGTCGCTAACGTTTTCACGCGCAATTTGCCATTTTTCACTTCTTCATCACCGATACAGATTATTTTTGGAATACCACGCTTGGATGCATTACTTATCTGATCACCAACTTTCTTATTGGTAAGATCGACAACTACACGAAAACCTTTGGCTCGTAAAGATTGTGCTAAATCCATGGAATACTGAGTATTTTGTTCACCAACTATTATAATAGCAAGATCAGCTAAAGCTTTATTTTTTGGAAGAGTATTGTATGTTTCCATAATATCTCTGGCAATAACGTCACCGGCACCAAATCCAACTGCCGGTACTTTTTCGTTACCAAAGAGAGATAATAAATCATCATAACGTCCACCACCAAATACTGATCTGCGATTGGCAGGATTGAGATCAAAGACTTCAAAAACAATACCAGTGTAATAATCAAAGCCACGCATAAGTGTTTGGTCAAAACGCACATTAGTAATACCGAGTTTTTCTAATCCAGCAATAACTTCTTTAATTTCCTTAAGTCCGACATGTTCTTCTTTGGTTTGAGGTAGTGTAGCGGTAAATTCTTCAAAATTTTTGGAATTAAGAAGAGTAAGGAATTTGGAGCAGTTAGAGCTTTGTTGTTCAGTACCTTGTGTTCCAAATAGTTCCTTTACTCCCATTTCGAACGCTTCTGCACTGACTTTATTTTTCTTATCAATTAATTTTGAAATCTTTTGGGCTGTCTCTTCATTCAAACCAAAAACTTCGCGTGTTACATAATTCATAACTTTGCGATTGTTGAGACGAATTTCAAAATCGGTATCTTTAAGACCATAAGCACGTGTAATATCATAAGCAATGTTAATAACCTCAATCTCTGCATTGGTTGATTCTACGCCGAAAATATCTACATTGAGTTGCCAATGTTCTCGTACACGACCTCTTTGGGGTTGTTCATATCGGAAAAGATTTGGAATAGAATACCAGCGAATAGGGGATATTAATTCACGTTTTCTCTGGGCAATCATACGTGCAACGGTTGGTGTCATTTCTGGTCGCAAGGTTACTTCTCTATCACCACGATCGATGAAAGTATAAGTTTGTTCATTTACTATCTCTTCACCAGATTTAGCTTTATAAAGTTCAGCCGGCTCCAAAACAGAGGCGCCGTATTCTTCGTAGCCGTATTTTTCGCAGTTATTTCTCCAGATATTAAAGATATTATTCTCTATAGCCATGTCTTCCGGAAAGAAATCTCGTACGCCCTTATAAGCGTCAGTATTTAATTTTTTGGCTTTTTCTGCCATGAAGATATTGTAGCATATAAAAGTTAATATTTGCCTAAAGTGTTACAATCGGTAAACTCTTTATATTATTATGGGATTAAACCTTAAAAATATCTTTCAAGTCTATAAAAATATAGGCGAAACTCCTTTAGTTGCTTTGGAGAGACTTCGTGGTTCTAGTCCAGAATTAAAAGATTTACCTATGACTTATGCTGGTAGATTAGATCCAATGGCTGAAGGAGTTTTGATAATTCTTGCTGGAGAAGAGTGTAAAAATAAAGAAAAGTATTTGAATTTAGATAAAGAGTATGAAGTAGAAATAGTTTTTGGTATTAATACAGATAGTTATGATGCTTTAGGATTAGCAGAGATTAAATATAATTATAAATATAAGCGATTAAGTTTTGATCTGTCTAAATATGTTGGAAAATTCAAACAACAATATCCAGCTTATTCAGCAAAAACTTTTGAAGGTGTACAACTCCATAAACTCGCTAGAGATCGTAAATTACCAGAAGAAATGCCAGAAAAAGACGTTGAAATATATTCAATAGGAATTGTTGATAGTTATTCGATTAGTAGTAATGAATTAATGAAAATAATTTTAGAAAAAATAAATCTTGTTAGAGGAGATTTTAGACAGGAAAAGATAAAAGCCGAATGGAGAAAACTTCTTTGTATAGACGGAGACAGCAAATCTAATAATAGATTTGGTAGTATTACTCAAAATCATAATGTTAATTGCGAGCAACTCTTTGAGGTTCTTAAAGTAAAAGTTAAATGTTCAAGTGGTACTTATATGAGGTCTTTGGCCAATAAAATAGGTAATGATCTTGATATTGGGGCTTTTGCTCTTAGTATAAAAAGAACAAGGTTTTTTAAAAAGTCATTAAAAAACTGAAGATAAACTTTCTAGTTTTTGAAGTTCTCGTCTCTATATTTAATCATAATTTGTGTTAGGATATGGCTATGAAAAGGATAGTTATAAAGGAGGGACCTGTGGTGTTTCTGCGTAATGTCTTGGCCATGGAAATAATCGCGGCGATCTTCTTTGCTGGTATTTCCTATCTAGCTAACTACGAACAGTTATTCAATCAGATCAGTTTGATTCGTTTTCTTCATTATAACAATTTCGTTATTATAGTTTTCTCTTTATTCCAACTTATTTATATTCTGGTTTTATTCTTTGACTGGTACCTTAGATACTTTGAGATTCGTGAAAGGGAAATAGTTCGTCGTTCTGGTATTATTTTGCGCAGACAAAAATCTGTATCTTTATTACATGTAGTTGCTGTGGAAATTACTCAGTCTTTATTAGATAGATTAATGAATCATGCCACTATTATTTTGGAGCATGATAATGGTCGTGTCACTAAAATTCAGAATGTTTATGGTTATGAAGAATATGCTGATGTTATCAAACAAACTATTGATAATTCTTTGAAAAAACCAATACATTCTCGTAGTTTACAAATGTTTTTGAAAGAAGGTGAAGGGCTCTTCTTAGAGTACAAACAAACACTTCGTTACGACATTCGTCGTGAATGTGTTAGTAAAGATGTTGAAAGATCTGTTATGAAAACTATTGCTGGATTTATGAATGCTGACGGTGGAACTTTGATTATAGGTGTTGATGATGAAAGTAAGGTTACAGGTCTTAAAAATGATTACGAAACTTTAGCAAAAAAGAATCGTGATGGTTTTGAGAATCATTTGAATAATTTAATAAAAACGATGATAGGTGTTAAATTTGCCAATTATATTCACACTCGTTTTGATTATTTCAATGATCACGAAGCTTGTATTATTTCCGTTGACCCAAGTCATAAGCCAGCATATCTACAGAATGCAGAGGGTAAAGAAGAGTTTTTCGTAAGGACAGGGAATTCAACACAGCCATTTTCTATGAGTGAGGCTGAAGAATATATAAAGACAAGGTGGAAGTAAAATTTTCTAATACAAAACGTCGGTAAGCTGTAAATTTACAAATCCTTTCTTCTAGCCCTGGCTCTGTCTAATTCGGTTAGAAACTTTTTTCTTAATCTAATCTCGTAATAGTAATATGGGTACCGATAAAAACCTGCAAGCAGTAACTGTGGATAACGGTTTTCTGTGATTTGCGATTCTTGTATACTGTGTCTGGACACTACAAAATCGACTGCCG
>JBAZRX010000007.1:0-53150 GCA_041662725.1 Minisyncoccota bacterium
CAGTCGATTTTGTAGTGTCCCGACACAGTATACAAGAATCGCAAATCACAGAAAACCGTTATCCACAGTTACTGCTTGCAGGTTTTTATCGGTACCATAAATATCAATTAGTGCAGGATTCATTTGTTGTGATTATTAAAAAGCCCTGTTCTCCGTCAGCTAACGGAGAACAGGGTTAAAGACTAAATCTTTAAATACCGAAGCCTAGAGAGTCTTGGATTTGAGGATCAACTTGTGGAACAACGAACGCGAAACCACCATCGCCAAGCCAGCTGTCGCCAGGTCTGGCATAGCCGGCGTGGAGCCAACGACCACCACCGCGTCGGTCGGAGTCGAGCAAGTTCGGAGCGCCGTCGGAATACTTGATAGGTTCGTGCATCGTAACGATGTACCACAGACCCATCTGTTCCAACTGCCCATCCGTGAACGTATCGCGGATCAGGCAGGCGACCTCCCAATGAGGCTTGACCCAACCTTTCTTGTTAGCAATCGCACGAATCTTCTTTGTGATACGGTCGCTGTCGCTAATCTTCTTGCCCAGATGCACCACGATGTTGTAGGTGACGCCATTGGTCGGCGCTTCGCTTGCGCGACGCAGCACTTGACGTGCATAGTCGCCGATTCGCCAACCACGACGATCGAGGTGCTGTTCCCAATGTTCGCTGGTAAAACCATTTGAGGTGAGCATGAAGTGGATGTTGCCCTCATCATCGACGGTCCACTCAACGGGCGCTGGTACTGTCGGAATAACAACTCCTTCACTTCCAGTTTCGTTGACTTCGACAAGCTTAGCTTTCCCTTTTCGCAGTAATGTGACTGCGCGGAAGTTTTCGCCTGCGCTCAAATAATCAATGTCCTCCGATGTGCCGTCGTTACGTTGAGCGGCAAACTCCAATTTCTGTCCTGCTCCCTGGCTTAACATGAACTTGCCATTCATATAGCATGTTCCTTTCTGGTTGTGAGCTCGCTGACTATACAGCATGCTCGGTTGTTTTTACTAGACTCTTCGCCACAACAGAGAATGACTTAGGCTGTAAGCCTCTTTCTGTTATGGCGAATCCTGTAATATCAAGGTTCTATTTCATAATAATAAAATCATGATAGAACTTATTTGTCAAATTTTGGTTATGGTTCAATAGCTTGGAAACACCACATCGATTACGATAAAGAATATCGCATGCACATCAAATCTATATTTATATTTTACAAATGCGACTCTCTTAACGCTTTATTAATATGCTGATTCATTATTACCCTTTTATCAGAAGATCTATCAAGCAATTCCAAAGAAAAATCTGTTGATTTTAATAGACTATCAATTGATTTGTCATAACCAATATATCCAAGCATGTGCATAATCCGTAAAACCGTAATTGATTCAAGGGTTTTCAATTGTTCATCACTGATTACCGTGGAATTAATCAAAAATTGAGCACAAACTTTCACACAATCGAATAATTCTGGATGAGCTTCTTCGCCACGAAGCAAACGCTTTAATAAAAAAGCCAAACGAGCAATTAATTCATATTGTTTCCCGGAATGATGAATTCTATTCCTTGTAATTAATGATGTCTGTAAAGAGATTCGTTCGCCCACTTCTTTAAAATCAGTAGAAAAATCAGAATTCGTTAAACGCCAAAATTCTTTTCCTCTGACTAAAGAAAAGGTTCCAAATGAATATTCTTGCATGTGATATCTCAGCTTAGATTTTTCCAAGCGAATTCCTTGAGCTGTAGCTATAACAAGACCAAAATCACGAGTAAAAATAAAGAAGATCTTACCCGCTTCGCCATAAGGCCGCGAATCTATAATAAATCCAGAGGTAGTATAAATAGCATGCATTTCAGTTATGCTAATCGGGTAATTATCAAACTTTTATTTCCATCGCTATGCCAAATTCTATTTTTCTAATTTTTGTAGCCTTTTTAATTACCTCTTCATTCTTGGAAATAATCTCCCTTAAATCTTCAGTAACTATAAGCGTCGCCATATCAGTAACCGATAAACCTTTATCTTTACGCATATCCTGAATCTTACGCAAAAGTTCACGAAGATCACCTTCTTCCTTAAGTTCTGGAGTTATTGTGGTATCAAGCTCTATATCAGATTCAATTTCCGCACCAAATACAACATTCTTAATATTTATTTCATCCTTTATAAGATTAATTGAGTTGTTATCTAGAATATGTCTTTCTTTTACTCTTAAAGTACTTAATGGCTGACGAACATTTATTTTTACTTTCATCCTTGCTTCAAGCCCTTTTGAAGCTATATCGCGAACAACTTTCATTTTATTCAATAGTTCGGTATCAATTTTTCCAGCAACTGGCCATTCTTCTAAATGAACAGATTCTTTATCACCGCCAATTCGTAAATAAATATCTTCCGCCAAGAAAGGCATAAAAGGAGCTAATAATTTAGCTACCTCATTTAAAACAAAATGAGTAGTTTGTAATGCTGAATTCTTATCAGCTTCATCTTCACCTTTAAACCTGTCTCTTGAACGACGTAGATACCAAGTAGAAAGATCATCTGTAAAATCCAAGAATGGTCTAGTTGCTCTATCCAATTCCCCTTTTTCCAAACTATCAGTGACAATACTTACTAATTCATTCAACCTAGTAATAATCCATTTATCTAGAATATTTTCCGATTTAATTTTTACGTTTTGCGTTTTGCCTTTTGCACTATCTTCATACATCTCATAAAAAGAAACTACATTCAAAAATCTATTCACAACTTTTTTAGTTATTTCATCAACCCCTTTTTCGCTAAAACAAAGATCTTCTCCATGTACAACCGGTGAAGACATCAAGTAAAAACGTAGTGAATCTGCTCCATATTTATTTACAATCAACATCGGATCTGGGAAGTTTTTCTTTGACTTTGACATCTTCTCGCCATCTTCTGCTAAAACCAACCCATTAACAATAACTTTCTTAAAAGGAGATTTACCAAACAAAGCTACACCTAAAACTAACATGCTGTAGAACCAGCCACGAGTTTGATCCAGTCCTTCAGCGATAAAATCAGCAGGATAACCATGAGACTTATGGAAAAGTCCGGAAGTAGGATCAAATTGAGATTTTCCATCTGCATCTTTTTCAAACGGATAATGCGCTTCACCGTAAGGCATTGAACCAGATTCAAACCAACAATCAAAAACATCAGGTACTCTAATAAGTTTATTTCCATTCTCAGTCTTTAATTCTAAATCATCTATATAAGGACGGTGTAAATCTAGTTCATAATCAGAATTATGAGGTAATGGGACAAAATTTAATGGTAATACTCTAGCGTTACCAATAAGTTCTTTCTCACTGCGAAGATCTAGTGCCTGTTTTTTGTTTAAACCATTGGCAACTGCAATTAAAAGAAATATTGGTGTCTCGTGAGAGATGATAAGAATATTTTTACCTTTGTATTTATTCTCAAGATCATAAATAAAATCACCAACACGTTTTTTAATATCAGAATAAGTTTCACCACCTTCAGGACCACGGTCAAATCTTTCCTCATGCTTAAATTCATTAATAAAATCAGAAACTTTCCTACCATTCCAAACACCTGCATCTAATTCTCTAATTCTACTATCAATATGTATTTGCTCTTGCTTCCAATCTAATTTTTCTTTCAAGATGTTCGCAGTTTCTATTGTTCGTACAAAAGGAGAAACAAATATGAGATCAAAATGTTTATTTTTTAAAGATTCAGCTGTTTCATTGACTTGTTTTTTACCATTTACAGTTAGATGATGTGGTGCATCTGGTTCCCCACTAATAAAACCACCAACATTATTATCCGCCTCACCATGACGTATAACGTAGTAAGTATTTTTTGCTTGACTATATTTACTTAAATCTTCAACAGAACCTATAACATGATAATTTTCTTTACCTTTATTATTGTTTACACTTTCAATTTGTTCCTTCCAAACAGGAATCGGCGCACCCCAGAATCTACTTCTTGAAATAGCCCAATCTCTAGCCCCCTCAAGCCAATTACCGAATCTAGCACTACCAACTTCCGGTGGTACCCAAGTGACTTTATTATTTTCAGCAACCAGCTTATCTTTAATGCTTGGAACATTAACAAACCAAGAAGATGCCGCGTAATTCAAAAGAGGTGTATTACAGCGCCAACAATGAGGATATGAGTGAATCAGTTTTTCTTTATCAAATAACCTATTGTTGTGAGCCAGCCATTTGATAACTTCTATATCAGCTTTCTGATGTGCATTTTTATCTTCATCGGTATCTTTCGGTTTTACACTCATATCCGCAAAATCAATAACTTCTTTTTTGAATTTACCATCAGTAGATACATGCTGAACAAAAGGTAAACCATATTTCTTTAGCATTTCATAATCATCTGAACCAAAAGCTGGCGCAATATGAACGAGACCAGTACCATCTTCAATAGTTACGAAATCAGCACCATAAATTTTCCAACCATTTTTTAGACTTTGATCTTTTGAATAATAATCAAACAAAGGTTCATATTCCATTCCAATCAGTTTTGAGCCATGAATGGTTTCAATAACTTCGTATTTAATATCTTTTAATATCGTCATTGCTAAAGCAGACAATCTTTCCTTAGCAAAAATAAATTGACCTTTTTTCTGTTCATCCCCTTCTGTAATTCTTATCTTTATATAATCAATCTTCGGATTTACCGCCAATGCCACATTCCCCGGCAAAGTCCATGGTGTTGTCGTCCACGCTAAAAGATATATATTACTATCTGAATTCTGCGCGTTATTTTTGAGATTTGAGATTTTTCCGCCAGCTGATAGATTGAGATTGAATTTCACATACACCGAAATATCTGTTATGTCTTTATACCCTTGTGCTACTTCAAAATTAGACAGTGTTGTCTCACAATGCGGACATAAATTCATAGACTTGAATCCTTCATATATCAAGCCCTTTTCATATAAATTCTTGAAAATCCACCAAACACTTTCTGTATAGGTTGCATCCATCGTGCGGTAATCGTTATCCATATCAACCCACCTTCCAAGTCTAGGAATAATTTTCCTCCATTCATCGGCATAACACATAACACTCTCGCGTGCGGCTTCATTAAATTTACCTATACCGTAGTCAATAATATCTTTCTTACTTTTCAAACCAAGTTCTTTCTCAATCAAATTTTCTACCGGTAAACCATGACAATCCCAACCCCAGCGTCTACGTACACTGTAACCTTGCATAGTTTTCCAACGAGGAATAACATCTTTAATTGTTCCAGCTAAAATATGTCCGAAATGTGGTGTTCCTGTTGCGAATGGCGGGCCATCATAGAAGGTAAAGCTACCTTTCGGAGATTCCGATTTTGTTCCAATGGCATTAGAAGAATCCGCCCTTGTTCCGCCACCTGTAAACTTATTAAGAGTCTTTTCAAAAATACCTTTCTCTTTCCAAAAAGCCAAAATACGCTCCTCACGTTCTGCGTGTGAGGTTTTTTCTTGAACATCCTTGTCAGTCGTTTGATTTGAATCGCTAATATCAGCCATACTTTTAAAAGTAAGGTCATTCTATCATTTTTTTCGTATGAGGGTAGCCCTACCCTCCATATGCTACATCTTTTCTGGCACCTTTATTCCCAACACCCAAAGTCCATCTGTCATCGTATCTTTAAAGACTTTCGTCAAAGCTAAATAATATGGAGAGAGCTTGTTATTTTTATCAACAATAATCTGCGAGGCATAGAAACTGTTAAACGTCCCCGCTAATTCAATCAAATAATTCACTACAATCTGTGGTGCGTATTCATTTTTAGCACGCTCAATAATATCTGGAAAACGTATGAGAAGTTTTTCAAGAAGACCAACTTTTTCAGACATAGTTACATTTGTATTTTTAGCATCTAAGTTTTCAATTCCTTCTTCCCTAGCTTTTTCAATAATTGAGTTAGCTCTTACTACAGCATATTGTAAGTATGGACCAGAATCACCTTCAAAAGAAATAGAGGCCGCTGTATCAAAAACGATATCACTGCCAACCGATGAACGTAAAATAGTGTATTTAATAGCTCCTACAGCTATAACATTAGAAATCTCTTCAATTTCTTCATTTGTAAAATTACGATCTTTAATTTTCGCACTCACTAATTCTTTTATATCAGCAAGGAGTGTTTCCGCAGTAACAACATTACCAGTCCTTGAAGACATTTTGCCTGAAGCAAAACGCATCATACCATGACCAACATGCTTAGTTTTTAAGCCATTTTTGGAATCAATAAGTGTTAAAACCTTTGTAAGCACTTTAAAATAATCATTTTGTTCACTAGCCGTTATAATAATTGACTGATCAGTATCTGGATATTTTTTAAACTTCATAACATTCAAACCAACATCTTTAGTTTCATATGTCGGCAAACCAAGTGAACTTATAAAAACACGCGTATGCAATCCGTATTTTTCTCCTTTGAAGACAACAGCACCTTCACTCTCTTCAAAAACTCCTTTCTTCAAAAATTCTTTCACTATCTCCAAACCGACTGGGGCTATTTCACTTTCATATATGTACTCATTAAATTTTGTTCCAAACTGTTTATAAATCAATTCGAAATGATCAATACTCCATTGTCTTCCTTTCACATACAATTCATCAACTTCAGAACTGGACTTGTTATAAATAACCATATTCAAAATATCTATTTCTTTCTTCACTACAGGATCAGAATCGTATGCGTTGGTACCCTCTACATACATTTTTCCTAAAAATTCAGTTCTGTCTTTGATCGGCGCAGAATCAGCTGGCATTTTATCCAAATGCTTTTGCAATGCCCAAATAGATTTTGCGATATGCAAACCAATATCAGATGGGTAACAAATTCTCGTAACTTGAACTCCAGAATATTCAATAAGTCGAGAAATTGACTCGCCGATAGCGTTAGACATTAAATGTCCTATATGAAAAGCCTTAAATGTATTCGGATCCGTATATTCCACGAGGACCTTTTTCGAGGCTTCGCCTCGAAAATACCTAGTAAACTGGCCATTTTTCTTGTCTAATCCACAGGATATCCCCACGATATCCCCAGCAACTACTTGGTCTTTTATAAAGAAATTGATGAATCCAGGGCCAGCTACATTAATATCATGTATAAAATCTGGTATACCCTTCTTAAATTCGGTAACAATCTTTTCAGCCAAATCTTTAGAAGATATGCCAAGTTTCTTTGAATTAACTAATGCTATATTGGTTGAAAGATCGCCATGTTTAGGATCTTCTGGATAATCAAATTTAATTAACGGCTCAGCGACACCGCAATTAATTGCGACTTTCTCTAAAACTTTAGCGAGTTCATCTTTAATTATCATAATAAGTAACAATATTGTAGCAGATAAATCACATCCATTCATTAACACTTTCCTTAGATAACAAGATCATTTAAAACACAAATTGGATATTATGCCACAAATTTTCCCATTTAGTCATAAAAACTATTTTAAAAAAATGCCGGCTGACACCCCTGGAAGAAGACGAAAGGGGATTTGCTGGTCAGCCGGCGGAGAGAAGATCTAAAGATCAAAACAAAATCCTTTTTGTTTAAAGAAAAAATCTCTAAAAAGACCGGCTGACATTTATAAGAATATAACTATTCATGTCAGCCGGTCTGGCCAAAGGATGCCTAAGTATCTTGCTCCCCAAAGGAGCTAAAAAGACATTTAGACGCTTAAATATCACCGCCTTCAAAAGAAGGCGCAAAAGTAAAAGTGGAATTTTTCATCATATATAGATACCTCCCTTTTACTGAAATAACTCAGCGAACTATCCGCGTCCATTCTTTCATTAACGTAATATTTTGTCAATCTTAACCGCAATTGCTTTAAAATCCTTCTCTTTTCTACCTCTGGTAGTCTCAGCAGCTGTACCTAATCTTATACCGGAAGGATCTGCTGGTGGTCGTGTATCAAAAGGAATTGCGTTCTTATTTACAATAATCCCCTGCTTTTCCAGCCTATCACTTGCTTCTTTTCCAGAGATAGCACCTGCACCCTCGGCATTTTTCACTCCCCCATTCCATGTATCTATAAGAATCAAGTGGGTATCTGTACCACCGGAAATTATACGCCAACCACGTTTTTTTAATTCATCTGATAAAACTTTTGCATTTTTTATTATTTGCAAAGCATGTTTTTTGAATGCAGGAGTTGCCGCTTCTTTCAAAGCTACTGCTACTCCAGCAATTTGATTGATGTGTGGACCACCTTGTAAACCAGGAAAAACTGCCTTATCTATTTTTTTATCAAGTTCACGAGCGTCTTTTTTAACAAAAATTAAAGCCGCGCGAGGACCACGAAGAGTTTTATGGGTAGTAGTAGTTACTATATCAGCAAATTTGAATGGTGAAGGATATACACCACCAGCCACAAGCCCTGCAATATGAGACATATCTACCATCATCAATGATTTAACCGTTTTATCTACTCCAGCAGATTGAACAATTGAAGGTGGGATAGAATCAACAACTTCTCTTATTTTCTTCCAATCAACAATACGTGGATAAGCTGTAAAGCCAGACACAACCACTAAAGGTTTTTCTTTGATAGCAATTTCACGTAATTGATCATAATTCAAAACTTCAGTAGTTGAATCAAGTCCATAAGGCACCTGCACCCAGAATTTTCCTGTAGCAGAAACTTTATGACCATGTGTCAAATGTCCACCATGTGCCAAAGACATACCCATAATCTTTCCTCCTTGAGGAACACAAGCTAAATAAACTGCTAAGTTAGCTGGAGAACCCGAAAGCGGTTGTACGTTAACATGCCACTCATTTGGATTAAGACCAAAAAGTTTAAGTGCTCTTTCCTTGCAAAGATCCTCAATCTTATCTACATTTTCATTACCACCATAATAACGAAGCTTGGAATACCCCTCAGCATATTTATTTGTAAGTTCCGAACCAAGAGCCAAGAGTACATCTTTCGAAACGTAATTTTCCGACGCGATTAGGTTGATAACTTTTTTCTGACGCTTTTTCTCTGCCTCTATTAGTTTTTTTATTTGTGTGTCTTTCATACCGAAATCGTATCACTTTTATGTATAAACAAAAAGGGGTGTGCGATATTATTCGCACACCCCAATACCAAGCAGAGAAGAGGAAACTGCTTCATGAAATAGCAAATTAAGGAACAAATATCTACACAACAAGATTAGCTTTTATTGATAAAAAAGTCAATCTACAATTTATCCACAGTTTAGAGGCATCGCCTCGAGGCGAAGCCTCGAGGCGATGCCTCTAAAACATGATATAATCGCCGTATAATTATTAAAATTATTTTTAATACAACCAACATGAAACCATATTCCGAAAGAGTTCCTGATACACAATATCGTGACCTGTTAAAGAAAATACTAGAAAACGGAGTGAGAACCAATACTCAACAAGAAGTAGATGCTATCACCTATATGGGCGCAGGCTCTATGCATTTCAAAATGTCAAATGGTTTTCCGATGATTACCGAGAGAAATATGAATCCGAAAGTTTCTGAAATGCTCAAGGTAACCGTCTGGCAACAAGCTATCGGTGAAATTCTTGCTTTTGCCAATGGTGCAAGAACATTGAAAGCTCTTGAGGAATTTGGTTGTTTCTGGTGGGATCCATGGGGCACTGAAGCAAAATGTAAGAAACGAGGACTTGAAACTGGAGATTTAGGTCCAGGAAGTTACGGTGCCGCTTTCCATGATTTCCCTACTTCCGAAGGCCCAGCTTACAATCAATTCAAAAATATTATTGAGCAAATAAAAGAATTCCCTCACTTGCGTACACATTTCATCACTCCATGGATACCTCAATACACTATTCGTGGTACTGGCAAACAACAAAAAGTCGTTGTAGCACCTTGTCACGGCTGGATACATTTACGTGTTTTGGATAATAAACTCACCTTACACATGATCCAACGTTCAGGAGATGTGCCGATAGGAGTACCGTCAAACATGGTTCAATACGCCGCATTACTCCTTGCTATTGCCCAAGTCACAGGAACTGAGCCTTATGAATATATTCATACTATTTCTGACGCACATATTTATGTCGATCAAGTTCCAGCTGTAGAAGAAATGTTGAAACGTGAACCAAGAGCCTTCCCTACAATATCTATCAATCCTGATAAGAAAGATCTGTTTGAATTCCGTAAAGAAGATTTTACTCTTTCAGATTACAATCCTCATCCAGGAATCAAGGGTATACCTGTGGCTATATAATTCCAAATAATTCGAGAAAATACATTCATGAGCAAATATATTATTACCGACAATGTTCGCCGAGAAGATCAAAAGAAAGTCATGGCTGAGATAGAAACTGCCAATCACTGTCCTTTCTGCACAGAAAATCTTTCCAAATATCACAAAAATCCTATTCTAAAAGAAGGTAAATTTTGGATCTTGACTGACAATCAGTGGCCTTATGAGAAAATAAAACATCAGTTATTGGCTATTTACAAAACCCACATAGAACACATTTCTGAAATGGATCCAGATGCGGGTCGAGAGCTTATTGAGCTTTTCAAAGAAGAAGCTATGAAAAGAAACATTCCTGGCGGAGGTCTAGCTATGCGTTTTGGTAGTAATCCGGAACATGGTTCTTATGGTAATAGCGTACTTCATATTCACGCACATCTGATTGAACCTGATTTAGACGCTCTCAATCCTGATGAATCTTGGAAGTTTAAGTTTGGACAACCAAAAAATTACAAAAAAGAGTAAATGAAAAGCGTAGCATGATTAAGTGCTACGCTTATTGATTAAACTGGAAAGTAATTAAAGAAAGTTACGTTAGTGATCTGACTAACAACTTCCTTTCGGTGCAATCTTACCGTCGATAAGTATAAACTCCTCGGGCGATAAACCATTGAGCTTATCCTTACCAGCCTCCTCGTTTTCCAACATCTTTTTGAAAACAAGTAGTATTGGTAACTTCTTTTGAAGATCTTTTTCAGACTTCGCAATTGTAATCTCTACACGTTCCTTACCGGTCGGCACGTGATGGTTGAAATGAAAATGTGGCATGCTCCGAGCATTTCTGGCCGGGTCACCAGAACGCATAACCGACACTGAACCGGTTATATTGAAATCACGGTCAATCTTCTGAACTATGGCTAACAAATCACAAACTTCAGCAAATGTAAGTTCACTAAAACTCTGAACGTGCCTTCTGCACGGAATTACAAACTGATGTTCTTGACCAGCTTGTGGTGCAATAGTGTTCTCCATAACCACCCAGTGTTCAGTCTCAAAATGAACTGTATTGAATTTTAAATCAATGTTACAAAAACCACATCTTCCTACACGAAGATCCTGAACCTTCTTGTAGAAGTAATGATAGTTACTACAATTGAATAATTGCCAGATATCAGAAGGATTAACTCCTTCAACAGCAAAACTCTCAAAGATACTCAATTAAAAGCCTTTCTCTTTTTATCACTTGATTGTGATAATCTAAGCATCACCTTAATCAATAGAACATCCAATGTCAATGTATTGTGTATGTCTACAACATATTACCTACTCCGTCTTCACAAACACAATCTCCACCCCCCTACTCTTTAGAATCCTCTCACCATCAAGCACACCATAGCCATCGGCATAATATATTTTTTTAATACCGGAATAGGCAATCATTTTGGCGCATGGCGGACAAGGAAAAGTAGTAGCATACATTTCTGCACCTTCGAGAGATATCCCCATCCTAGCCGCATCTGCGATCAAACCAGCTTCAGCGTGTAAAACAGTAGATAATTCAATATTCACTCCTTTATGAAAATCACTGCGTGGATCACCTTCCACGTAAGGTAGTAACTCCGAAGGAACAGCGTGATTGTGCCTAATGAGAATCATTTTTCCATCTTTCACGATAGCCGCGCCAATACGTCTCCAAAAATCTGAACTTTTCTCTGCTTCTTTTTTCAGAAGTGTAATAATTTTCTTATCGGAATCTTTTATTGAAATAGTCTGATCAGCTTCAACCGGTCTACTTTCCATAGATTTATGTTTATCCCAACGCAAAAAAATTGAATCAAAAACAACTTTACTTTTAGGTAAATATTTTTCTTGAAGTTCATGCATCACATCTTCATCAGGCATGATAATGCTTATATCAGGCTCAGTAAGCTTCTTCCAATCTTCTACAGAATTCAAAATCTCAACACTTTCAAATCTTTTCCAAGCAGTCAGAGAATTTCTAATAAGTTCTGCTGGCAAAGCACGAATATCTTTAGCCAATGGTACAAATGATTGTGCAATTTCATTTCCAAGTAAAAAAAGTTTAACCGCATCAACATGCTTTTCAAAAAGTCTATGATAACCTTCATGCAAAACAGGAATATAAGCAATAATAATTTTCGTCTTTGCTTTAGTATGCTTTTTTTTCATATAAAATCGTAATCAGGCGCCACGAATTATTGTCAGATTATTTACTACGCTTCTCTTTCGTTTGGCCCAAAGCCGCGCTGATCATATCAGCTAATTTTGGCACGATAGCTTTTTCAAAACGCTTAGCCAACTTGAGTTGAAGCAAGCGAATCTTGGCACTGGTTGAAGTTGTAGCCATTGGAGCCAAATTGATAACTTTTCCACAATATGAACTCATTTCGGCTATTTCTTTCTTTGAATATTTCTCCAATGTTTCTTTGGTAACAATCAAAACATCCGGTCTAACAGTCTTTATAAGATGCCAACGTGGCATATCTTTCTCTTTCAAAGTTACAATATCAACAGACCTCAAATGAGTAACCATTTCTAGACGTTCTTCTTGTGGCACAATAGGACGATCTGGTCCTTTTCTAGCACGAACTTTCTTGTCACTATCAACTCCAACAATCAATAGATCGCCGTGTTTTTTTGCTTCCTCAAAATAACGTCCATGGCCAATATGAACCATGTCATAAGTACCTTGAGTAAGGACAACTTTTAATCCTAAACCTTTGCAATGATTAACAAGCTTATTTAGACGATCATAATTCGGCACAAAACGATCTTTAAAATTCGAACCTAGCGCAAATATTCCTTCATTCGTGATAAATCCTTTAGTGGTCATGTTGTTTTTTATTTATTAGTATATGAAGTATAATCCTAGTATAGGAAATTGCATAGGTGACAAATAATAATTTTTAATATCTTATGAAAACATTCATCATTGCCGCTTTGACCGCCGACGGCTATATCGGTAAACATTCTACCCACGCCGCTATGTGGACTAGTAAGGAAGACAAGAAACGCTTCATAGAGATCACCAAACGTGCGGGTGTGATCATTATGGGCCAGAACACTTGGAAAACCCTTGGTAAGCCTCTCAAGGACCGTCTGAATATCGTCTATTCCCCTACTCCTCTAGAAGGTATAACTGAAGGTGTTGAAGTTACCATAAAGAGTCCCACTGATTTACTTAAAGATTTAGAAAACCGTGGTTTCAAAGAAGTTGCCATTTGTGGTGGTTCACAAATCTATACTATGTTTATGAAGTCAGGACTTGTTGATACACTTTATTTAACTATTGAACCAATAGTTTTTGGTGACGGTATGAGATTGTTTAAAGAGGATATGGATTTTAAATTGAAACTTATAAGCTGTGTGCAAACCGAAAATGGTTCACTGCTATTGGAATACAAGGTTGAAAAGTGAAGAAATTTAATACTTCGTGGCTCTACCACATGAAAGGATCCAGGGCTTGCCTCATTGCTATTAAACGTATACCTATGGTAAGAATAATGTAAATAGCACACTGAAAGGAGAAAATGAAAGTAAAATATTTCGTTATTCCTGGTGGTTCGCCACCTTTTCGTGGTAGTGCGAATGCAACAGGTTATGATGTTCATGTAAGAGCCGTCGTTTCAACAGAATTTGATCCTACCGAGATTTACAAACGTAAAATAATATACGATTTACGTTCAGAACCAAATAATGAGGAAATTAAAAAACTTGTTATATTTCAAGATGGTCAGTACAAATACCTTCTTCAACCTGGAGAATCTGTAAATATTGGTCTTGGTCTTGTTTTTGGTATGAAACCAGGTTGTTCAGCTGTAATAATGAGGCGAAGTTCAACTGGATTAGCCGATATTGCTTTTGCTGATTTGTTTTCGAATGAGCCCGAAACTCCAAAAACAATTATAGAGATGCTAGGAGGTATTCCTATTGATTCAGATTTCCGAGGTGAACCAATTTCACGACTTCATAATTTAGGAAAAGTATTTTATCCTATCTGGCACGGAAAACGGATAGTACAAATTGTTTTCTTAAACAAAAAAGGTATCTTTCATCCAAGGTTTGAAAGAGTTGAAAAAATCAGTGATCTAGGTTTTACTAAAAGAAAAAACCATTGCCATGGATCGACGGGACTTTAATCAACAACCACAGGAGTTTATCCTCCACAAATTTGTAAGCATTCACAATTACATCGAAATTTACTTTGATTCCAACACCAAAAAGCGCAACGTTAAGTTGCGCCTTTTTACTAACCTAATTTACTAACCTAAAAGAAGTTTCTTCTAAAAATTTTAATTCCGCATTACTTTACATCCACTCCCATAGACCTTGCTGAACCAGCAACAATCTTCATAGCCGCCTCAACTGTATTAGCATTCAAATCTGGCATCTTCTTTTCTGCAATTTCTTTTAACTGAGCCTTGGAAATAGTACCTACTTTGCTTAAATTAGGTTTACCTGAGCCTTTATCTTTTTTCAAAGCTTTTAGAATCAAACTTGAGGCTGGAGGAGTCTTTAGAACAAAAGTATATGAACGATCCTCGTAAACTGTGATAACCACAGGGATCATATCACCAATCTTGTCTTTCGTGGCATCATTAAACTTCTTGGTAAAATCTCCAATATTAACACCCGCTTGACCCAATGTTGGACCTAAAGGAGGAGCTGGAGTAGCTTTACCTGCTGGAGCGAGAACTTTTACTTTTTTTATGATTTTCTTTGCCATAATTTTGTTTTGCTATCCTACTATAGATTAACCACTAAATCAAATAATTTACCCATTCGTATATTCGTAGCTCATTCGCATAATTCGTAGATTCCTATATTCGTAGATTCGTAGCTCATTCGCATAATTCGTAGATTCGTAGTTAAACTTTCTTAACCTGCAAGAAATCTAGCTCTACCGGCGTCTCTCTACCAAACATAGAAACTAAAACTTTAACCTTGCCTCTCTGCGTATCTACCTCCGCAACCTTACCTTCAAAATCCTTGAATGGACCATCTGCAACTTTTATTAAATCACCGATACTTAAATCAATAGAATGTTGTTTGTCTGAATTGTTCATACGAGCAAATAAAGACTCAACTTCCTTAGGATCCAATGGTACTGGAGATACACCTGCACCAACGAAACCTGTAACTCTAGGAGTATTTCGGACGACATACCAAGAATCATCAGTAACAATCATATCTACCAATACATAACCTGGGTATATCTTTTCATCTTCTTCAACACGTTTATTAGCTTTAATTTTGATCTTTTTCTCTGTAGGAACAATAACAGCAAAAATCTTATCTTCCATACCAAGAGATTCTATGCGCTGTTTCAAATTACGTGCAACCGCATTTTCATAGCCCGCGTATGTATGTATCGCGTACCAAGCACGTTCACCAGTTGTATGTTGTTTGGTCATAATGGTTAATTTAAAACTTAGAACTCAAAACTTAATCACATTATTTAAAATTTTTAATCTTTTAATTAACAATAAACTTTGTGTTTAAATTTTGCGTTAGAACAAAAGGGTGAGCAGCTTAGAAAAGACAAAATCTGACACTCCGAGCAAAATCGCTGTTGCTAATGAAACCGCGATAACAAGTGCTGTAAATCTAATAGTTTCAGCACGTGTTGGCCAGTTAACATGATTCATTTCTGCTTGTGTTTCCTTGATATATTGACTTAAAGACATGTTTTTGTATTAAAAAACCCCTCAGGGGATTTATGTAAATATAGTATACCTACGAGAATATAAAGTCAATAAGCAAGATAAAAAAATAATGATCAATGTTCCGCCATTAATAACCAATAATCAAGTCTCGATTACGAGACTTGATTATTGGTTATTGATCATTGATCATTCTCTACTTACTCTATCTCATAAGTAATAGACACGTTGGAAGTAATCTTCTGCTCTCCTGCTGGAATTGATGGTGGTGTAACAACCGCATCTAAAGCCATTGCTCTCGCCTCTCCTAAACCATATTTCATCATCGTAGGCTGATTGTTAGACTCATAGAAACTGGATATACGTACCAAAGAGACTCCGAGTTCCTTTGCTAATTTATCTGCTTTTTCTTGTGCGTCAGCAATAGCTTCCGAACGAGCTTCTGCTTGTACACTTTCTGGTTTATCTACAGAAAACGAAAGTCCGTTCACATTCTGTACATTAAGAGATCCGATAGTTGTGAATAATGCTCCAGCTTTACTTAAATCACGCACTTTTACTTGGATACTTTGGCTAACTTCATAGCCAGTTAATATAGATTTTGAAGGAGGACAGCTATACGTGGTACAAACGCTATTCTGATATTCATAATGTGGATTTATAGAATACGAAGTGGTTTGAATATCTTTATCTGCAACACCGCCATCTTTAATAGCTTTCAATACAGCATTCGTTTTAGTTGTAGCTTGCGTTTGTGCATCAGCTACAGTTTTAGCTGTTTCAGTTACAGAAAATGAAAAAGTAGCGATATCTGGTATAGCGACAGCGTCACCTGTACCATTCACTGTAATACTATTAACCGCATTCGGATTGGCACCTATATAGCCAATAGATTTTAGCTCTTTAATTGAAATAATAACAAAGAAAATTATAAGAATTGATAGTAAATACTTCGTTACCTGCCAAATTTTTTCTGGTATATTCATGGTTTTTATTTTAATTTTTAATTATTGATATACTCACATATTACAGTACAGAACTTAGGTAGACAAATCGGCTATATGGAGGGCTACCCTTAAGGGCTACCCTCCATATTCGCACCAATCCACCAAATTCTCAAAAAGAGATATCACTGTCATTGGTCCTACCCCGCCAGGAACTGGTGTAATCGCTGAAACAATATCTTTTACAGATTCAAAATCAACATCGCCAACGAGTTTTTTCCCTTGGATTTCATCATCTAACTTTTCTCCGATTACAGTATTTATACCAACATCAACAATTACCTGCCCTTCTCTCACGTGTTTAGCATTAATAAGTCCAATCTTACCAACAGCAACAATAATAACATCAGCTTCTTTTGTCTCTTTAGCAAGATCAGTAGTTTTGCTATGACAAACTGAAACCTCAGCACCTTCGTTTAAGCACATCGCAGCTATTGGTTTACCAACAAGCGCGGAACGTCCGACTACGACAACTTTCTTACCTTTTAGACTGATATTATATTTTTTAAGCAATGTCCGAACACCACGAGCTGTGGCTGGCATAATAGAGCCTTCTTTACCTTCAGACCATTTTTTTACATTCACAGCAGTAAGAGCATCCACATCTTTTTTTGGATCAATAGCATTTATAACAACGTCGCGATCAAGGTTAGCTGGTAATGGTAACTGCACAACAATACCTTTGATCACATCGTCATTATTACAATCCTCCACAGCTTTAATAACGTCATCTATTGAAACTGTTTCAGCCAATTCAATGTGCTTAACATCAACTCCGATTTTGACTGCAAAGTTTTTCTTGGCACGGATAAAAGAATTGGAATCATCACGATTACCAACTTGGATAATAGCTAGAATTGGCTTGATAGAAAGCTTCTCCACCCTCTCTTTCAAGGCTGGAATGATAGAATCTCGAGTTTTACGGCCATCTAAAATGATTGCTGACATAATGAAAAAGCATAGCATATTTTGGAAGTAATGGAGGGCTACCCTTAAGGGCTACCCTCCATATTCCCATCTCGCATATATTCCACAAGGCAATACTCTTCCTTCCCCTTGCTTCGTCGCTCCATTTCCTCCTTCCTGTATTGCCAGCTCTCCTATCTCAATTTTCCCACCAAATTTCTCTACCAATGGTAAAAGGATATTCTCATAAGCAATCGCTGAATAGCCAGCCGAATAACCATTAATCAAAAAGAATTGCGGTTTGTCCTTCAGAATCTTGAAGCAATCATCTACTAGTTGTAAAAAGTGCTCTTCAATCTTCCAAAGTTCATTCTCTGGACCATGACCAAATGCTGGAGGATCCATGATAATACCGTCATATTTACGTTCACGTTTTATTTCACGACCAACAAACGTGCGAGCATCATCCAAAATCCAACGTACTGGTTTATCAGCAATACCTGAAAGCTCTGCATTTTCACGCGCCCAAGCGATAGCAGACTTAGAACCGTCAACATGTACAACCTTTGCTCCAGCTTGTGCACAAGCAAGTGTTGCTCCACCTGTATAACCGAACAAATTAAGAACCTCTGTGTCTTCTGCATTTCTTAATTTAATTTGTTTCTTCAACCATTCCCAATTCAGAGATTGTTCTGGAAATAATCCTACGTGTTTAAATGCTGTTGGCTTTATATAAAATTTCAATCCGCCAAAATCAACAGACCAACGATCTGTTATTGTAGATTTCAAAAACCAATCACCACGACTATCAGAGCGAATGAAACTACCATCAGCTTTCTTCCACTCTGCTAACGGTAATCTTTTGTGCCATAAAGCTTGAGGATCTGGTCTTGATAAAATAAATTTACCAAAACGTTCAAGCTTCTCACTTTCACCACTATCAAGAAGTTCGTAATCAGATACAGATTCAGTTATTAGAATATTAGAAGTCTTCATTACAGTTGTTTTATTTGATACTTTTTTATCACTTCCATTGATGTGGCGAATAATATTATTGAAGTAAAGGCTGAAACAAGACAATATTGGCAATATGAATGCAAAGTAAAGACTTGAATATATACAAACCAAAGAGAAGCGCCTAAGCCGAAAGCTGTAAACAACATGGTCCACTTAAGAATACTTAAGTTTTTACTTTCTAGGAAAGCAGATACTCCAACAAGGATCAATAAATAATATATAACCCCAGCAAGTGATACAGGAATACCTAAAATCACAGAATATGGGCTTGTAAGAACCACCTCACAACCACCTGAAATGGTACACGGTGGTATTTTTCCCTGAAAATGCTCAACGGTTAAATATCCAGCATCAACAAAACCGATAAGAGCAATAACTATAAGAAAGATTGCAATACTATTTGGTACTTTCTGAAGAGGCTGTCTCAATAAGTGTTTTAAATGCTTCATAACTTGTTGGATTAACTATAGCTTTTCCATTTACAAAGAAAGTAGGGGTTGCGTTAATGCCGACACGAACACCCTCTTTCAAATCATTATTAATGTGTGTTTTCAAAGTTGAACTAGTAAGATCAGTTTTGAACTTATTTAAATCTAAACCGATTTTAGTTGCATAACCAATAAAGACGCTCGTCGGATCAGATAATTCAGTCCATTCAGAAGTGTCCTCAAAAATAAGATGATACATATCCCAGAATTTTCCCTGTACTCCTGCGGCTTCTGAAGCCATTGCCGCTGGAATAGCGTTAAGATGTTGTGTTAAAGGAAAATGTCTGTAGACAAATTTGATTGGAATAGTTGAACTAGCCAATAACTGTTCTACAAGAATATGATATGCCCCACAAGCTGGACATTGAAAATCACTATATTCTATTAAAGTAACCGGTGTTACATCTGAAGAAGGTAAAATACTTGTAATATGATCTTCCGCTGTAATTGGTGCTGGTGTACCTCGTGGAACCAATGGTCCAGTTGGCTTATTCATAGCCACAATAAGGCCCCATATAATAAGACCAATCACAATAATGAAACCTGCCCAAAAAGTAATGCGTTTAATATTCATAGGGTTTGATTATAGCAAGTTATCGAATAATACGACAATTTTAATCGTTATATTACCTGTGCAAACCACACAATACCATAGATTCCTACTGTATTCATAATGAAAGAGACAGGTATCAAAACTCCTATACGTACTTTAGAAAGCCCCATTAATGTAAGTGCGAATTCATCAGGCAACGGTGAAGCTATGATAAGTGCTCCTAAAATCGGAGATAACCATTTAAGAAAACCTAGATGGAATGAAGAAAGAATATGTTTTACCACAGAAGGTTTCATAGAAGCCATAATATCGTCAGCGAGACGATCACGAATGAAAAAGAAAAGGATGAGATCGCCACACATAGCACCTAAACCTCCCCAAAATGCTACAGAAATCGCAGGCGCAGAATTAGCAATATTTGCAAGAGCGAGAGATGATGGAGCGATCGTGAAAGCTGATGTCCAGAAAATTCCTGCTACAAAACTAGCGGCTACATGACTTCCTAAAGCATCAACAAACCAACTAATTACACCTGATTTAGAAAGAATAATTGCTATTACTACACCAAGTAATATGAAAAATAAATCTTTTTTAAGTTCTTTTCTAGCTGTTTTACGACGCATGTTGATGTCATTATAACAGAGATTTAAAAGTAAAAGCCTAGTTTCTCAAATTCCTTGCGTCAAAGAAACTATTTTATATCCTTTAGATTCAATAACAGAAAAAACATCATCTAAGATTGAACCTGTAATAGAATCACCAAGATGCATTAAATAGATATTACCTGGAGCAAGACTTGAAAGAATACGCTCTTTAACTTCTAAAGCAGTCATACCTTCACTTTCCTGCCAATCACCAGCATCAATTGTCCAGCGAACAGATTGATATCCTTCTTTAAAAGCTGTAGATAAAACTCGCTTATCACTATCGCCATACGGCGCACGAAAATATGGTCTTGTAGAAAAATCAGAACCAATAATAGTTTTCATCGCATTATCCATTTTATTAAATTCATTTCGCATTTCTTCATCCTTAAGTTCCGGTAGATGAGGATGGCTGTAGGTATGATTAAATATTTCATTACCAGCAAGATAAATCTTCTTTGTTAAAACTGGGAAAGCTTCAACAAACTGTCCTGATAAGAAAAAAGTCCCTTTTACATTATGTTTGGCGAGAACTGCCAATATTTGATCCGCTGATTGGATACCCGAACCACCATCAAATGTGAATATAACTTGTTTATCAAATATTTTTCCATGTGTAATCTCTGTGGAGGAATTAGCACGTTTCGGTTGAACGGGCATTTCGTACTTAGGTATTTTGAAAATATCTAAAGCAAAAACAAAAACCACTAAGACTAAAATTAGCGAAATTCCTAAACGGGCATGTAGAGAATATGGATCACCTTCAATTTCTATATTAGTAGTCACATGATTATTATATCACCTTACAATTCAAACTAACTTAAATATTGAATAAGTAATCCTGCAATTACGCTAATGAAAAACAATAACCCGATAATTTTGAAAGCTTCTTTCTTACTTTTCTCTTCTTTAAAGAGAACAAGAATTCCTAATCCCCCACTGGCACATAACCCTGCAATGACAGCTCCGTAAGTGATTGCGCCATTCAAATAGAGTTCCGCTAGAGCTACAGAAGATGCACAGTTAGGTATAAGACCGATTAAAGCCGCAAAAAAAGGCTGAAGTAAAACGTGACCTGAAAGAAATATCGCGATGGTATCTGCTCCAATTTTGAACATTATTCCGTTTAAAAGAAATGTGATTATGAAAATGAAAAGAAATATTTTCAAAGTATGCAAAATCGGATGAAGAAATACTTCCTTTAAATTAAATTTTCCTGTTTCCTGACTAACACTATGTCCACAACAAGCTTGCTCATTTAATGATGGATTATGATTATGCCCTTTTTCATCTTGACCTTGAGCGTAAGCGTTTAAATGTATTAGAACTGCTTTATTCTTGCTTCTAAAAACAAAATCAATAATATAACCTGCAATAATTGCGATAATTACTTTAGTTAAAATAAGCGGAATAATAATACCAGCTTTATCTGGCTGAGATAAAATTACAGGAATAGCTTCATCTGAAGTAGAAAGATACACAGCTAGTAATGTTCCTATTGTAACCAATCTCTGAGTATATAAAGCCGTTGTGACAACAGATAATCCACATTGTGGAAAAATACCAGCTATAGATCCTACAAAAGGACCTGCTAAACCTGCTTTTTGTATAAGTGTTCTTATCTTGTTTCCAAACCTATATTCCACCACTTCAATGCCAATATATATAACAAGCAATAATGGCACCATCTTGGCTGTATCCAAAAAAGCATCTATGAAGACTGACTGCATATGACTATGATGCCAATAATAAAGATATTGGTCAAGAATAATAGATCTTATAATAATTTAAGACAAAAAAGCGGCACACGTGAGGCGGCCGCTTATATACACACAACAATAGTCTACCCCACTAAGTCCTCGAGGGACTTTAAATCTAAAAATCTATTATAAGGTCCGCCTTATAACGATTTTAGATTTGACTCAGTGGTTGCTTTTAACTTCCACCCAAAGTAGCAAGTGCTTCGCTTGATTCTTGTTGATGGTCCAAGATCAACTTAGCCTCTTGTCTGGGTTAACCTATTCAATTTGAGCAGGTTTCCCTTTAATCAGATAAACCATCAAATTCAACTGATGTTCAACTTACTGCTGTGTCTAGAGATAGATTAAACCTAGAAGTAATTTATGTCAACAAAAAAAGAGGCTGAGAAATTTCAGCGCCTTAATAGGTGAACTAAATGGCATATAATTACATACTCATCATTAATAGTTCTGGGGCAGGAATCCAAAAATTACCGTCACAACAACAAAGTATTCTTTTGCCATTTTCATCTTCAATCCAACCTTTATTCCCTCTTTGAGGATTATGGATGTAATCTTCTCCAAAAGAAAATATATGCGCAGTTACTTCATTTACAGCAAACCCAATCGGTTTTTTTGTATTTGTATTCGTATTCATAACAATTCCTAAAGCAAGCATATTTTATATGCATATTTAATTGTCTAATGTACTAATTTCTACATTCCTCTTTGAGGATAAGAAAACAGGCCCGCTTGGAGCCTGTTTCTTGTAATCAATTTATTCTAGGGATTCATTACAAAGACAAGCTCCAATAGGCCTTTCTAAAGTAAAAGCTATAAAACCAATTGCTTTGTGTGGCGCGAATCTTCATTTGTGTGAGTAAGTATATATTAAAATGTTTGGTGAGGCAAATAAAGAACTTCATCAATCTTGAATATACCGCTAGCTGAACTGATAGCAATCTACAACGTGGTTACTAATATAAATGAGATTTATAGTTGAGTCGTTGTAGAAGTTGAAGCAATTGAATTGCCAACAGGAAGCACTGTTAAAGTAACACCGAGATATAGAAAATTATTATCATACCCTGTCTCACTGCCATGAAAGATATGTATCGGCAAATATCCTGTATAAGTTCGTGGCTGATCTCCGTTTGCAGAAAGATATTTATCATTAAAATACAAACTCAAAGGAAAACTACCGCCTACTCCCCCACTAGCAGTGTTAGCTATTATGCCATAAGTCGGAAATCCTACACCGTAGCCACGTGTACTGAATCCGTATCCTCCACTTCCAACAATGGTTGCACTGAAACTTTTATTACCTTGTCCATCAACCATAGTTGCTGTGATATTACAAGGACTTAATGAGTATGTCTTACCATCAACTGTAATAGGTGAGCATATAGCTACAGCGAGTATTGTTGGTGTTGGTGTTGAAGTCGGAGTTGGTCTTGGTGTTGGAGCTGTAGTTGGAATTGGAGTTGGAGTTTTCTGCGACATTACGTTCACTGAATATTGATGCTGGGCTGGTATATCAGTACCACCGCCACAACTATTAATTTTAATTCGAGTCAAAGGACCAAAAAAACCTGTCGATGGTATGCCTTGTGATCTTTGGTAGGCTGAAACAGCAGAGGCAGTTTGATTGTCATATGTTCCTTTAGATATTAAACCTGCACTAATTCCAGAAATATTATAACCTTTAGCAATAAGCCAAGTCTGAAGTGCCACAACATCTGGACCAACACTACCAATGTCTAAATTTGTTGTAAATATATAGCAACCAGAAAAACCATCAGTACCATAATGTGTAACTACTTTAGCTTGTTCCGTTTGAGTTTTAGGTGTTAAGGGTGTAGACGTAGCTATAATTGAACATGACCCATTAATATAAGCGCGAGTAGCAGGATCAAGTTGGCCAGTTGCGGCTAATCCTACACTTTGCTGATACTGCCGAAGAGCCTCTTCAATTCGACTATCAAAATAACTCTTAGAAATCCAACCCGTGGGAATATCACGAATTGTAAATCCTTTTGTAATTAAAAATGTCTGAAGATTGACCACATCAGAACTCATGGAACCTAATGAGAGGTCAGTAGAAAAAGTGTACTCTGTACAAGTGTTTTTATTATTATAGTATCTTCCACCATTATTATAACTATTAACATTAGTAGCAATTGGCGTACAAACATATCCTGACGGACATACGATCGCTTGCGAAGCAATTGGTATACAGATATATCCAACTGGACAGTTAACCACCTGCGCTTGCACTAATTGTATAGATATGAAAAAAGTTATCATTAATACCGATGACAATACAGCAATAGAAATAATAGATTTTTTCATTGTAGAATTAGTAATTTGTTAATAACAAAAGTATAGCTTACTTCTATATGAATTAATATAAAACTCATATAAACAAAAAACATCCTTAAATATCATAAATGGTAAGAAGAACCACCTATCTTAATAAAGCTACAATGTCAAAAAGTATCTGTCAATTACGTTCCTTGAATTCTAGCCTGAATACTACCCATGATGATATTCCCGTAAAAAAGCCCACCGTTTTAGCGGTGAGCGAGCGTTGTTATACGCTATAAGATGAATCCCTGTTATGCGACCGTGTGGCGCGATGCCAACCGCTATACCAGCACGAACGAAGGGAAAGTTGTAGTGACGATACTATTACGCCTCTAGAAAGCGCATTCCCGTTTCTCAACATTCCGCAGAGTCATCTTTTGTAAGGTATCAAGATACCTATAATAATTGCTAGCAATTCTCAGCCTAACAAAATACTTCATTTATGTACAGGATCAGATCTTTGATATAGAGCAGTTATTACTATATAATCCTAATAAATAAACGCCATTAATAAAAGGTTTAATAAAAATTAACCAAAAAATATGAGATTAGAAAACAAAGTAGCTATTGTTACCGGTTCAGCCACTGGTATTGGCAAAGCGATCGCTGAAAAATTTATTAGCGAGGGCGCAAAGGTTGTATTTTCCGATATAAATGGAGACGATTCTTTAGTTCAAGAATTTGAAGGAAAAGCATTGTTTATTAAGTGTGATGTATCAAAATCAGAAGAGGTAGAAAATTTAATTGACAAAACTATTGAAAAATTTGGGAAATTGGATGTTATGGTAAACAATGCTGGTATTGGTAGTTTAGGTGGCATTATGGATGTAACTGATGAAAGTTGGAATAAAACAATTGGTATTAATCTTTCTGGCACAATGTTCGGTATGCGTGAAGCGGCAAAAGCTATGAAAGCAAAAAATATCAAAGGATCAATCATTAATTTAAGTTCTATCCTAGGAAAAGTAGGTTTTAACGGAGCTATCGCCTATTGTGCGGCCAAAGGTGGAGTTGTTCAATTAACACGTGCTGGATCTCTTGATCTTGCTCCGAGTCAAATTAGAGTCAACGCTATTGCACCAGGTTTTATTGAAACTAATATGACAAAAGATATCTTAGAACAAAAAGAATTTAAAGATATGGTTACTTCTTCAACACCACTTGGTTATGTCGGTAAAACTGAAGATATTGCAAACGCCGCTCTTTACTTAGCCTCTGACGAATCAAGTTATGTTACTGGAAGTGTTATCTATGTTGATGGTGGATGGACAGCTAAATAGTTTAAATAATTATTTAGCTGTGTAGAAATTAAAAACCACTCTAAAAAGAGTGGTTTTGTGTGAAAGTTTAGAGAAATAGAATTCTATATCTCCAAACCGAAAATTTTCAAAAGTAGAGCCGCGCGGATATATTGTCCATTATCCGCCTGTTCAAAAAATGCTACTTGAGGTAAATCGTCAACCTCTGTACTAATCTCCCCAACCCTTGGTAAGGGGTGCATTAGAATTGCTTCTGGTTTGAACAATTTCATTTCTTTCAAACCAATATGAAATGCATCACGAAATTCAACGAAACGCGATTGATCAATAAGACGTTTTTTTTGAACTCGTGTCCAATAAACAACATCAGCCTCTGGTATAGCTTTATTTAGATCATTGGCAACTGTCCACTCTGTGCCAGATTCGTTTAGATGATCCGTAATATCTTGGCCCATAGCTAGTTCTGGCGGAGAAATAAAAATAATCTTAACTCCGTTGAATTTAGATAGACTATATGCCAACGAACGACAAGTTCTGCCGTTAGCCAGATCACCTCCAATAACAACTGTAATATTGTCCAATCTATTAAGCCTGCGCCAAATAGTATAAACATCCAGCAAAGCCTGTGTTGGGTGTTGCCCTATCCCATCACCAGCATTGATAATAGCTACCTTACCAGCGTAATATTTATCTATCACCGCCGCCGCTCTTTCTGCCGCACCGGTTTCTGGATGACGAAGAACGATAACACTAGGTCGTTGTCCAGCCAAAATTCTTATCGTGTCTTCCAAAGACTCCCCTTTAGCAACAGATGAAAACTTTGTCGCGTCTTCTGTAAAGCAAATGCCCATACCGAGCATCTCGCCCGCCGACCAGAAAGAGAATCTTGTACGGGTTGATTCCTCATAGAATATCTCGTACATTTTATACCCTTCTAATAGTTTCTTCATTTCCATGATTCCAATATGATCATCCGCTTTTTTCCGGATACGATCAGCAAGATCAAAGTAATCGAAGATAACTCTAGGCGAAGCGAATTGCTGTGCCCTCAAAATATGCATTCTTGGTTTTACAATGTTCATAATCAACACCTTCTTCCTTTCTTCCATTGCAAATACTATGCTTTTTGACTACCTTGTCAATGAGATAAGACAACAATAAAAATAAAACTCGCATACCGAAGCATGCGAGTTATTCGTAAACGATTAAATATCAACTAACGATTTTCCAATAAAGAAACTCGCCTCCTTTGAAAACTTTAACCGTTTCAATTTTCTGCGGAATTGAGAACGCTATCTGTTCTATTTCCATCATTTCTGAGCTAACCTTCATACCATACAAGCTAAGAAAATTCTCAGATAGAAACGAGCCGAGATGCTGTAAAGCGTTTTCCTCGGCGAAAACTGTTGTGTATAATTCAACAGCAATCGGTGCAGTAAAGATTCCAGCTGCACAACCGTAACAACGTGACTTTGCTTGCTCGTCATGTGGCGCTGAATCTGTTCCAGCTCCAAAACGAGGATTTCCTGAAGTTGCATAACTGCGTATCTTTTGCCGATGTATTTCTCGTTTTGGCACCGGCTTACAATAATTACATGGGTTCATACCGCCCCAAAACATAGCATTGCGATTGATCATCAAATGATGAGCAGTTACAGTTGCCTGAATATTGTAACAAGTAGATTCTGCAATAAAGTCAGCAACACGGCCATCAGTCAAATGCTCAAATACTACTGGTAACGCTGGGAAACTTTTAAGCAGTGGTTTGAGATCACGTTCAGTAGAAACAATCTCTCTATCAAATTCGTCAACGTTTTCTTCAACCGCTTCGAAATGTCCGAGAAGTGGAATTCCTTTCTTCTGCATTGCTTCAAACACTGGATATCTACCGCGAAGATTCTTAACCCCGTGTTGTGAACCAGTCGTTCCTCCTTGACCATTTTGATTGGCCATATAGAGCTTCACTGCACACCAAGCTTTCATATCAAATCCTCGTACAACTTCTTCAGGAGTTATATCGTCTGTAAGATAACATGTCATACGAGGCATAAAATATATATCTCTGATCATTGGACCCATATCATTTTTACGAATGAGATCATCCAACACTCCATTAATCCGCTTCCGATATGCAACTGCTTTTTCAACAGTTGATGTTTCATCAGGATGTTTGAGATTGCCCATAATGACAGCTCCAACAGCACGTTGATTTATTGTGCATGGTAGAACCGTTTTGAGCATTTCACCATCACGAATGTGTAGGTGACGATCAAACCATCTGGGAATAGTAATTTTGTTTGTTTTCATAAACTTTCTCTTTGTACAATGTATGTTGGCCTCCACGGAGTCCGTAAATGAATTGCACCAAAACTAATAGCTTTAGCACCAAGTTTTCTAACCCGATCAAGGTCATCAATTTCCATAACGCTCGGTCCAATAACTGGAAGTACTCCTTGTCTGGACAATTCTTCTACAGCTTTCCAATTGCATTTCTGTGCAGGTTTACCAGACACACCACCACCTCCACCACCAACTTTTTCTTCAAGTTTCCATAGAGGAGTCTTTTCTCCATTCGGAAAAGCTGTTTTCCACGGAACACTATTCAGAGATATTGCTTCTGCAATATTTTTAAGCCCATTAGCAATGGTTAAATAGTCTTGATCAACAGAAACTTTTACAATAATCGGATAACGTGAAGCATGTTTGACCGCCTTCACACTATTTATGACAGCTTCAGCTGTTTGCATTGCGTGACCGGTATTCGGACACGATGGGTTAACTTCCAGAGCTACAAGCTCAAAAGAATTGAGCATGTATGCCATTTCAGTTAATTCCTTCTCGTCACCGAAAATTGATCCAACAAGAGGAAACTTGAGAAAATCTAAATGTGGGCCAATTTCTTTGCACCACCATTCAATACCTGGATTAGTTAGTCCAACCTTGTTAACCGAACCTCCGGGGATAAGACGAACACATGTCCAAGGTTTCCACCATCGCAGATTCCCTGGTCGTGGATGACGTGTCAAAGTTTTAATAACAACCGTAAAAAGTTCTGGCTTTATAATACCAAGCCATGCAAGCGGTTTTTCCCAAAACCAACCTTTACCATCAAAAGCTAATGCCCCACTTGCGACCATGTATTCGAAAGCATGGTCATTTGAAAAAGTAATCATATTTCCTTTCTTAGTACGCCGTAGTTCTGCACAGCAGAACGTAGGCGACTCTTAGTACGCCGTAGTTTTACGAAGTAAAACGTAGAGTGTCTTATTTCAATGTTCAATTACACACTTTAAGCTGTGTGACAAGCTTATCAATTAAATTAACTCTATTGTCAACACTAACTGAAGTGATGTTTAAAATCAATAAAGATAGTTAGATAAAAACTTCACAAAATTAAAATATTGTGTTATATTGTTTTTGGTAGTTGAACAAAAAGGATCAAAAAATGAAACTAAGAGTTAACAGGGGTACGGACAAACCAAAAGAAAAAATGATCAAATGTCCATGTCCAGGTTGTAGTTCATGGTTACCAGAGAATGATTTTCGGATTCAAATGCAACATGTGGGGAGAAATCATCCTGAGTTAGTAACTGAAAGATTATATACCGCAGATACTAATCCGCGCAGAACTAGTCGTGCTAGTTGTATATAGACGGCTTCGTTAGTCAGTTTCCATTAAGAAAACTTATCCTTTAAACGGTTCTGCAAAAGCATTACCGTTTTTTATTTTTTATGTCTAAATTGTATAAGATCTTTAATCTAAACTAAATCTTCCTCCTCTTTCAAATTGTAATTTATTATTTTTGCAGAATATTCTGCAGTAGACGGCTTATCAAATAGAAATTTCCCTTTAAATTTCTTCCCCTTAAGAAGTATTGGTAACCAATGAATATCATCTGACCACATTTCATTAAATGGTATTACATCCTTATTAAACCATTGTGGTCTCATTTCTTCAGTTTCTATTGGTTCCCCTACAAATACATCCGTATGGAAAATATGTACTTCCAAAATTTTAGAATCATTCTGAAATTCAAAATCAATAATTCCAGCTTTTCTTATACTACTAGATATGATTCCGGACTCTTCTTCAAGTTCCCTTCTTGCCGCCTCTTCAATTTCTTCACCAATCTCAACCTTTCCACCAAAACCATTCCACCTACCAGCACCAAAACCTCGCTTTTTCATACCAAGAAGTATTTTCTCATCTTTAGTTACAATACAAAGAGTTAATTGCTTTTTCACATATAGAAGTATATCAAACTTCGTTCATTAAAATAAAAACACCCCAGAGCCGAAGCTTTGGGGTGAAGTACTTTAACGTCGTTACTCAGGACACTTTATAACTTAGGAGTCACTAAAATGGACTCCTCTCTCATGCGCGCCGTACAGCGCTCTTTTTTGTACAATGCATCGGAACTGGATATCATAGTCCGATGGGATTGAAGGTATCATTCCCATTAGTCAATCCATCCTTTGGGAACTATCGCTGTTTAGGCTAGCTAGAGAGCCGCGAAACGCTATCTCTAGCCAAATCAAAGAACTTTACAACAGTAGTGTATCATACCTATTATGTTTGTCAAGCGTTTTGAATAAAATTGACATCCTGCTACTAAAGTGTAGATTTATGTAAAGAAAACAATTCATTACAGAAAGGCTCTCATGTGATAGTAATAATTACACTACGGTTCCTTGAAATACAGGCTGATGGATCAAAACGTGTTATACAACCACCAATAAACCTCTCACGATCCTTTGTATTAGAAGCCGAATCGGTAGAAGAAGCAACATTGGCTGTAGTTTGTGGCGTAAAATCATATTTTCAAAATAAAAATATGCATTTACCGGATAATGTAGAGATGGTGGCTGTTCTTGAAAATGAAGACGATCCATCTCGAAATTAACTCCGGTTTATTCTGTAATCAAAGGCGCTCTGAAGCGCCTTTTTTGTTATAAAAAGATTAAAGATGATGAATGATATGAGTATTTATATTTCAGACTTCTTCCATAATATTGAGCATACTACATGGTATAGATAGCCTCATTTATCGATTGTTCCTCTCCATGCAACGCTTTTCGAGCAAAACGATATAGTATGTACTGTGCAGATATATTTCCAAGGTCTGCAACCTGTCGAGCTGCTTCCTCGCCATACACTCTCAACATACTCCCAAATAACTGACCTACGCCCCCTAACGATGAGATTCCCTGACTTATTCCTTGAATAGTTATCTGAGAAATTCCCTTCAATGTATCAGTTCCTAAATTTGCAACTAATGATTTCTTAAATGTATCTGTTTTACTCACATCATTCAATTTATCAAGGTCAATCATCATAGACTCAAATGTATATGCTGAACCAAAACTATCAAGAAAGATAAACCATGTATAACGGAGTTTAATTTTCAAATAGTATGCATATACACAAAGTCCAATTACAAATAAAAGTGGAATCGATATGAGAATATAGAGCAAAGATTGATACTCATATGCAAATTGACTTAATAAATATATTGACCCAATAAGAGCGAGCGCAGTAAGTGCGATTGGTAAAAAATAATAACGCCAAAAAATATTAAGTCGAAATACAAGACCAGGCCAAAATAGCTTTCTAGCTATTCTCCAACTGTCTTTTGGTTCAAGGTTTTTATTATCAAAATACGAGTCTACCCAGATTTGCTTTTCAATCGTAAGAACAAACCTAACTATTATTGTATAAATAACAGCAAGTAGTAAATAAACAACTAAACACACAAAGAAACTGATAAGGTGTTCCCTGATAAACCCCTCCATGTCATAAAAAGAATTTAAAATATACCCACTTACGATAAGTAATAGATACGGCCAAACAACCAAAAATATTCTTCTTGCTAATAAAAATTTCCTCTTATTCAACTGCTTTCCCATCTCTTCTAATAATTGTCTGTATGTTGGAGGTAAAATAGTGTTTTGATTTTCCATGTACGTAATAATATCAAAAAATAGGTTATAAATCTTTATAAAAAGTAAAAAGATTACCTTCAATAAGTAACAAAACCGCAGAGATTGCTCCCTGCGGTTGTTTAAACACTTACTAACTTCCTACTCAGATAGCTCGCGGAGACTATCCAATTCATGCTCCCTCTTCTCCTCTAGATACTGTGCCAAAGGTACTTTACACTGTTTAGGAAGACGGTGAAGTACAGCGACCCAATTTGCCACATGAAGAATGTACCGAGTTTCTTCAGCTCCTGATATCCGTTCAAGTCCATTTTCGACCGTTTCGCAAAAGTCGTATTCTATGGTTTTCGGAGGACCTTCAATAATGAAAGGCCACTTCCAAGTAAGACACCGAGTGGAATAACTACTCATTCTCACACCCACTTTACCAATGATTTTCCCTTTCCCGTCTATTAGTAATAACACGTGAATCTTCCTCCAAGGAACAAACCAGTGTTGATTACTGCTGACATGTTCCCCCCAAGGAGTTATTTTCAACGTGTTCAAATCTATCACTTGGACATAGAACTCATATACTTCTGAATCAAGAAGTGCTGGTAACCAAGGATACTCCTTTTTTAGGATTGCGCGCGTCTCTTCGTTCAGTTTCATTACTTCTCCTTACAGCATCCCGCCGTTTTACACAATTTCAGCATCCCGCTTCAATTGTTGGATTTAGTTATTTTGAAAGGTCAGACACACTCATGCTGATCTGCAACTAACAGTAGCATAAATATATTGTAGTGTCAAACTGAGCTGTCGTAGAGAATGTTACTTGTCCTTCATAGCTGTGGTGAGTGAAACGAGTCAATGATGAAGATAGAGAGTTGTGTTTGAGAGGAGAAATGATGTAACAATATATATTCCCGCATTCTACCCCACTATGCAGTTCACTATATAAAAAGATCTATTCCGAGATCATCGGAAAGTTGCACAACATATTTTTGATGTCCGAGATTATCTGAACTTTCATCATATTGTTTTTTCAAAAGTTCAGAAGCTTTTGCTGTGTTACCTTGTTTGAAATAAATTAACCCGAGCAATATTCGAGGGACTCCGGTAAAAGTATTTCTTTTCGTCTCACTTACATTCTTGATTATCTTCTCTCGCGTCTCAAAATTATCCAAGAATGGAACTCCGAACTGTTGCAGTAATTGAATTAAATTTTGCTCATCCGCTTGTTTAAAATTTTTTAAGTCAAACCACAAATCATTTTTCCCAGAAATATTACCTATTCTCGTTCTAATTTGGCAGTCATACTCGAGCACAAAAGATTTTTTCTTCTTAAAGATCGCTTCGTCAACTTCAGGCACATATATACCAAGATTTATGGTAAACAATCCATGGAGACTATCTTCTTGTTTCCAAGGTTCATACGCTCCTGCTTGAAAATTAATTACCTGTGTAAGTCCATCTGATGTTAGCCTGTTAAATGTATTTCCTTTCTTTTTAAAAGATTGTGGTTTTAACACATCGTTATACAACGATGCTGTAATCCTGCTTAGAAGTTTTGAATACTCCGTTTTCATATATAAAGTCTATCAGGTTCGAACTAAAAATACTGCTCTAAATAAAGATACTTCACTCTCAATTCCTGTTAAGGTGCCATCGTAAAGGATGTTACCTGTCCTTCATAGCCGTGGCGAGCAAAGCGAGTCAATGGCGAAGAAGGAGGACTGTGTTTGAGAGAAGAAACGATGCAAGTGTCTATATTCCCATGTTAAACTCCCGCAGGTAAAACAAACATACCATCTATTCCAAGGTTTAAATCAAAAACCGAAATAACCGCATCTGTATTTAGAGGACCGTAAATGTGTGGATACAATTTACCGTTACCAGCATCTTCATATTTGATTGGGGCGTGAACCATTTTCTCGTCAATAACTAAAATCTGTAAGTCAATTCTTCCTTTAAACATATAATTAGCAACCTCTATTACTTGATCTGGTGTAGAACAATGAATAAATCCTTCTTTCTTTAATGTATCTCCGGCATATTCTTTTTCATTTTCATTCCATTTGTCTTTAGCCACAATATGAAGTATTTTTTTCATACACGAAAGTATATCAGGTTAGAACTGAAAAGTCTTTGCGACACTTAAATATTTTCGCGAAATCTAACGCTGGGGTCACGACAGGTATCCATTTATGACGGTCCTTTGTGACCACGAATATTTGTGCGGAATACGAGAAAAGATAAGGCTTATTCAGGAGTTTCAGAGGGATGAAAAAGTGGCTGCGGTTTGAGCAAAAAAGTGACAACTTTCGCGAATTTCAATCCTAACGATATTTTCGTACATAAAAATTCCTCACCGCGCTTTCGCAGTGAGGATGTGAAAACTTTGGCATTTTGATAGCTCAGCGGAGCGCCAGTGTTTCGCCGGCGTACTCCAAGCCCTTCGGCTTGATGACCACCTTCTTGTCGCCGTTTTCGATGTGACCGGCACGATAAGCCCGCAGTCCGAGCTTTTTCGCGACATGAACGACGGCATCAGCATGGGAATCAAGAACATAGAGAGCAAAGCCAGCTCCCATGTTGAGATTGCCGTAGGCCTCGGTGTCATCGACCGGTCCATGCTCCTGCAGGAAGTCGAAGATCGGGAGCTGTGTTGGGAGGGTTTCGATCACGTATGTGAAAGGCTGCGTTGCTCGCATCAGCTTGCGCCAGCCATGGCCTGTGACGTTCACAGCGTAATGAACATCGACGCTCTGATTGAGGCAGTCCTCGACGAGACCGACATAAATGTGTGTCGGATCGAGAAGTGTTTCACCGTAGGTGCGGATACCGACCTTTGTTAGATAGCCCATCGGCAATTTGTCCGCGATCTTCCGCGCCAGCGTAAGTCCGTTCGCATGAATGCCGGAACTCTCGATGATGACGATCGCATCGCCGTGCCGAATCTTGTCGCTTGTGATCAGGCGTTCCTTGGGCTTGACGAGTCCCATCGCCGAACCGGAGAGCACTACCGCTTCCGGGACCACAACACCTTTGAGGGTTGGCGTTTCGCCTCCTCCCCAAACGCACCGAGCCATGTCGCAGGCATTCTTCCAACCATTCACGAGGTCATGTGTGCGCTTCTCGTCATTGAACCAATCGGATGCGCCGACTGCGAGATGCATCGCCACCGAAAGCGGCAGAGCACCGAGAGTTACGAGATCATTCACGATCATGGCGACTGTGTCCTGCGCGATCTGGTCGTAATACGATTTGCCGGTGAGCTTGTACATCGCATCGGCGACCAGATTCTTTGTGCCAAGGCCTTCCTCGACATGGGCAAAGTAGCTTTTGGCCGCTTCGATGAGATAGGCGCTTTCGCCACGGCTCGCCTCGAGTTCCCGAAACTCACCGCCATTGAGGCGACTGATATTACCGGCTGTTTCCCGTCCGGCAATCTGTGCCATCCGTTTGAATGGGTCCATAGCGTCATAGTTAACGCCGGTGCCCGCATAGGTCATATTCTGTTTTTTCATGAATTTTCCTTTTGTTGAACTAGTTCTAATTGAATACTACCCATAGGTATTGAAAACGCAAGCCAGATTGACAATATCCCGAAAACGACTAGTCTTTAATTCCAGACAACGAAAGGAAAAATTGATCTATGAAAACAATGAAAACTGCGTTGATCTCGGTGTACCACAAAGACGGTATCACTGATTTCGCGCTTGAACTGACTAAACTCGGATTCACCATATATGCCTCTGGCGGCACAGCCAAGCATCTCACAAAGGCCGGCATCAACGTCCTCGACGTCGCGACCCTAATTGGCGGCGAGGCAATTCTCGGGCACCGGGTTGTTACCCTCTCCCGTGAAGTGCACGCCGGACTTTTAGCCCGCTATGATGTCCCAGAAGACATGGCTGAGCTTGAACGCCTCAATATTCCGTGCATCGATCTCGTGTGCGTTGACCTCTATCCGCTCGAACAGGAGATCGTCAAACCGGACAGCACGGAATCGTCAGTCATCGAAATGACCGACATCGGCGGACCGACCATGATCCGTTCTGCGGCAAAAGGTTGCCGCGTCATCGTTTGTGATCCGGCAGACCGCCAGCCTGTAATCGAATGGCTGAAATCGGGTGAACAAAAGGACCCAGGCCTCCCCGGCAGATTATGCGCAAAAGCCGAATTCGTCGTTGCGAACTACTGCATGGCATCTGCTACATACCGTAGCGCAGGATGGTATCGCGGCCTTTCCGGTGAACGTGTCGCGGAATGCAAATACGGCGAAAACGCCCACCAAACACCGGCTGCGTTGTTCTCTTCGGGTATCGACGATCCGCTGGCGCTCGACAAATTCACTGTGGTTGAAGGTACGCCTCCCAGCTACAACAACTACTGCGATTTGGACCGGCTCCTGCAAACAATGACGCATATCGTGGCCGTCTTGAGAAAAAACGACACTGAAGTTCCCTTCATCGCCTTGGGCGGCAAACACGGTAACGTCTGCGGCGCCGCCATAGGCAATGACGTCCGAGTTGTCCTCCAAGATATGATGGCTGGCGATCCGTTAGCGATCTTTGGCGGTTTGGTCATGACCAATTTCGCCATCGATGACGGGATCGCTGATGTTCTGTCGGGCAAGCTTCTCGACGGCATCATTGCTCCAGGGTTCACTGGCGACACAATCGCCAAACTCAGGCGTAAGGGCGACAAATGTCGCTTCATCTCAAATCCTGCACTCCGTTTGCAGGGCGCTGTTGACGGAAAAATGTCTCTCGACGGAGCTTCCCGCTTTCGTTATGTGAGAGGTGGATTCCTACGCCAGCCAAATTACACATTCGTGCTTGACCTCAAAGATGGGGGATGGAAAACCTACGGACAACCGTCTCTGCAAGGACTAACCGATATGTTCTTGGCTTGGGCGATCGGCAGCACGAGTAACAGCAACACGATCACGCTCGTAAAGAATAATACACTGATCGGCAACGGTGTCGGCCAACAAGATCGTGTCGGTGCAGCCAAACTGGCGATTGAGAGGGCGACTCGCTCAAAACACGACATCAACGGTGCCGTAGCCTACAGCGATTCGTTCTTCCCGTTCCCTGACGGTCCGCAGACCCTTATCGACGCCGGAGTCAAAGCAATCCTGACCTCAAGCGGCTCGGTCAAAGATCAGGCGACAATCGACGTCTGTGTCAAAAACAATGTCGCGTTGTATATGATCCCCGATCCCATCGGGCGAGGTTTCTTCGGTCATTAAATTGACCCCGCCATTCACGTGCCACTCCCCTCAAGGGTGTGGCACTTTTTTATTGCACAAAAAAGACTCACCCTGCTTTCACAAAGTGAGTCTACTGAATCTGCGTTGGCGATCAGACACCGAGAAACGATGCCATGACTGCCGGAGCGGCCAGATACCCCTCGGCAATCTTGGCAATCTCCAGCGCTTTCTCAGCTGCCAGACCGGCATACTGGTCGGAATTGCCGCCGACCTTGCTGATAAGCGACATGACATCTTCCGGTAGTTTCGAACGGCCATCCAGTAATTCCTGATCGTGCTCATCTTCACCGATCTTTTTGATGGTATACAACCAGGAACTGCCTTGCTTGACGAGTGGAAGTGCTAGCTCATTAACAACCCTATGAGCGTCTCCTGTGTAGCCGGCCATCTGAAGTGCGATATACACCGGCTCAGCAAGTATCTCCGCACCCTGAAGCTCCAGATTGCGCTTGCAAGCTTCCGGATCAACCGAGATCCGCGCAATGAACGGCGAGTCGCCGCGCAAGAGGGTGTTCAACTGTGAGACCAGATTCACAACGATTGTCGGAAAATCCCGAGCGATAGCGCTGTTCACCAAGTCCCGTTGATGCTCGCTTATGAGCACGTCCATGACCTTGCCGAATTCGCTCTTGGTCTTCAGCCATGTGCTCTCAAGGTTCTCGAAGTTGATCGGGTTCCTCTTGTGCGCCATGGTTGATGAGCCGACTTGGCCTTTGTCGAATGGTTCACCGAGCTCTGCGATTTCGCTTCGCATGAGATGTCGGCCATCCCGACCGAATTGACCGAGAGAAGCCGATAGCTTCACACAAGCAAACAGATAATCGGCGAGTGGCTCAGGTGGCAGAATCTGGGTACTGATTGGCGCGGGTTTTAATCCAAGCCTTTTCAGTACCAACTGCTCGAATGTTGGGACATCCGCGTAATTGGCAACACCTGATGCAACGTCTTCCGCAGAACACGCACCAATCCCCTTTGATTTGCATCGTTCGATAATCCCGACTGCTTTCTGTGCGTTGTACGCGCCGACCGCGCCGGAGATCTTTCCCACGAGCCCATAGGCTGCTGCATTGGCACTCTCGAGATTCCGGAGAATCCTGCTCAAGATCGTGGCAAACCAGAAACCGACCGTGATTGGCAGCGCATGCTGGCCATGCGTACGACCGATCTGCTTCTGTGAGGCGAATGTCCGGGTCCGCTCAATGAAATGCCCGATGACCTTGTCCGCCAAAGGCTTGACGACCTCGGTGTGAGCGCGGAGGAATTGAAGCGACCGCGCCGTATCGAGAACGTCATAGCTTGTGAGCGGAACATGAATCCATCGGCGAAGGCCGAGGGGTGAACGCTCTTGAGCCAAGCGAACCCAGGCACGGATGTCGTGTTTGGTAATCTTTCGCTCAACTTCATCAACTTCGCTCGTTGTGATAGAGAGAAGTTTTTGTTCGACTTCCGGCGTGAGAAGAACGATGTCGGCGGGAGGAATAACTCCGATGTCCGCCAACGTCCTCATGGTTGCGATTTCTACTTCGGCCACACACCTGAAAAGGTTGTCGTAGCCGAAATGCCCTTGTAGGTCTTTCGGTTGATACCGGGGGTTGCCCGGCAATGATAAGTTAGGCATATGTGGCCCTTTCTATTGTTTTTTGTTTTCTGCACTTCTCGTGTCAATACTACTCAAAAGTATCGAAAAGGCAACAAAAAAACTCCGGGAGGTGTGACCCGGAGCGTGTAACTAAACGTGCTGTCACCAACTCATACCTGTCAGACGTTTCTCCTGGTCAAAGCGCAAGGCGGCATAGATGCTCGGATTGCGGATAGCCAGGATTTGCAGCGCCGCAAGCACGGCATTCCCCGGCTCAAGGACCGTCATGGCCGGCACATTGCTCGGTGTCCGCAGTGATGACCAGACGTCTTCAGGGAATTCCTTGTACCCCGCAGGAACAGTGATAACCGGAACTGTTGAGTTCGCCGCCAAGGTGGGACCAGCACCGTTGCTTCGGCCGACATACGCGATGATCACGCTGTCGCACGGCTCTTCCTGCAAGTGTTGTTGCAACAGCTTGTATGCCAGCACCGGTTGCTTGTGAATGGAACAGGTGATCGGCAACAGTTGAAACTGCGGCTTTGGTTCCAATTTCATGACCAGCTCTTCGACGGCCGTGAAGTGATCCTTATCGGAGCCGCACCAGACGATGAGACGCTGTGACGGGACCGTAAAGCGGTCCGTTAGTTCCGCAACTTCCCGATACTTGGTCGTAACCGTGTCGAGGTCACCACCGTCGCGATACACCTGCTTGTCGATGTAACCGCCGGAATGATCTACCACCCGCCATGAATCATTGTCGATGACGTCGGCCAGCCGGAGCTTACCTTCGGTATTGATGCCGAACTCGACCTTGAAGTCCACGAGCTTGCGCCCTTGGAGCTGCCATGCCTTCTCGAGGACCAGGAATGTCTGACGGGCGATGTCGCCCATTTGCTCGATGAGTTTCTGCTCATCGGGCTGAGTGAAGACCTGCGTCTCCGGCAAAGCCAGAAACGGCATTGACGGCTTCTGGGCGAGGTTCGGTTGCTTGGGATCGTAAAGAAGAACCTGGGCGCCGTCGGCATCGTGAATCATGAGGGGATCGTCGCAGATGAGTGCGCTTTCCTTCCATTTCTTGCCGCTCGTCTTCAGATAGAACTCGAGGACCAACCTGGGAAAAACCTGCCCTTTCATGAGATGCGGTGCCCGCTTGAGATACGATCCATGGGCTTCGCGCCGGACCACCACCTCATACGGCAACATGACGCATTTATCGGCAAGGAATTCGGTGGCTCCGTCCTGGCTTTCGAACGCTACGGGTATGTCACATGCCCGGAGGAGCCGGAACACGTTACAGGTCGTGCGTGTGGCCAAGGCGGCCTTGCCGTTGATGATGTCGTGCTTGGCACCGTCACCGGCCGTGATGTCGTCTTTTGATTCAATCCTGACTCTGGCAGGACTTCCCGGAATGGAGAAGATTCGTTTGGTCTTCCCCTCGTTCATTGGCTGAACTTCAGTCGTTTGCATATGTATTTTCCTTTCTTTGTACATTGGGAAGAATTCCCAAACCTGAGTCAAAAACTACTCCTGGAGCAAGGGTAAGTCAAGATGGCGAATCTCCGCCTCAATCTTTTTATAATATCTTTCCCGTTGTTTGTATTGCCTCTCCAGAAATAGAATCTCTTTATCCCTATAGTCAACAATAGTTTTCTGAACACCTCTGCCTCGCATCCGGCCGATATACTGCAGCAACTTTCCTTCAAACGAAAATGGAAATGCCAATATCAGGCAATTGATCCCCTTGATATCTAGCCCTTCTCCGAAAAATTGTCCCGTTGATAAGATAACCTTGTAGTGGCCGCCTTCGATCTGTTTGATTTTGGATGTCCGCGACGCAGCAGAATCATTCCCTGAAATAATAATGGTCTCCAACTTGCCCTTGAGATACAGATTCAGAATTTCCAAATGATCTTTACGCTCACTCAAAACAAGCACTTGTTTACCCAATTCCACCTGTTTGAAAATATCATCCACTATCATCCTGTTGCGAGTCGTATCGAAGCAGATAATTTTGGCTAGCAATTGGAATTGATCTGTTGTGAATTTAAACGGAATACTCAAAGTCGTCGTTCGTATAATAATTTCAATGACTACCTCGACGCTTGGCACAATCGATACGAAGTCAGACATTTCCATACGGGAAATGATGTCGCCAATAAACGCATAGATTAACTTTTCATCATTATGCTTTCTTTGAGGAGTGGCGGTCAGCCCATAGATGTACTTCGGATTGAGTTGTGAGATAACCTCACGGAATGTTGATGCTGGTATGTGATGGCATTCATCAACAATGATCGTGCCGAACTGATTTTTCATATCTGATAAATCCTTCTTCCGGCCGAGACTCTGGAGTAATCCGACTGTAATCTGTTTCCCCACTTTTTTCTTGCCGCTTGAATATTGCCCGATATGAGTCTTGGCGATTCCAAGGAATGCCTGGATGCGCTCAACCCATTGATCCAGGAGTTGCTTGCGATGGACTAGAATAAGTGCCGGTAATTTCTTTCTAGCTATAAGTTCCAAACCGATAATCGTCTTGCCACTGCCGGACGGTGCCACGATTACGCCTTGGTCATGAGGCATGACATCTTGAATCGTTGAGATCTGAGGCAGGGTCAACTCGATCGAGCTCTTGAATAAAGTCTCCTCCACAACCGGATGTTCAAAGCGGACCGAATATTTAATCCTGTGTTCCTCGAGAAAGTCTGTCAGTACATGCAGGAAACCGCGAGGTAGAAAAATGTTGTCGCCAGATTCTTCAACCAGCTTAAAATATTTCTCGACTTGATAGACGGATTTGCCGAGTCTGCGCTTTGTCAGGTATTCCGTATTAATGAAATTCAACTCCTCTTTCAAGAAATGGATGAGCTCAGGAACTAGCCCTGACCGCGGCATAACAATTTTATTGCTAACCAAAATATTAAGCTTCCCTGATCTCTTCGTCTCATGAAACTCTTTCCGTTCTTCCGAAAACAAAGCATTGTATACCTCATCCAATTCTACAGCTAAATGTCGTCTAATCTCACTCAAATACTCCCATTGATCAGAAAAAGCCTTGTCCGTTGTTAGATCAATGAAAACAGTGTTACCTTTCCGGACCGCCTTACTCTGAAACGGTAGCGCTATCAGATTTCCAAAACCATTCTTTGTCAGACTATCTTGATTCGGAAAAAGCCGGTCGAAACTGACTTCTTTTTCGAATTCGGAAACATTTCGTATGCGGCGGATTATCTCAAGTCCAATCTGCCGGCTCTTATAACATGGGTACGGTTCCGAGAAGAAAATCCAAACATGTCCGCCATTGCCGGACCGTGAACGTTCAAGATAAGCCGACAATCCAATTGCCGAGCACTGATCGATGAATGCGCGTGATTCTTCCTTCCAATTTTCACCGTCAAAATCCGCAGCAAGAAAATGTGAAGTATTATCTTGCAAAATTGGATACACCCCAATGACATGCTGACCGACCAAGTGTCCACGAATCACATCTTCAGTGAGAGGTATCAACCGCTTGTTCTCGAAATCCTTGAGTGTTCCGCCCCGGCGTTTGAACTCCATGAATTCAGTCCAGTTGAATTCATACGCCGGCGCGTATCCCGATCGTCCATCTTTCTCCCAATGACGCGCATAAACATCGGCTCTTCCCCGAAATAGGGTCATAAACAATTCGAGTTGTTGATCCTCTGTCATAACAATATGAGCCTACTACACCTCGCTAATTACCTCAATCGGCATTCATGCGACCGTAATCGCCGCCTTCTTGCCACCTGTTCGCCCCAGTGTGCGCTTTTCTGGCGCAAGTAAGGCATTTCCACGACTTCGGGCATGATTCGGGAGCGTGTGCCCGATTTCGAGGAAGTTAGTAGTCCGATTCAAAGATTAGTGAATCTATGCCGGATTTAACCTAAATTCACGCGAAAATTGCAAAGTTGCGTGAATATTACTTCCTCTTCGGTCTTTCCCCTTTCAGTAACCTATCAAATGCCTCGAGATTACCCAAAGCATCATGGACAGGATTATGGTCATGCTTTGTTATACGCAAATGCTTCCAAGAGGACGAGTCCATAAAATCTCCCGTAAGGCCGGCATAGAAATCACCAATTCTCCGCGCAGAATATCCGAACGGATTCCGGCCGAGAGTTCTCCAGAAGCTGTCATTGATCCACTGCCAATCGAATGCAGGATTGTCGCTGACGAATTTCGGACGCTCTCCGCCGGTCATATCTGCGAGCCACTTCTCAAATTTCTCAAAAACCTCCTTCTCATCGAATACCTTTCCAGTATAAACACGAGTGGTCGGATTCTCGTCTGACCGATGGCCTTCGATGATGACACCATGGAATGTCGCCCTCGACGGATATGCAACGGCGCCAAATTCCGTGAGCTTCCCCCTGCTCGGACATTTGCCATTGGCTTCGCAGTCAATGAAAATCAGGTTTTTGACTTCTATGCTCATAATTTTACCAAATAGCTTGATTCCAATTCCCTGCTAATGTTGTCTTGGCTAATTCTTTGACTTTAAGTTTTTCCGCAGCAGTTAATTCATCGGACACCTCATTCTCTTGGTTTGCCGGATCTTTGATTGTCTTATTTTCAAAATCATTCACCAAATAATTCATTACTGTTATAAAGTTCGAAGAAGGACTAGAATTTATCAAGCCGCCCTCTTTCAAGGCTTCAATAACAGAAAGTTCAAGATAGAATGAAGGGAAATCCAATTTGTGAATCTTTCTCCAGATCTTTACAGCCTTGATATCAGGTATCCTGCCAGAGTTTTTCACATGATTTATATGCGCATCAATATTTGTCTTCGTCCAAGTCTGTGCCTTTCTTTTCCAGATTGAATGATCGAGCCCAAACATTTGGTGCCGGACACCAGCAACGACATCAACTTTTAATCCTGTGTGGTCAATGCCTAAAGACACATTCTGCTCCCGCGCTGAATAGCCAGCTCCGTTAAATCTATTCCTCAGTGTGTTGTATACATTCTCAAGCGTGTTGCATGTACTCACCGATGGATCCAGAGATATAAATAAATCAATGTCGGTCGTGCCAGTTATACCTGTCCCCTTTGCTAGCGAACCTGAAAGTTTCAGTGTATACGCGTGGCCATTTGCCCACGCATGGATGTGTGGCTTTAATTCATTGATCTTGTCTGCCACAATATAGGTAACATTCGGAGTATGCGCGGTAACAACATTCCGTATGTATTGATCGTTCTCGTTCATTTTATGATTCGTAGCTAGTCGTGATCATAGCGGTCACGATATCGTTTAATAAGCGCCCGCGGAAATTGGTTACAGCTGTGTGTCTTTTGCCATCAAGATTTTTCATCTGGTCATCGGGAATTCTACCCTTCTCGTACGGAGCGTACACAACGAGAGCACAGGCATCGGGTTTTTTCGAAAGAATCTCATCGATACTGTCCGACCAGTCCTGCCAAAAAACGAGGTATATAGATGCCTCTTCGGCTTTTCCAATATCGCTGACATTCTTTATTTCAAAAACATTCTTTGCACGAAAAAGCTTTGAATCTAATAGAAGGCTTCTCAAACTGCCTGCATTATCCCCTTTAGCAAATACTGCGATCTTTCGCCTTGCGAGTCCATTACCGAGACGAAATAACGCTGGTGAAATACCACGTACCCAGAGAACGGTTCCCCACACAATACCAACCAGAAGAATAATCGTCTCAATTATCCCGACATACGCTATAATCTGTAAAAATAAGGCCATAATAATTTATTAACTGTAAACTTGTTTAGGTTATGTTTAGGTAGTATACTATGACCATGAAAATAAAGTCAAGCATGGGTATCGGCAAACCATCAAAGCGACAAGCCGAGATACTTCACTTTGCGAGGGAGTACCGGAGAGAAAACGGCTACTCCCCTTCTTTGGTGGAGATGGCAAAACATTTTGGTATTTCTATACCCACGATTCACCAGCATGTCCATTCACTTCAAGATAAGAACCTTCTTACGATCGAAAAAGGCAAGAAGCGTTCAATCCAAGCGCTTCATAACCACAGATTACCTGGCGTCGAAATACCCCTTATGGGATATATTGCAGCAGGAGGTCCAATCGAGGCAATCCGGGAACCAGAACCAATCGAAGTCCCCCGAAGCATGTTAACTTCTGGCTTCAATCACTACGCTTTGAAAGTCACCGGGCGGAGCATGATCGAGGAAGGCATCTCGGACGGCGACATTGTCATAGTCCGTGACCAACCAACGGTCGATGATGGGGAAAAAGCTGTCGCATATATGCCTGATAGAAACGAGGTCACCCTCAAAAAGATTTATCGAGAAAGAAATCGCATCAAATTGGTGCCTGCAAATAAATTTATGAAGCCATTTTATGAGACGAATGTCGAAATACAAGGTAAGGTCGTAGGAGTTCTTAGGAAAGAATCTTAATCAGTGATAAAATAAATTATATGCCATTAGTATCCATACCAGAAGCATCAAAGTGGGCGTCAGATTATCTCGAGAAAGAGGTAACGCCGGCAAACATCTCGTACTTGGTACAGTATGGGAAGGTTAAAAAGCATGGCGAAAATGGTTCGACCATGATTGATTCCCATGATCTCAAAAATTACTACAAATCTTCACAAGGTAAACGCGAGGTGAGCTGGAAAAAACACCTCGGGAATGATCTGAATTGGGCATTATCATTTGATCATCTTCGAGAAAAGGACACGACCAAACACGTCCACCGCCTTCACCCTTACAAAGGAAAATATATTCCCCAGCTTGTTCAATATTTCATCGACGACCACACTGACGACTTCAAGAAGCAGACCTACTTTAAACCAGGTGACATCATTCTTGATCCATTCCTAGGGTCCGGTACTACACTTATTCAATCGCTGGAAATGGGTATTCACTCAATAGGGATGGATGTCTCTGAATTCAACTGCATGATTGCCAGCTGCAAGGCTACACATTACGATCACGAATATCTACAGAAGGCTATCAAGAAAATGTTAGCCGCCCTCGATTCATTCGAGCATGATAATAAGGTGCAGGATTTCGAAAATGAGCTCCTAGCAGAGCTAGCAAAATTCAATAACAAATATTTCCCAGGTTATGAATTTAAGTACCAGATGAATCAAAATAATATGGACGAGAGCTCTATTGCAACTGAAAAGCAAAAGGAATTCCTGCCTATATACCAGAAGTTGCTTAAGAAATATTCCATAAAGCTCAAACAGAATGTTTCTGACTCTTTTCTTGATATCTGGTTTATGGACAATGTCCGCAGCGAGATTGACCACGTATTCAAAGCTGTAAAAAATGAGAAGGATGTGAAGGTTAGGAAGCTCCTTGCATTAATTCTGAGCAGAACAATCAGATCATGCAGGGCAACCACACATAGCGATCTTGCCACCCTCAAAGAACCTCAGCTGACGACTTATTATTGCTTTAAGCATAAGAAGATTTGCAAACCGTTGTTTTCGATAAAGACGATGCTCAATCGCTATGCTTTTGACACTATGAGCCGAGTAAAAGAATTCGACCAGCTACGCAAGCCGGTGCACTACTCCGCTATTGCTGGAGACTCCAGAGCTGTAAACATTTTTGACAAGGTTGAAAAACAGAACCCTGAATTTTCAAAAATCCTTAAGAAACAGAAGATTGCCGGAATATTCTGTTCCCCGCCATATGTCGGCCAAATCGATTATCATGAGCAACATGCCTATGCCTATGATTTACTTGGATTCAAGCGAAAAGATGAACTCGAGATAGGACCGCTCCAAAATGGCCAAGGACTTGAAGCTCGACGAGCGTATGTCCAAGGCATTGCTGATGTACTAAACAACTGCAGAAAGTATTTCACAGACAATCCGGATGTATTCTTGGTCGCTAATGACAAGTATAATCTTTACCCTGAAATCGCCGAAAAATCAGGAATGAAGATAGTAAATCAATTTAAGCGGCCGGTCTTAAATCGAACTGAGCGCGATCGTACCCCTTATTCAGAAATAATATTCCACTTAAAATTAAAATAATATGGCTCTATCAAAAGAACAAGTCAAAGCAGTCGAGGATACCTTGAAGCTCAGTCTCCGTAATAAATTTCAGAATTATAATCCTGAGCCGGCGTCGATGCCTTTCCATACACGTCTTCTTGGAAAAGACCGTCTGGCTCTTTACGCCTTTATCCATTCGCTCAACACCAACTTCGGTAGCAGTATCTTCGAGCCGGTCGGTCTTACCCTCGCTCAAAAGAATTTCAAGATGGCCACGGCACAAGCTACGGCTGGTGAGCAGATCAGTACTGGCGCCCAAGCAGAAATTCAAAAGATCATTGATGGCCTTACAACCGCCACAACTACTCCAAACAAGAAAGACGAGGTCGAAAGGATACGAAAGGTCTGCCAAACCGGAAAAATGATCACGGTAAAACCTACGAAGGTTGATCTAATGTTTGAAGGAAAGGATGGTTCGTATTACCTCTTTGATATTAAGACTGCAAAACCAAATGCTGGTGACTTTAAAGAATTCAAACGTACGTTGCTCGAATGGGTAGCTGTTATCTTGGCTAACAAGCCCGATGCGAAAATACATACCTTTATCGCCATTCCCTATAACCCATACGAGCCAGAACCATATACTCGATGGACAATGCGCGGCATGCTTGATCTTGAAAACGAGCTCAAGGTAGCGGATGAATTCTGGGATTTCCTAGGGGGTAAAAATACCTACAAAGACCTGCTTGATTGCTTTGAGCGCGTCGGTATTGAGCTACGAGATGAAATTGACACTTATTTCAAGCGTTTCAATAAGAAATAGCCGAATGTAAACAAAGTAGGCATGTATGTTTACATCTTACGCACCAATGTAAACAAACTAGCATTTTCCTTTACATTCAAGGACGAGATGTAAGGGTTCCTTGCGCATACGCCTATCCTGCACTAGTATCAGGCTCATAATTACAATGAATATTCCAGAGAGTCCTTACCAGCGACTCATAGACATCATCGACCTTATACTCGTAAAAAATGAAACCGTGCAAGGTGGTTCAATTTCTCTTCATGTCCTCGAATTACCGGCACTGCCACAAAACAGCCTCGGTAACCAGATCTTGGTAGACACACTTAAAACACTCAAACAAAAACAACTGATCGCAACCTTCAGTGGCGTGAGTCAATATCGTATACCGAAGCTTGACGCTGAAGCTGAAAAGAAGTTAACCAGTGAGAGGCAAAATCTGTTTAATCGTATCAGCACAGCGAGGCCGGACCATGCGAATGTATATCTGAAAGATGAGACGGTTTCATTCAACGACGAGCAATCGATAATCCAGATTGGTAAGAAAACGTGCGCATTGCCTCCATTCAAAAATGAGCACTACTTCTGCCAGGCTATGTTCTCACATCTACCGAATGAGCCTGTCGATTGGTCCCTTATCTACAAGCAGATGAACGGTAACCATGCGGATATCGCGGATGAGAAACATAAACGGACCATTCAAGACACTATGTATGCACTAAATAACCGAATCAAGAAGACCGTTAACACAGATGATGCTTTATTTACATGGGAAAATAGAACTGTAAAGCGAAACTTCTAGACACTCATCCGAGTCGTAATTGAGTCAATACCATTCAAAGTAGACTTTCACACGAGAGTCTATTTTTTATTCGCTTAATTACAATGAGTATGAAAACAATCCACGAGACCGACTTCTATCGCACCTCCGACCTCGCATGCGCGGCGGCTGTTTCCCTGTTCGTGCAACTCGATAGCATCGATAAGACCGACAGACGCCGGGCATTTTTCATATTCGAACGGAATAGCGAATTGGATGGACTGCTCGAATCGTTCTGGAAAGGTGCGTTGCAGGTCGAGCCGCGTGCCTACTTCGATCAGATCAAGGCGCTGAAGACACGTTTGTACGAAATCGACTAACATGCCCGCTCAACCCTGCAAAGCACAGATGGTCCCGGCACTGACGTCGAAAAACGAGCAGATCTTCATCGATCGCTTGATCGAGATATTGCTCATGCAGGTTGAGCCTAATGAAAATGAAAATCATCGACTTCGAAAAAATACTCGGATTCATAACATTGTTTAGATACGACCTGTTTGTCCGAATGGCCGAACTGGAAGACGCTGAAATGCGCATGTATCTTTGCTATGCCGCTCTCGCCCCATTCAAAGATGGTGCAAGTCGCGAAGTTGGAGTAGTCGATATTACATTTGATGAGTTGCTAGCCGGTCCGCTTAAGACGTGGTCCAAGAGCTCAGCAAGCCGCACTCGAGCATCGCTAATACGCAAAGGATGGTTAACCCTGAGAGGCAAACGTCTGATCGTGGTCAATCACTATCCCCTGTACAAAGCGAAGATGAAAGATATGAAACGGATTATCCTACAGGTGAAACCGGGAGTTGCACTAACGGATAAGAGTATTGCGCAGGCGGAACAAAACACCCTATGTGGATTAAATGTGGATAAGCAAAAACTGTTGGAAAAGCTCACTAAACCGCCATAAAATATTTCACCCTTGCAACTTTTCTAAGGCCTAAGAATGAGAAGAAATGAAGAAAGAGAAGAAGCATACCATTGCAAATCGCATCAATTAAGATTAAGTCACAAAATCACAAAAGCCCAATCTCACAAAATGGCTACAGATAAGGGTTTTGCCAAAATAGATGGCCATAGATGTCCACTCAATAGGTGTGAGAAAATTCAGAAAGGTCAAAATCAGAACATGGCCGAGTTAAGGCATCTTGCCAAAATAGATACACAAAGATACACACTCGATCAGCACATTCAGAATCGCACGCATTTGAGCCACCGCGCCAAAATAACCACGAATCAACACCAATGAATAATCATACGGAAATTAGCCACCGTTTCAAAATAACCTGCAATCAACCGTAACGAAATACCGAAAAGTCGATTTCTAGAACTGGCTCTATTGAGCCACCACGCCAAAATAGAGACGAATAGATACGAACGAAACTTCTTGATATCTTCCCCATTCATTGCATACTGTGACCACAACCATGAACAAAGCCCTGATTTACACACGCGTTTCCACTGAGGAACAAGCCACGTCTGACCGGCATTCGCTGAAGACGCAACTTTCTCTGTGCGAGAAAGCCATCGACGATAGCGGCGAGTATAAGCTCGCGCCGGATGGCGTCTACAACGATCCCGGCAAGAGCGCTACCAACATGAAGCGTCCGGGACTTCAGGACATGCTCCTGCGTATCCAGGAAGACAAAACTATCAGAGCCGTCTTCGTTCAGGACACCGACCGCTTGGCAAGAAATACTACCGACCACCTGACCATCAAAGCTTTGCTCGCCAAGCATCAGGTGAAGCTCATCTCCGTATCGCAACCAGGACTCGAAGACACACCCGAGGGCAATCTCATGGATACGATCATCGCCGGCTTCAATCAATTCCAGTCACAACTCACCGCCCGCAAGAGCACCAAGAGCATGGCGCAGAAATTCAGCGACGGTGGTTGGCCGACACATGCGCCAATCGGTTACCTGAATGTCGGAGAGAAAGATAACGAAAAGAAACGAACGGTTATTGTCGACCCCATTCGGGGACCGCTCATCCAGGAAGCCTTCAAGCTCTATGCTACCGGTGACTACTCTGCCGTGGCCGTCTTGGACATCATTCATGAGAAAGGCTTCCGTGCCAGAAATGGCAAGCGTATCATGTTAGGCAAATTCGCCGACATGTTCAAGAATCATTTCTACTACGGCGAGATGCGCTGGCGCGGGCTTGTCGGTCCCGGAAAGCATCAGCCGCTCATCGACAAGGAGCTCTACGACCGTTGCCAGAGGATCACCGAGGAGCACAACCACCGCGCCTGCCGCCGGCACAAGCATAACTTCATCCTGCGAGGATTCATCCGTTGCGCCATCTGTGGTTGCCGATACACGGCCGAGCATAACTTCAAGAAGAAGATATCGTACTACCACTGCAACCGATACAAGAATAATATTCCAGGAAATATAAAATGCTCCGACATGTTCGTCGAGATGAGTAATCTGGAAAATCAGGTTCAGGAACAATTCAACCGCCTGCAATTCACCGACGACTTCATCGCCAAGATCGAGGCTCGGCTAAAAATCGTCTACGAAGAAAAGAAAAGCTCGGTCACTGACGAGAAAAGTCGGATCATGCAGGCCAAGCTTTCAGTAGAGAGCAAGCTCGAACGTGCCGAGCACAAATTGATCGACGGCGTCATTGATGACCAATCTTTTGAACGCTTGAAGAAAGCCTATCGCGAGCAGATCGAGGACTTCGAGAACCAGATCGCCAAGCTGGACCGCTCCAAGAACATCAAGGTAGACGTGATACAGCAGGTTCTGGCGCTCACCCGCGACATCGGGACCTCATACAGCAATGCCAAACCGGAACTCAAGCAGCTTTATCTCGGACTTTTCTGGCATCATTTCTTGGCTAAGGAGCGGAAAATCGTCGAAGCGGTGAAATCGCCAATCGTCGTGGCTTTGGAAGAAGTCGGAGCGATAACCGATGCCGCCGAAAACACCATGAATACGCCCATTCCTAGCCCTATGTCGGACGTGGGATCATCGGTTATAAATAATACCTTCAGGGGTGCCTAGAGAGAATCGGACTCTCGATACCGGTTCCACAAACCGGAGTTTTACCACTAAACTATAGGCACCATATCACCGTTTTGCTAATTCTAGCAAAAACTTGGTTCTTTCAAGACTATCATGATGTACGAGAAAATGGCAATTGTAACAAAGCCATGCCAGATTACTAACTTTATTGTTTAAACGATTCTGATCAATGTGATGAATAGATAAAATTCTCTTATCAGTCGCCTTGCACAAGATACACATCTGAACAATTTTATTTCTACCAAGAACACTTCTGTATGAGTATCGCCCATTTTTCCAATTTGCATGTTTTGGACCTATAAATTCTTGATTCCTCCATTTAGTTTGACAAGATTTTCCACAAAAGAATTTACCACTTTTAGAGTGTTCATATTTATTTTGTTTCCTATATACTTCTTTTTGACATATTGAACACTTAACATATGAGCCTTTTCTTGAGCCAAGATATTTGCAATTAAGTGAGCAGTATTTGCCTTTTCCCTTCTTGATCCAAAAAGGCTTTACATAAAATTCTTTTTTACATTGAATACAGTTAACAATAGGCATTGAATATTTAACTTACTTAATATGTTGGAGCTATTTCTGAAATACCAGATTTATGGTTAGTTAGTCGAGCGAGTGCATATAATAGTGAAGATGTGCGATTCAGGAAAGCCAAAGTCGTCCCCCCTATTTCTACCGAACCATCTTCGACAGATCGGATGATTTGCCTCTCAACTTTACGAGACAATGTCCTTGAATAATCAATAAGTGCCGAGAGCTCTGTACCTCCCGAGACAAAAAAGGTTTTGATTAATGGTAATTGTTTTTCAATATTATCAATCATCATTTCCATCTCCAAAACCTTTGTTCGAGTAATTGTTTTATTTGATCCAGCTACCTCAGCTTGAACAATAAAAAGACAATTTTGTAACCAAGAGATTATTTCCGGTAATTTTTTCTTTTCTATTTTCCACTTCTCTTTTTGCCCCTTAACTTTTATTATTCCCAAGAATGAATTCAGTTCATCCAAAACACCCAGAGATTCAGTCTCGCACGAACTCTTGGAAACCCTCCCTTTCTTCACCAGAGAAAATGTACGAGTTTTACCATCATCACCTTTTCGTGTATAAAGCATATACTTAGTCTATTATGAAAATCGCCAAACCTCAATTCTTCGATCGTCCTACTCTCGCAGTCGCCGAGGATTTGATCGGCTGTTATCTCGTAAGAAAAAGTAGAAATAAAATCGAAAGATTCATGATCACCGAAACAGAAGCCTATGATGGTTTTCATGATCTTGCCAGCCATGCTTCAAAAGGTAAAACCCCGAGGAATGAAATAATGTTTGGTCCAGCTGGATATTGGTATACATATTTTGTCTATGGAGTTCACTGGATGCTAAACATTGTTACTGGTCAGAAAGGTTATCCAGCGGCAGTCCTGATTCGTGGAACAAAAGAAGTGAATGGTCCGGCTAGATTAACAAAGAAACTGAGTATCACTGGGAAATTTAATAAGACAAAAGCTGTGAGATCAACCGGCTTATGGATTGAAATTGGTGATCATAAAATTCCTAAAAATAAGATCAAGCGAACAAAAAGAGTTGGTGTCGATTATGCTGGCCCGATTTGGGCCAACAAGAAGTATCGGTTTGTTTTGGGATAATGTTTTTACTGTGCGTCATCTGAAACAGAGTATGAACTTTTTTAACATTGGATACTTAGCATAAAAATGAAAAACCACACCGATCGTGGTGTGGTTTGAAGATTTTAGCGAGTTCTACAACTCGGTAGATAAACTACTTGCGAACAGCGAGGAAGTATTGAGACCAAGAATCCCATATTCTTCCGTAGTACTGACCTTGGAGACAACGCTTATTATCCGGCCAATATTTGTTTAA